>JAJPKB010000568.1 GCA_021323915.1 Chloroflexota bacterium | reverse complement strand
GTCAGCGCCGCGACGAGCAGGCCGGTACCCCAGTAGATGGTCCGAGCCCAGGGCTCGCCGGTGTCGGTGCCGGATAGCACCCCGTGGCCAAGCGCCAGCACGAAAATGCCGAACGTGACGTAGTGGATCGCTCGCCACGTGCCGTAGCTGATCGACCGCCGAACGTAAAAGCTCGCGATGACCAGGACCAGTAAATAGAAGGCCACCATGCCGATGGCGACCTGAACCGGTCGGTACGGAGACGCCAGCGGCACGAAAAGCTGGTCGAATTGGAAGCCGATGTAGTGATCTCCCAGGAGCGCCACGATGTGAAGGACGACGAATCCAAGTGCCAGCAGCGCGGTGAACTGGTGAAGGTCGAAGGAGCGCCACCGCGCCACGATCGCCTCGAAGAGGTGGGTGCGAACCAGCAGGCCGAAGCACACCGTCAAAGTGAGCAGGACGTACGCCGTGAAACCCGCCGCGCGAGACACGTACCAGAAGGAGTGATCCACCGGCTGAGACGCCGAGGGGGCAGCCGAGGCGCTGGCGACCGGCAGCGCGCCGTGAAGGTCCAGGCTCAGCTGACCCTGTCCGTCGACCGAGAAGGTTGCCAGGAGTGGCGCGCTCATCGTCACGGTGCCAGGATCTGACGGTGGCTGCAGTTGAACCTGCCCGTCGCCCCGTTCGGTAATCTGTCCGGTCGCCGGTCCCGAGATAACCGAAAGGCTCGAGCCGCTGAGCTGGTACGTGCCATCAAGCACGACGACCTGTGACTCCGCGCCGCTGCCGTCGACGATTTGGCGCATCGCCCGAGGATTCAGGCGCACGTCCAGCCGCCAGCCGCTGCCGTCGCTGGCGTCGGCGCTCAGCAACAACTGTTGCTGATCTCTCCCCTGCTCGACGACTGCCTGCCCGGTCAGGTGGAGAGAAGTGCTCCCGGGTGCGCCGGCCGCCAGCGCCTGGCCCGCGCTGATCAGGGTGAACGCCGCGACGAGAACCGCGCTCGCGATCCACCGGCCCAGGCTCATCGTCGTCTCCCGTGCGTGTGTAACGGACGTCAGCATGCGCGCAAATACCAGAACGTAGATGGCGTGGGATCGGTCACGACCCCCTGGTCACGAAGCGAGGCTGTGGCATCTGGCCGGATGCCGCCAGATCCCCACCGCCCGATTGATCAGCCGAGCCGTCGTCGACGATCACCTGGTCCTGGCTGAGCATCTGATCGAGCGTCGGGGCCTGCTGCACGACAGCCGGCGTGGGCGGTGGGCTAGCGTGCGCAGGCGGTGGCCCGTTGACGATAGACCCGAGAAATCCCGCCGTGGCCAGCCCGCTGAGCGTGACAACAACCCAGCGCCACCCGGCCTTCGATCGTCGCGACGTTGGCACAACGCCTCCCGTGGTCCTTTCCGGTCTATCAGAAAGCATACCGGCGAGACGTGGGAAAGTCTTGAGAATTGGCTAAGAGTTTTCCAATCTTCGTCTGGTACCATGGGGACAGTGCCTCATGAGAGTGGGGGGTTGGGGGTATCCCCCAGATTTCCCTTTTCGTGGGGGGTGGGGCACCAGTGCCGGGTACGCTGATTTTGCAATACACGTTGGGCTGGGTGAAGATGTGCGAGTACTGGTCGTCGAAGACGAGGAACGCCTGGCGGGCCTGATCCAGCGCGTGCTCCAGGAGGAGCGATACGACGTCGACGTCGCGCTGGACGGTGCACGAGGGCTAGCGGCCGCGCTGACCGCGGACTACGACGTGCTGATCCTGGACGTCATGCTTCCCAACATCGACGGCATTGAGATCTGTCGCACGCTTCGAGGCCGCGGATTGACGATGCCGGTGCTGATGCTGACGGCGCGGGATGGGGTGGCGGATCGGGTCAGTGGCCTCGACGCCGGCGCTGACGATTACGTGGTCAAACCCTTCGCCTTTGCCGAGCTTCTCGCGCGGCTTCGCGCCCTCTCGCGCCGTCGGCTTGATCCTCCGGATGCCAATCGGCTCCAGGTTGGCGATCTCGTGCTCGACCTGGTGCGGCACGAGGCGCGACGGGATGGACGTCTCATCGAGCTCACGGCGCGGGAGTTTGCGCTCCTGGAATTCTTGATGCGCCACCCCGGGCAGGTTCTCACTCGAAACCAGATTCTCGACGCCGTGTGGCGCTACGATTCCAACCTGGCTTCGAACGTTGTCGACACGTACGTTCATTATTTACGCGAGAAGATCGATCACCATGAGCAGAGCAAGCTTCTTCGGACGGTTCGTGGCGTTGGGTACGCGATCGGACCGTAACCCGCCCGCCGCCGACCGAGGATGGCCGGCGACCATCCGGGCGACCGTGACGGGCTACTACCGTCGGTTCGGCTCGCACGACCCGTTTGCCTCGACTCGCCGACGCCTCCTTGCCTGGAATGTCCTGGTGATCGCCTTGATCGTCCTGATCATCGGAACGTTTGTTTACCTTCGGGTCGCGAAGTCGCGGTCCGAGGAGGTCGATCAGGAGCTCCAGGCCGCCGCCACCTCCGAGCTGGTCAGATTCGCGGGCCACGAGCGAAGCGAACAGGAGACCTATCCCCTCGAAGGCGCCGACGTCTTTCTGATCGTGAGCGATACGCGTGGCCGGATCCTGCTCGATCCGCGCGCGGCGTCGCCGTCCGGCTTTCCGGTGAAAGCGTCGTTGGACTTGGCGATGGCCGGCCGCCCGAACTTCGCGTCGGTCGCCATCAAAGGGACGTCTTTTCGGGTGTATTCCGCCCCACTCTACGACCGAGGACAGCTGGTGGGTGCCGTCCAGGCAGGTAAGGGGCTTGCCGACCAGGAGCGCGAGTTACGGGATCTCCTGGTCACGATGCTGGTCGGCGGCCTCGTCAGCGTCGTCCTGGCGACAGCCGGCGGGTTTTTCCTCGTCGAGCTCGCGCTGGTGCCCGCGCGACGAGCGTTCGCGCGGCAACAGCAGTTCGTCGCCGACGCTTCGCACGAGCTGCGAACGCCGATCGCCCTGATCAAGGCGACCGCCGACGTGCTTGGCCGAGATCCCGATCAGCCGATCCGTGCGAATCAGGGCCTGCTGACCGATATCGAGCGTGAAGCCGACCATCTGGGGCGGCTGATCGGCGATCTGCTTCAGCTTGCTCGCCTTGACAGTGGACAGCTCGAAGCCGAGCTCGTTCCGGTCTCGATCGGCGACGTCGCTCAGGAGGCGGTCGCCCAGGTGCAGCGCCTTGGCGCTGCCCGAGGATTGCGGCTCGGCGTGACCGGCCAGACCGACCTGTGGGTGATGGCGGATCTCGGGCGCTTGCGCCAGGTGTTGTTGATTCTCCTCGACAACGCCGTCAAGCACACGCCGTCGGGTGGATCAGTTCAGATCCATTTGCAGCGCGATCATGGCGCGGCGCGCCTGGTGGTGGCGGATACCGGCGAGGGAATCGCGCCAGAACACATCCCCCACGTGTTTGAACGATTTTACCGGGTCGATAAGGCGAGAGCGCGCGCCGACGGCGGCGTTGGTCTGGGGCTGGCGATCGCCAGGGAGCTCGTCGAGCTGCAGGGCGGACGGATTCGGGTCGAGAGCGTCCTCGGGAAGGGAAGCAGCTTCATCGTCTGGATGCCCCTGGCCAGGGGGTAGAGTCGGTCATCCCGGGAAACGAGGAACGCCCCGAAACCGGGGCGTTCCGTGGACAGAAACCGCGGGAATGTTACCGCGGCGCGCCGGTTGCCAGCTCGCGCGGCGGGCCGGCTTCCGACTGGTGCGATCGGATCAGGGTGCCAGGGATGCCGGGAACTCCGAGCGCCGGGAGAAGCCAGCGGTCGATGCCCCAGTAGCCGGCGACGCGCCAGGCAAGGACGAGCCAGGTCGCGAGGATGAAGAGCAAGGGGTTGGTGCTGACGGTGCCGGAGAGCAGGTAATTCGCGTTCATCAGGCCACCGAAAAAGGCGGCGATCCCGGTGAAGAGACCGAGAATCAGACCAATGCCCACCGCGCATTCGCCCAGGGTGATCGCCCAGCTCCAGATCGCGGCGTTCGGAATGACGACTCCCTGGAGGAAGCTGGCATACCAACCGTAAACGTCCGGATGGTCCCCGGCTGTCTTCTTCAGGGCGCCGGCCGCGAATCCGGCGATCGCGGTGCCGGCCTTCGCACCGGTCCAGGTCGGACTGGTCAGCTTTTCGTAGCCGGCATCGATCCACTGGTAGCCGGCGTAGAGCCGAACAATCAGCCAGAACCAGGCCGTGCGGGTATCGCCGAAAAGAAACTCGGCGATCGGGGGATTGCCGATGACGGCTTGGTGTTGCGCGTTGACAGATGCCATCGGTGAGGCTCTCCTCTCGGTCGGATCGTTGTGTCTCGTCGCTCCGACCAAGATGAAGGATAGCGTGGATAGCCTGGCGAATGCCTGAAGAACGATCCAGTCACCCTGAACCTTTCCTGACAGCTTCGGCCGGGGGTGTTGGGACGACGAGCGTTCGAGGGATAATCCGAAAAGACGAAGGAGCAACGCGGAGGGGGCCGCGTTGCTCCTCGCTAAGGAGTGATACGGCGGGGCCGTCGCCCGTCGAACAGAATGGCACGCTACGCTGCTGGACCGATCGATCTGTATCTTGGCCCCCCCGTCGACGCCGTCGCGGGGACCGAGAGGGGTGCCGACCGCCGCGTTTCACATTCTCGCACTCTCAAATGAAGCTCAGATGAAGCGGGAATGACAGATCGATGAAACTTTGTTCGAGCACGCGAACGTCCGAAGCTAGCTGACGATTCGCGGCAACGAGACGGTGAACGTCGACCCCTTGTCGGGCTCGCTGGTGACGCTGATCGTTCCGCCGTGTGCCTCGACGACTTGCTTGACGATAGCCAATCCGAGTCCGCTTCCCCCCTGAGAGCGGGATCGAGCTCGATCGACCCGATAGAAGCGCTCGAAGATTCGCTCCAGGTGGCTCGAGCTCATTCCGATCCCGGTGTCGGCGACGACCACCTCCACGCGCGATCCCAGGGTCCGCGATGACAGATTGACCACCCCGCCGGGCGGGGTGTAACGCAGGGCATTCTCGACCAGGTTCCACAGGAGCTGGTCCAAACGCGCGCGGTCGCCGAGAACCGTTGCCGGATCGTTCTTTCCAAGGACGATCCAATGCCGGTCGCCGTCCATCACGATGGCCCGCTGGTAGACCGACGCGACCAGCCGGTCGAGCGGGACCGGCTCGCGCTCGACGATCTCCTGGGCGTCGGTCTCGGCCAGGAAGAGTAGATCGGACACCAGCCCGGCCATCCGTTCGACCTCGGCGGACGCCTCTCGAACGCAGTGGTCGCGTTCTTCGTCGGGTAGCTCAAGCCGTAAGAGGTCGAGATTCCCGCGAATCACGGTCAGCGGACCGCGAAGCTCGTGCGAGGCATCGGCGAGGAACTCGCGCTGACGGACGACGATGGCCTCCAGACGCTGCAGAAGGTCGTTGAAGGTGGTGGTCAATTCCCGGAGCTCGTCCTGGGCGGACGGAACCGAGATCCGCTGATCGAACCTATCGTTCAAAGCGATCCGCTGGGCATCACGGGTGGCGGCCACGACCGGTCCGAGGGCCCGGCCGGTGAGCCACCACCCCCCGGCCAGCGCGAGTATGGCGATCCCAATGGTCGTCAGGACAAGGATTTGCTCGATCTCGACGAAAGTCTGATCGAGCAAGTGCAGGGCCTGGCCTACCAGCACGACGCCGACGACCTGGTCCTTCCAGTAGATTGGCACCGCGTGGATGCGGACGCGTTCGCCGCCAACCTCGACCGACGCGTACCTGGCCTGTTCGTGGACGGCATCCGCGACCAGGGGAGCGACCTCCGGAAACTGGCCATTGGGCAGGTTGGCAGACGACGCGAGGATGGCTCCGTCGGCGCTTCGAATCTGCACGTAGATGCCCGGCGCCGAAAAGACGTTCTGAGGGCTGATATCCTCCAGGACGGATGCCGCCTCGTCCCTGGTGATTCCCTGGGCGGATACTCGCTCGAACTCACGCTGGACGAGCGATGCGCGCAACGTCAGCGCGTTGTCGGTGTCGTTCTGCACCTCGGTCGCCAGGACCCAGAGAGCGAAGACACCGACGACCGCGACGGTGACGATAACGAGGACCACGTAACCGATCGCGAGTCTCAACCGAATCGGAACGCTTTCGATGCGCGACCACTGCATCGATCACTCTTCCCGCAGGCTGTAGCCGGCCCCTCGCATGGTGTGTATCAGCCGAGACTCGCCGTTTGCTTCCAGCTTTTCTCGGAGCCGCATCACGTGAACGTCGATCAGGTTCGATCCGCCAAGGAAGTCGGAGCCCCAAACGCTTTCGAAGATCTGGTTACGCGACAGCACTTTGCGCGAGTTGCGCAGTAGGTACTCGAGCAGCTCGAACTCTTTGGAGGTCAAGTCGATGCGCCGATCGGCACGTCGAACGTCGCGCGTCTCCAGATCGATCGTCAAGTCGGCGAACCGCAGCCGCGTGTCGTCGGATGGCGCGGTCCGACGGAGAAGCGCTCGGATTCGCGCGAGAAGCTCGTCGAAGCTGAACGGCTTGACGAGATAGTCGTCGGCTCCCGCGTCGAGGCCGGCGACTCGGTCTGGCACTCTCCCCTTTGCCGTCAACATCAAGATCGGAAGATCGCGGTAGGCGGATCGAAGGCGACGACAGACCTCGACGCCATCGAGTCCCGGTAGCATCACGTCGAGGATCACCAGATCTGGCACGCGGTCGTTCGCGGTCACCAGTGCCGCCTCGCCGGTGCTGGCCTCGTACACCTCGTAGCCGGCGAAGGTCAATCCGCGGGTGATCACGCTCAAGATGTGGGGATCATCGTCGACAACCAGGATCCGCGGTCGGCCCACCGTGCTTCGCCCTGCCGGAAGCGCCATTGTCACCGCCGTATCCGGTCGCCGGCCGACTCGGCGAATCGCCGGAACGCGCGGCAGGCATCTACCAACGACGGTCCATGACGAAACAGGTCGCCGCCGATCAGGAAGATGGTATCGGGACCGTAGAAGTCCAGAAGCTCCGGCAGCCGTGGGAGGGTCATTCCTCCCGCGGGCACCGGGAAGATTGGCTTGATCCCACCCATCGGCGCGATGGCGCCGCGTACGATCGAGCGACAATCGTCGGGGCTGAAGGCGAATCGACCGCCGTGCCCGGGGAAGATGCTCGCGTCGGCGCCGGCCAGGCGCGCGATCTGCCCGAGCAGCAGAAACGGTGAAACCCCGCTTTCGGCGTCGCCGACGAGGTTTCCCAGAAACGCCGGGTGACTCATCACCGGCAGGCCGACCCGGTCGTCACGGGTCAGCTGCTCTAGCGTGCCGAAGCCGGCGAGTCCTGGCGCGATCAGCAGCCCGCCGGCCCCGGCTGCTTTCGCGAGCCGCGCCCGTCGAATGACTTCGTCGCCGGACGCGGTGACATTCGCGAGGTAGATACACCGCCCGCCGGTCTCGCGATTGGCGCGCGCGACGGCGTCGGCGCACTGATGAACCCGCTCGTCGAAGCTGGCGAACGGCTGATTTGCCAGACCGTGATCGTCCTTGACAAGGTCGATGCCGCCGAGCGCCATCCGATAGGCGAGGTCGGCCAGGGCGGTGGACGGCAGGCCGAGCGGCTTGAGCGCCGAACCGAGCAAGGGGCGACTCGGAACGCCAAGCAACGACCGTAATCCATCGCGACCGAAGCGCGGGCCACGGAAGGCTTCCGAGAGCGTCTCGGGCAGCTCGACGCACTCGGCGCGCACCCCCGGCTTCAGGCTGTAATTGCCGTCGATCAGATTCAGCAGTTGGGTGAGATCGCCGCCGGTCGCCTCGACGGGGTAACTGATCGTGGCCCGGGCGTGAGATTCATTCACCAGCTGGAATTCTTCGAGATGCCCGACGATCTGGTCGCGGATATCCCCCGCTGGAAGGTGATCGAGAGGAAACTCGACCGTCTGCTCGACGCAGATATCCCGCGCGGTCGCCAGCGCCACGCGCTCGTCGCCCCGGATGCGATAGACGACTCGAATTCGCTTTCTCGATAGCGGGATCGGAACGCTAGGAACCATCGACTAGCGCCCGTTCGTCGCCTTCGCCCAGGCGGGAATCACGCAAACGAAGCCAAGCGGCCCGCCATCGCCAGCCTGGAACTGGTGGACCTCGTCCGGCTCGACGTAAACCGCGTCGCCCACGCCGACCTCCGTCCAATCGTCTCCCAGGAGAACCCGCCCTCGTCCCTGGACGATGACCACCCCGTGCGGATGTCGGTGGTGCTCCAGCGCGGAGTGGCCGCCGGGAGGGATCGTGAAGTAGCGGATGATGAAGTCATCCGCGCCCTCGTCACGTCCGATCAGAACGCGCCTGGTCGATCCGCGAGTCGCGTTTCCCTCCGCGTACGCTTTGATCGGCACCGATTCGTAGTCCCAGGTCGGCGAGCCATCCGCGATCTGACGGTGGACAACGCCCATGACGTCCCCTCCTCCTGGCCGATGTCCGGATTCAATAAACGCCCGGTGCTCCCATCGGTTCGGGTGGTATTCACGCGACCGCTTCCCCGAAGCTACAATACCGTCGGTCACTTACGGTATCGTCAGCAATGATACACGTTCTATCGCTCGCGTGTCGTCCACGAAGATCGGTCTTGTCGGCCCGGACAACTGACCTCTACCTGGCGAGCGCACGAGAGCGACTGACGAATGCCTGAAACAGAAGAGGGGTAAGTCGCGAGATGCTGAAAGTAGGGCTGGTCGGCTACGGCTTCGCCGGTCGAGGGTTCCACGCCTATCTGATCGATCGAGTGCCGGATCTGAAGTTGACGGCGGTCGCGAGTCGATCACCGGAGCGACGCGCTCAAGCCGAGCGCGATCAAGGGGTTGCGACGTTCGAGACTCTCGACGCCATGCTGAAAGGTGGCGAGGTCGACCTGATCGTCATCGCGACCCCTCACGATACGCACGCCGCGCTCGCCGTCCGGGCGATGGACGCCGGCAAGCACGTGGTCGTCGACAAAGTCATGTGCCTGAACCTTCGAGAGGCGGACGAGATGATCGCCGCCAGCAAACGGAATGGAGTCCTGCTCAGCGTCTTTCAGAATCGGCGCTGGGATTGGGATTACTTAACGGTGAAGAAGGCCCTGGAAGATGGATTGATCGGCGAGCCGTACATGTTCGAGACGTCGATCCTGCGGTATCGTTCGCCACGCGGCTGGCGCGCGAACGCCGAGGCAGCCGGAGGCATCCTGTTCGACTGGGGAGCTCATCTGATCGATCAGGGCTTGCAGCTCGTCGGGCGCCCGGTCATTGGCGTCAACTGCGACGTCCAGCGTCGGGGTTGGGGCGCGGAGATCGGAAGTTACGGCCGGCTTCTGATGCGTTTCGACAACGGCGTGCTCTTCGGGGTCGAAATCGGCAACCTCGCCCGATTCGAGCGGCCGCGCTGGCTGATACTCGGCGAGCGAGGCTCACTGGTAAAGTATGGACTGGATCCCCAGGAGCGGGCGATGCTTCGCGGTGACATCAACGCGGCCGAGGAGGATCCGTCGCACCGGGCGCGGATCTCGACCGAGCTGAATGGTTTGGTCACCGAGATGACCGTCGAGAGCGTGAAAAGCGACTGGACGAACTACTACCGAAACGTCGCCGACGCGCTGCTCGGCCGAGCCAGCCTGATCGTGCGTCCGGAAGAGGTCCGCCGAGCGATCGCCGTCTTCGATGCCGCGATGGAATCGGCCCGAACCGGCGCGACGGTGAGGCCGGTGGACTAATCTCTGTTTGCAAAGGTTGCCGTCGCCGCCCTGAAGGGCGGGCGCAGGGACGCCTGGCTGAAGCCAGGCGCGCCGCGTGATGAGCGATCGGGGCTTTAGCCCCTCTCCCCTGCGCCTGCCTTTGAAGGCAGCGAAAGGGATTTGCAAACAGAGCTAGCTCGAGCAGGCAACGCGGTGCCCAGTTTGTGCATTCATCCCGTATCGGATGTGAGGAAGGGGACGGACGATGTCTTCAGAATACGGCGCGCCATCTCTCGCGGAACAAATCTCCCAGGAAGGCTCGCGCGAGCGATCGATCGCTCTCTGGTGGCTGGGACAGTCGAGTTACGTGCTCAAGGGGGCAGGGATCATCGTCTACGTCGATCCGTACCTCCGTGCCTCCAGCCGCCGGCTCTCTCCACCGCCGTTTCCGCCCGGCGCGGTGACCAACGCCGACCTGGTCCTCCTCACCCACGATCACGGCGACCACGTCGATCCCGAATCACTGCCCGGGATCGCGTCCGCCTCGCCGGAGGCTCGATTTGTCGCGCCACGGCCAATCGCGAGCCGGGTCGCGGCGCTGGTGGGCGGAATCGGCCGGGTGGTTTCGGCCGATGCCGATTCTCCGTTGCGCTTCGAGGTACGCGACGCGACGATCGAGATATTGCCGGTGCCGGCCAGGCACGAGGAGTTCGACCGAGGGGATCTCGGATACCCCTATCTCGGCTACTCGGTGCGCGTGAACGGCGTTTGCGTGCACCACAGCGGGGACACGATTCCCTACGAGGGGCAGGTCGAGCGCGTTCGCGCTCATTCCGTGGACGTGGCGCTTCTCCCGATCAATGGTCGTGACTTTTACCGCACCCGGGCAGGCACGATTGGAAATTTCGATTACCGCGAGGCCGCCGAGTTCGCGGTTCAAATCGGCGCCAGCGTGGTAATCCCCATGCACTACGGCATGTTCCGTGGCAACACCGTGCCGCCCGGTTACTTTGTATCCTATCTGAGCGAGTTTCATCCGGAGCAGTCGTGCCACGTCATGGGGCGCTTCGGGAAATACGTCCACCTGAAAGGGTGAAGCGTGCGAATGAGGGCCATGTCCATGCCTTCAGTTGGACCAGGGGACTGAAGCGATCGGAAACCCACTCGCCCCCTTCGCCAGGGGGAGCCTTCAGTGCGCGGGAGAGGGGTCTCCAGGGAGATGCTATCCTCAAGGCCCTTCCCCCGCGCATTGGGGTGGGCGTGTGAACGCCCCAGGGTCTGGGATCAGTGTGAACGCCCCAGGGTCTGGGATCAGGTAGGGGATGAGGGAAATTCCCGGCCCGGCTCCGAACCTCGCCACCGCCCACGGCTTGTCTTCCGCGCGCCCGGTTACCCGATACGTGGGATAAACATCCATACTAACGGCCCATAATCCGCTTGTTATGGCGCTGCTTGCGTCAGCGGCGCGCGGCCGTACCGACGGGAATGCCGGCGACCGACAGGCGAAGTCGATAGAGGCTCGTTTGGGCGGTAATGTAGAGGGTCTTCCAGTCCTCGTCGCCCCAGGCCAGGTTAGCGGGTACCTCCGGGGTTACGACGCGCCCCAGGAATCGGCCGTTCGGATCGAAGATCCAGATACCGGCCGGTCCGGTGCAATAGACGTTGCCCAATTGGTCGACTTTCATCCCGTCCGGCACTCCCTTTTCGTCGGGACCTGCCTTGAGCTCCGCCCAAACCCGGCCGCGCGACAGGCTGCCGTCAGGCGCCACGTCGAACGCGCGGATGTGAAAACGTGCCGAGTCGTCGACGTAGAGAGTTTGCTCGTCGGGCGAGAAGGCGATCCCGTTGGGTCGCTCGAAGTCATCGGCCAGCAGATGAAGCTTGCCCGAGACGTCGACCCGATAGACGCCGTTGAAGGGAAGCTCCTTGCCCTCGGTCAAGCGTGGAAGTCCGTAGGGCGGATCGGTGAAGAAGATCGATCCGTCGGATCGAACGACGACGTCATTCGGCGAGTTCAGCCGTTTGCCTTCGTAGTTGTCGGCGACGGTTTCCACCCTCCCGTTCGGATCGACGCGCGACACGCGACGACCGGAGTGCTCGCAGGCCAGAAGTCTCCCCGCGTGATCCAGGGTGAGACCGTTGGCGTTGCCGGTCGGGTGGCGAAACGTTGAGACGTCCGGCCCGGCCGGTCCCGGCTGGTAGCGAACTGTGCGGCTGTTGGGGATATCACTGAACAGCAGATCGGATCCGCGCCAAACTGGTCCTTCGGTGAAGCCGAAGCCGCCGGCGAGCCGATCGAGCATGGGGACGAGGCGTGAAAACGTCGGATAGGCGGGTTCGAGTCGATAGTTCACCGCGCTGCCTCCTTGAGAATGGGGACATTATCTTGATCGGAGCAGTTTTAGTCCCAGAGCGTCGCGACGACCTGAAGCAAATGCGGCACGTCGATGGGTTTTGGGAGAAACGCGTCGGCGACGTTCTCGGCGATGATGCGCTGGTTCGCGCTGGTGAGCGAGCTCATGATCACGATCTTGGTCGTTGCCCCGAACGCGGCGCGCAAACGCCGCGCGAAGTCGAGTCCGTCGAGGCGTGGCAGGAGAAAATCGGTGATAACGAGCGCGGCGGGATTTTCGTTCATGCGCTGCCAGCCATCGATCCCATCGACGGCCCCGACGACGTCGTAACCGTCGATCTCGAGCGCGCGCGTCAGGAGGTTCCGAATCCCAGCGTCGTCTTCGACGACGAGCGCCCGTCGGGGCCAATCCGGCCGGCTCGTCGGCGCGAGCGAAGCGAGGAGCTCATCCCACGGCGTTTCGTCGCCGGGAGCGGTGATCGAAGGGGAGGAGGCGATAGGTCGTTTCTCTTCGGGAATCGCGCATCGTCGCGCCGATTGGGCATCGTTGGGCATCTGTTCTACCTCGGAATGCTAACGATGTTGTCACCTTCGCGCGCAGCACGCGCCGCGGGAGTGTCGTCGGCCGGATCCTCGGCGACCGGAAGAATGATTCGGAAGGTGCTACCCTTTCCGAGCGTGCTTTCGACCTCGGCTCTCCCACCGTGCAGCTCCGCCAGTGTGCGAACGACCGAGAGCCCAACGCCCGCGCCCCGGGCGGTCCGCATCTGGCCGGAAGCGGTGCGGTAGAACCGATCCCAAATTCGCGTTTGATCCTCGGGCGCGATGCCCTTTCCCTGGTCGCGGACTTCGATGCAGGCATCGTGGGGCGAGAGGCTCCGAGCGCGCAGGACGATCGGTCCGGACTCGGCGTAGCGGAGTGCGTTGGTGACGAGGTTCCCTACCATCTGCTCGAGTCTGGCGACGTCGGCCCAAAGCGTCACCGCATCGGAAACCTCGACGTGGAGGCGATGGCCATCGGGCAGAACCCGATAGGCGTCCGCGAGGCGGGCGAGAAACGACGGCGCATCGACTCGCTCGCGGTTCAACGAAAGCCGCCCGCGCTCGATACGCGCCGAAGTCAACAGGTCGTCGATCAGACGCTGGCAGGTCGAGGTGGCCTCGACAATGGATTTCAGCGCGTTGTTGACGTAAGTATCGTTCGCGTCGCCCAGCCGCATCTCGAGCAGCTCGGCAAATCCTCGAATAACGGTAAGCGGATTCTGCAGATCGTGAGAAACGATATCCAGAAACTCACTCCGCACCTTCGTGATCTGGCGGAGGGTCTCAGCCTCGGCAGCCTGGGCGATCGCATGCGCGCGGCGGAACGCGCCGTCGGCGTGGTCGGCGATCTCCCCGGCTCGCCGCTCTTCTTCCTGGCTGAAAGGCCGATCTTCGCCAAGCCGGATAACGGCGCCGATCGCGGTGCCGGAGCCGACGTCGCCGATGCGGTAGGTGATTCGCGAGATCGTCTCAAGCGGCCCGTGCGCCAGGTGTCGCTCGCGCGCCACCACGAAAGAATCACCGGGCTGGCCCCGGCTCCGGTCGTCGACGGCAAGGGGAAGCGGCTGGTCGTTCGTGGCGAACTGGCTGGCGTTGTCGCCGTCTGCGGCGATCAGCGTTAGCGCTCCGGTCGATCCCCGTAGCCAGACCAGGGCGGCATCGCCGTGCAACAGGTGCCGCGACTGGGCAGCGGTGACCTGGAGGACCTGCTCGACCGAACCAGCGGTCGCCAGGCCACGGGCGAAGACGGACAATCCGTCTCGGAAGCGGCGCTCTTCCTCGGCGGCTTCACGCAGCAAGGCGGCCTCGAGGGGGGCGGCGGCCGGTTTACCAAGGATCTGAATCGTCTCAACGTCGAGGCCGTTGAGCGGCGTGTCGTTCAGGCGTCGGCCGAGGACGAATGCGCAAAGGACGCTGCCGCGGATGACGATCGGAACGACGGTGTCGAGGAGATCAGGCTGGGTGAAGGCAAGACGATCGTCGACCCAGTGGCCGCGGAGCCGCTGCATCGGAACGTCGCCGTCGGCGGCGAGCAGCACCGTGGACGGGGCGTCGTCGCCAAGAGGACGCGGACCGAGCGCCGCGCCGCGTCCCACCAGCGCCACCCATTGCACCGGAACGAGCTGCCGGACCTGGCGTACGAGGGCGAGGGCGACGTCACGCACCGCCTGTTGCTCGCTCGGCGCCGAGTTTCTCCGGGCTTCGAACACCGACGCGTAGAGTAAGCGGTCGATCTGATCGCGGAGCCAGGGGCTCATCGTCGGCGCCAGGACCGCGATCCCGATGACCGCGACGACGCCGGCGACCTGACCGTCGACGCCGAACCGCCGCAGCGGCAGCCAGATGACGTCGAAAACCGCCACGAACGCGACGACGTCCACGATGCGGAGGAGAATGCCGCGCATGAGCGCGTCGAGGGCGAACAGTCGGTGACGCAGGATGGCGTAGGTGAAGCCGATCGGAATGCCGATCAAGCCAAGGGCGGCGACACCGGCCGGTAGGATCAGGGTGTGCCCCATGACGTCTGGAAGGGCGTTGAGGAGGAGCAGCGGCGCCACGCCGACAGCGGTTCCAACCACGATCGGCGCCAGACGCTGACGATCATCTGGATTACGAAGACGGACGGCCATGAGGAGCAGGCCCCCGAGAAAGCCGATCGCCACCCACGCCCAAAGAGTCCCATCGAGTGCATCAGGAAACGCGCTATCCGAAAGCACGAATGCCGAGATAGTCAACACTAAAGCGCTTGTAACCAGCACCACCAATGTTGCGAGCCACGGTGTTACGCGGAGGTTGCGGGGGAAAATCAAAAACAGTAAGAGGAATGCGGAGGAGGCTATAACCGCTGCAGCCCCGGCTAGCAAAATGCCAGGTGGATATCCTGCGGTACCGGCCGGAATTGCCACGAGCGTAACGGCCACCGCCAAGCTGAATATGAGAAATGCCACGCCAATCCGCGAATCCGCGGCCCAGCGGTACACGATTCCTCCAAGACCTACGAAGAGGAGCGCCG
>JAJPKB010000424.1 GCA_021323915.1 Chloroflexota bacterium | reverse complement strand
GCCGGCGCCGGCCCGCTGCTACAGGCGGCGACCACCGCCAGCGCACCGGTTGAGCTCAAAGCCGCGAGAAAGCGACGGCGACTGACGACTGGAGCGTGCATTGAACCTTCCTCACCCTTCGTTCCGCGATCGATCAAACGCCGTTCGGGAACTGATTCTTCATCTCGTTGTCGGCAGCCTTTTGCAGCTGAGCGGCACCATCCTTGGGCGTGACCTTGTGGAAGTTGATCGAATCCTGGATCTTGCTCCACTGGTCCGAGACGAACGACTGAATTGGGTCGACGATGACTGACCACATCGGGTTCGCGGTGTCGGCGCTGTTGACGAAGAAGTCGAGGCCCGCGTACTGGCTGACGTTCAGCGACTTCAGGTAGGACTTGTGCGCGCCGATCCAACCGGTACCGTTAAAGATGATGTCCATCGCGTCCTTGGTGTTGAGGTACTCGATCACCTGGAAGCCGAGGTCCGGATCCGGCCCGCCCTTCGGGAGCATCCCGTAGTGGCCGCCGGTGCTCTGGAGCTTCTGGCCCTTCTGGATCGTCGGCACCCATCCGTAGACGAACTTGTTGTTGGGCGACGACTTGGCGAGCTCGCCGGGCGCCCAGTAGCCGTTGATGTTCGCGGCTTCGACGCCCGATGGGAACATCGCGGTTGGGCTCTCGGTCCAGGTGCCGTAGCTCTTGGTGAAGCCGGCGATCTTGTCCGCTCCGACGATGTCGTAGAACTTCTGGATCATCGTCATCGCCTGGATCATCTGGTCGTTGTTGAAGTTGTACTTGCCGGTCGACTCGTCGTAGTACTTGAAACCGTAAGCGGCGGGCCAGTAGAAGGGATCGCCGTCGCCGAACGAGCCACCCATCGCGTCGAGCGGATCGATGCCCAGCGTCTGGATGGCGCCACTCGAGGAGACCACCGACGTCTCCTTGGCAAACTGGTAGAGCGAATCGAAATCCGACGGCAGATCAGACGCCTTGATCCCCTTCTGATCCAGGAACTTCTGGTTGAAGCAGAGGCCCCAGCGCAGGAAGCCCTCGACGGCGGAGATGCCGTAGGTCTTGCCCTTCCACTGGCCGGACTTGATGTTCGCATCGAAAATGTCGTTCATGTCGATGACTTTGCTGGACTTGATGTAATCGTCCAGCGGCTGCGCCGCGCCGGTGACCCAGAACTGGGCGTAGACGATGTTGCCGGTCTCGACCGCGGGGGCGGTCCCACCGGCGATGGCGGCGAGCAGCTTCTCGGTGATGTTCGAGATCTGGAGGGGCTTGAGCTGGAAGTCGTCGTGTTTGGTGTTGAAGTCTTTACCCAGGGCGGCGAAGGTGTTCAGCGCGGTCATGCCACCCCAGCCAAACCACCAGTCGATGGTCTTTTTGCCGGCCTTGATCGGAACCGAGGCGAGGGGATTCGGGGTCGGAGTTGGACCTCCCGCCGGCGCGGCGGCGTTCGCCGGTGCCGCGGTGGGCGTCGCAGCAGCGGCCGCCTGCTGCTGGGCAGCTGTCGTCGCGGTGGGTTGCGCCGAGGCCGCCTGAGGTGCCTGGGTTGGCTGCGGCTGGGCGTTGCTTGGCGCCGTGGTCGCGGCCGGTGCCTGGCCACCGCCGCAGGCGGCGACCAGCATGCTGATCGCCGTGGTCGTCCCCAGGAGCTTCACGAGTTGACGTCGCCGGAGCACCAGAGAGTCCATCGTGTCATTCCCTCCATCGAGCAACAATCCGCGGACGCGCGCACCAGATCGGAGCGACTGGCCGGGTGTGCCAGAGATACGACACGCGACGAGCCGCCGCCAGGCGCGCTACCCCGTTACTCTATACAATGTATCCAATTCGGGGCAACACTGCAACCGGATCGCGGACGTCGTGCGGTCATGGGGCTGACATGAAGGGGCGTGCCGTGGACCGTCGTCGGGTGCTATAATCGCCGCGGGAGAGGGGTCCACGCCATGATCGACCCAGCCTCGTTCGAGCGCTACGTTCAAGAGGCCCTGGATCATCTCTACGAGCCGGCGTTCCTCATGGCTCATCCGCTGACGACGGCGCTCGTCCCGGCCGGCACCGAATCTCCACATCAGGCTTTGCACCGCGTCCTGCGCCAGGCAATCAACCTGCTCAAGCCACCGGCCGATGCCCCGCTGCACTCGCCGGCCTGGCGGCTGTATCGCTACCTCTCGTTGCGCTACGTCGAGATGCTCACGATCGGGGAGGTCGCCGCCGAGCTGGGAATCAGTCCACGCCAGTGCCGGCGCGACCACCACGACGCCCTGGCCGCCCTCTGCTCCATTCTTCGGGAGAAGCATCCCCAGCCATCGCCCGAGCCAACGCCAGCTACCCAGCCACTCGAGCCGGCGCGGATCCACGACGCGCTGCTGGAGACCGAGCTGGGAAAGCTGGGGGCCGCGAGCACGGTGACCGGTACCCGACTCGACCAGATCGTCGCGAGCGTCGCGACCACGCTCTCCGCGCTGGCGCTGCGGAAGTCGGTGGCGCTCCGCATCACCGTCCCATTCAGCCTGCCAACGGTCGCCGTCGAGCGCTCCGTGCTACGGCAGATTCTGCTGGAGATTCTTCTGGATGCGATCGACCGCGGAACCGGTGGCGAGGTCGCGGTGCTAGCCGCGAGCAGTGGGCGGCAGGTCGACCTGAGCGTGTTCGTACGCGACCCGGCGGGGGTTGCCACGGCCCGCGGCGGAACGTCCTGGGAGCAAGCGCGACTGGCGGTGAGCCAGCGGCTGGCGAGCCTGCAGGGCGCCGGATTCATCGTCGCGGAACGCGCCGATGGTATCGAGGTCAGGCT
>JAJPKB010000667.1 GCA_021323915.1 Chloroflexota bacterium | reverse complement strand
GAACTGCTTGCCGCGCCCGACGTCGACGCGGTCTACATCTCACTTCCCAACACCCTGCACGCGCCCTGGGCGATTCGCGCGGCGGAGGCCGGCAAGCACGTCCTCTGCGAGAAGCCGCTCGCTCCGACCGTCGCCGAGTGCGAGGCGATGGTTGCCGCGGCCCGGCGCCACGGCGTTCATCTCGTCGAAGCGTTCATGTACCGTAGCCACCCACAGTGGACCTACGTCCACGAGCTGGTCCAGGCCGGCGAGATCGGGGCGATTCGCTCGCTTCGCGCCGCGTTCGCCTTCCGCCTCCACGATCGACAGAACATTCGCCTCTCGGCCACCCTCGGCGGCGGCGCGCTCCAGGACGTCGGCTGCTACTGCATCAACGTGGCGCGCTGGTTCCTGGGCGAGCCGTCGCAGGTGCACGGGACGGCTCTGGACTTGCAGGGTGTGGGGGTCGATACCCACTCCGCGGCGGTCCTGGAGTACGAATCCGGAGCGCTCGCGATGCTGAGCTGCAGCTTCGAGACGTTCGGCCAGCAGGTCGTGGAGATCGTCGGCGAGCGCGGGCGGATCGAGGTGCAGCCGGCCTTCGTTCCCCTGGGCGACAGTCGCGTGCGCGTCGTCACCGGCGAGACGGAACGAGCCGAGACGATTCCCGCCGCCGATGCCTACCAGCTTCAGGCCGCCGCCATGGAGCGGCTGATTCGAAGGGGTACCCCGTCGCCAACCCCCGCGACCGACGCGGCTCCAACCCAGGCGATCATCTCGGCCTGGAAGCGACGCGGTCGCGATTGATCGACGCTAAATCGGGGCCGCGGCGCGGAGCTCGTCACTCGTCGCCTTCGAGATTCAGCCAGGCCACGTCCGCCGGGGTGAGGCGCACCTCCAGGGCGTTCAGGCAGTCGAGCAACTCGGACTCGGCGCGGGGGCCGATCAGGGCGAAGGTTGGGAAAGGCTGGTGGAGCACCCAGGCCAGCGCCACCTGCGTCGGCGTCGCGCCGAGGCGCACGGCGATCTCTCGCGCACGGCGCAGTCGCTCCCAGTTGTCCTCTCGATAGTAAACCCGCGCGACGTTCGGATCGGTGATCTCATTCGGCGAGAACCGCCCGGAGAAAAAGCCGCTCGCCTGCGACGACCAGGCGAAGAGGGGAAACTGACGCGCGCGGTACCAGGTGAGGGCCTCCCGGTCACCGGCCACCGACACGCACTCCGGCCACATCGGCTCGTTGGCGACTGCCAGGGCGAGATTCGGACTGCCCGCGGTAAAGCCCTGGAGGCCGTGCGCCGCGGCGTATTCGTTGGCCTCGTCGAGCCGCCGCGTCGTCCAGTTCGATCCCCCGAACGCCCGAATCCGTCCCGCCGCGTGGTGCTCGTTCAGGCACTCGACGATCGGCCCGACCGGGACGCGCGGGTCGTCGCGGTGGAGGAAATACAGGTCGATCGTATCGACGCCCAGGCTTTCCAGGCTCGCCGTCAGGTCGTCGCTGATCGCGGCCGGGGTTACCCGTCGGGTCAGATCCGGCGCGTGGTGCGCCCCCTTGGTGATGATCACGAGATCGTCGCGGCGGTCGCGCTGCCGTAACCATCGGCCGATCGCCTTTTCGCTTTCGCCGTCGCCGTATTCGCGGGCGGTGTCGACGGTTGTCCCACCGGCGGCGACGAACCGATCGAGCAGACTCGCCACGAGATCCTGCCGCTCGAGTGAGAACGCCGCGCTTCCGAGCACGAGCCGTGAGACACGATCGCCAACCGAGGGGACCGTTCCGTACAACACGAGATTTTCTCCTATGCCCGTCGCGCCGGATCACGCTACCGTGCAACGGTCTTTCTTTCGGATCACGAAGCGCATGGCGCTGACCGTGTCGGAGACGCTGCAGGACTTGTTGTCGACCAGCCCTGCTGCCGCCCCCGCCGGAATGAGCGCCCGTTGGTCCAGGTAACCAGGTTGGCCGCGTTTCGGCGAAAGCATCCAGATGCCGCCCGCGGGAGCGAGGCGGGCTTTCCACCGCCGCAGTGCGGCGACGGCATCGGTGGTGTCGTCCGCCGCGACGAACACGAGATCGAGGACGCCGTCACCGCCGGCTGAGCGGCCGGTTCGCGTCACACTGCGCTCGCGCAAGCCCGGATCGATTCGCCAGGCTTCCTCGGCGAAGGCGACAACTTGTCCCGGCTTGACGCCGAGTTTGTCGACCACGTCGCGGTGGCTGTAGTCTCGCTCTGACATCCTCTCACCCAATGGGCGCCAGTGGCCCGGCGGGCGCCTCAAGACATCGGTAGTTCCGGGAACCTGCCGCTCCGGATTTTATCGCACCGGCTGGCTTCAGAATGACCGTCCGCCCCACGAATGGACGAGGCAATCTCGATTTTGTATACTGGTAATGTAGATTTTTCCGGAGCGTGACACGTGGCATATTTCGTCATTCGCCATCAGCACCCGGCCGATCGTTGCCCGGCCAAGGATCCCCAGATGGGGCAGATGCTGCTGAACCACCTCAGCCCGGCGAACGCTGCCCAGCACGGCATCACCCTCCACGGCGAGGCGGTCATCGATGGGCAGCACACCCTGTACGTGATCGCGGAGTCCGACGATCAGGGCAAGGTCGACGCGTTCATGCAGCCCTTCGGTATGGCGGGAACCGTCGAGATCTGGCCGTCGTCATCTTGTTCCGCGGTCGTCGAGCGACGCGGCTGCGCCGGCTGATCTCGAGAGTCGCTCAGACCAGATACCTTTTCAGCCAGTCCAGTGTCTTTCCCCACGCATCGTAGGCTGCCTCGGGGTCCCAGTTGGCGCCGGTGTCGTTGTGGAAGGCGTGGTTGGCGCCTGGGTATACCTGCACCTGGAACGTCTTTCCGTTCTGCTTCATTGCCGCTTCGATCGATGGAATCGTGGCGTCGACGCGCTTGTCCTCTCCCCCGTAGATGCCCAGCACCGCGGCCTTGATCTTCGGCACGTCCTCGAGGGGAGGCGGCGTGCCGTAGAAGGGGACCGCCGCCTTCAAATCCGGAATCGCGGTGACCGCGCGCCAGGTGATCCCGCCGCCGAAACAGAACCCGACCATGCCAATCGCGTCCTTTTTGACCGACGGGAGCGTCTGAAGGTAGCGAAAACCGGCCTGGAAGTCGGAGACCTCCTGCTGAGGATCAGCGGTGAGCTTGGCGCCCATCTGGGCGGCAGGCACCTTCGCGGTGCCGCCGTCGCGCGATAGCAGGTCGACGGCGAGGCCGACGTAGCCGGCCTTGGCGAAGCGGCGGGTGACGTCGCGGATGTGCTCGGAGAGGCCGAAGATCTCGTGGCAAACGAGCACGGCCGGGAACGGGCGGGCGCCGCCCTTCGGCTGGGCGAGGTAACCGAGAAGCGCCGCCCCTTCGCCAGGGAACGTCACGTCCGCCGCGGTGATCGCCGGATCGTCCGGTTTGACCGAGAACTTGCTGCGAGCAGGCGGCGGCGTCGGAGCAGCCCGGGCACCCGGTGACGAGGCAGGGCTGGCGGCTGGTACGGCGGTCGGCGGGAGCGCCGACGTCGGGGCTGGCGGCGCGGTTGGGACCGGCGTGGGGACCGCCGTCGGGGGCGCGACGGCCGGCGCGCAGCCCAGGCTCAACAGCACGGTGGCCGTCGCGGCGACGCTGCCGGTGATCGCCAGCACCCGCTGGACCATCTCGCGCCGGGTCATCAATCCCTCGTGAAAGTGCTCGACGAACTCCTCGATCGCGTAGCGCTGCAGATCGTTCAGGTCTGACGGCATCGGCGTGGCACCACCATGCTATTCATCGTCGACTTTAGCCGAAGCGATAGTCCTCGATCCACAGTTCCTGGGCAAAGCGACCGTTGAGGGCATTTTTGAGGTTTCGGTCGGCGTGGATGAAGGGAAGGTTGTGCGATTCGGCTAGGACCAGATAAATCGCGTCATAAAAGCTGCACCCGAGCCTGATGCTCAAGCGATAGGCAGGCAGTATCAGCGGCTTGGTGTCCACCAAGTCGATGTTCCATTGCCAGAAGTCCTCGACGTGCCTTTCACCAACCGAGGCTGAGATGTATCGGGCACTCACCGCTTGGCGGATGGCCCCGACGACCTCGACGGCAAGGTTATCGGGACCGATGAGATTGATTCGGCCGGCGACGTAATCATCCCGGACCGAGAGAGACCTCTCCACGTAAGGTGGGTTGTTCAGATGCCATCGCGCGACGATCGACGTGTCAGCAACACACACCGAGAGATCAATCGTCTTACTCCCCCTGCTCCCTCAGGATCAGGTCTTCGATCGGAACAGGGATGGGACGTGCTTGTTGGCGCAATCGATCGACCTCGGCGGCGACCCGACGACGGCGCCGGATCTCGTCGGGCGACACCGTCTCTCGACGGAGGCGGTCGAGCAATGCGTCGAGATCCTCGATGTTGTGCGCCCGCGGAATTGTGGTGTTCACGAACTGTCGTCCTCGGTTGCCGTCTTCACTTCGACGGAAGTATACCTCATTCGCGATGGGGCTCTGACCAGACCGCCCTTGCAGCGTCACGGGATTGGAACGAGCAAGACATGGCTCGAATCGGGGGAAGATGTCCGCGAGTAATGGCACCAGGAGCGGCGACAGGTTCTGGTCGAAGACGGAGATTCAACTCTGCACGACGACCGTCTGTCGCTCGCGATCGGCCGCGTAGGCCAGGCAGGCGCGAATGACCTCGTCAGTCGGATAGGAAAGTCGGCAACGATCTTCTTAGGCGTCATTCCCGCCGCTAAGTACGAGAGGACATCGTAGACTGAGATACGCATGCCTCGGATGCACGGCCGTCCACCCCGCTTACCGGGCTCCAGCGTGATAATTGACCCCGAGGGAGGCGATTGAGCCATCTGCTCTTTTTTACTCCCCAGCCGTTTTCCCCGACACGGGGAACACTGTTTCCTGCCGCGACGATTGTACTACGCCAGACATGCTCGACCGTCACCCGGGCACCGAGGCGGTCTCCTCGAACAGCCGGGCGAGCGCGCGCAGGAGAGCCGAGCGGGTGACCGGCTTCGGCAGAAAGTCGGCGGCGCCGAGCGAGAGCGCGAGCTCGCGATCCGGAAGCACCGAGCAGACGATCACCGGAATCTCCGCCAGCTTCGGGTCGCCTTTGAGCGTCGCCAGGAGCTCCCAGCCATCCCGCGCGGGCATGACGACGTCGAGCAGAATTGCCTCCGGCGGGTTCTCGCGGGCGACGCTCAGCGCCCGACCGGCGCTCCGAACCTGGACCAGGTTGTACGCGTTCTTTGCCAGCATGCGGGTGAAGAGCTTACCGACGTCCGGGTTGTCGTCGACGACGAGAACGCGGTGAACGTCGCTGACCGGCAGCCAGAGCGAGAGCCCCAGCCCGTCCCGCCCATCTCCCGCCTCCTCGACTCTCGCCCCCTGCAGCCGCGCCAGATAGCTCGCCGCGTCGAATAAAGCCTGGTCGTTCGCATCACACGCCGACGCGCCGGCCGCGCCGAAGATTTCCCCGTTCCACCGCATCGTCAGAACGACCCCGCCCTCGGCGCGCTCGCCTTGGACGGATACGACGATTCGGGACGCGCTGGACCTCCGGCGAATCAGATCCACCAGGTAGATCAGCATGTTGAGCTGAATCTGCCGCAGCGCGACACGATTCGCTTTCACCGGTGGAAGTGGCTTCTCGAGATCGAGCTCGACCCCGACCCCGTGCGCGGCGGCGAAGCGGCCGAAGGTATCGCGGACGCTGGTGGTGACCTCGGCCAAGTCCACCCCGCTCTCGGTCGCCTGGGCGCCGACGCTCGCCAGCTCGGTCTCGAGCGATTGACTCGACTGGCTCGCCGGTGGGGCATTGTGGGCCAGGGTTGGCGGCTGGGGCTCGCGGACTGTCGGGTCTCGCGAGGTCGGCGGGTAGCGGTCGG
>JAJPKB010000625.1 GCA_021323915.1 Chloroflexota bacterium | reverse complement strand
TCAGACCGGCCGAGGAACCACTAACCTCGCGCCGGGCGTCATGTTCGACGACGCCGACGACGTTGCGCCAGACGTCGTATGGATCAGTCGGGAGCGCATCGCGACGGTTCTTGACAAGGACGGCAAGCTGCATGGCGCGCCGGATCTGGTTGTCGAAGTGCTCTCGCCCGGAACGACCAACGAGCGGCGCGACCGCGAGGCCAAGCTCAAGCTGTACGCGCAGCGCGGCGTCCTCGAATACTGGATCGTCGACTGGCGGCAGCGCCAGGTCGAGGTCTTCCGTCGCGCCGAGGTGACGCTACGGCTCGAGGGCACGTTTCGCGAAGAGGATACGTTGACCTCGCCGCACCTCCCCGGCTTCAGTTGTCCAGTCGGCTCGCTGTTCGCTCAGCTTCCGGCGCCAGGGCGCGGATAGCGTCGGCCAGCGCACGAATCGCCGTGGCGTTCGGACGGTCGGTCGGCACGATCAGGTCGGCGTAGCGGCGGGTCGCGGCGGTGAAGGTGGGATAGTTGGGCTTCACGTCGCGACGATACCAGGCGACGATCTTCTCGACCGTCCCGCCGCGCTCGGTCACGTCGCGGTAGATTCTCCGCAACACCCGCTCGTCGTCGTCGATCTCGGTGTACAGCCGAAGGTCGGCGACGGCGCGGGAGTGCTCGTCCCAGAGCGCGAACAGGCCTTCGATCAGGACCAACCCCGCCGGGCCGAGGGTCCGCGGCGAATCGCCGCGCTGGAAGGGCCGCGTGCCGGCGACCGGCTCGACGATCGTCCCTCCGGCCCGGAGGGCGTCGAGCGCCGCGTGGAACGCGCTCCAATGCAGGGCATCCGCGTGGTTCGCGGTCGCCACCTCCGCGCGCTTCTCCGGCGGAAACTCCATGAAATCCCGGAAATAGCGGTCCTGCCCGAGGATCACCGGCCGCAGCTCGGCGAGCTCCGCCGCGAGGGCGCGGGCCAGGGTGCTCTTGCCGGTCGCCGAGCCTCCGGCGATCGCCACGATAATCGGCCGCGCGCTCCGACGTCCCAGATCATCCGTCATTCGACCACCTGACCGCTCCCGCGGCTTCCTTCGCGCCGAACACCCGAGAAAAGCGGGGCGGCGCGCCACCGCCATCCTCCGCACTCGTCGGCCCCCAGAGCATAAGACCGGAGCTCCACGCTGTCAAACCGCCCCACGGAAAAATTGCCTCGCGGTATGTGTATGAGTACAATACGGTGTGCCAGTAACATGGCGTGCGCGTTGACGTCTAGATCTAATCTGTTGTATAGTCACAGCTACCAGGAAAGGCCTCGATCGGTTAGAAGTTGGACAAATTCGGTACGTGAGGGGCGCGCCGGCGTCTCGAACCGTTCACACGATCGCGAAGCGAAAGGGGGTCGTAATGGCATCTGCCTCGCTGGCGCAACAAGCCAGCGCTCCGCGCCGGGGTAGCCTGTTACGGGGTGAGGCGAGATGGTTCTACATCTTCATCAGCCCGTGGATCCTCGGCTTTATCCTCTTCACCGGCGGTCCGATTCTGGCCTCGTCCTACCTCAGCCTGACGCATAACGATCCGGTCAACTGGCCCCCGAAGTGGATCGGGTTGCTCAACTACGAGCAGCTGATCAACGACCCGCTCTTCTGGAAGTCCCTGGGGGTGACGGTCTACTACGTCGCCCTCGAAGTCCCGCTCAGCGTGATCTTCGCGGTGATCATCGCCCTGCTCCTGAACCAGAACATCCCCCTGCTCTCGCTCTGGCGAACCGTGTATTACCTGCCGGCGGTGACGGCCGGTGTCGCGGTCGCTCTGATGTGGGGCCTAGTCTTCAATCCGACGTTCGGTCTCCTCAACGGGACGCTCTATTCGGTCTTCGGCATCACCGGCCCGCAGTGGCTCATCGATCCCAATCTGGTGATTCCAACATTCGTGATCATGGGTCTCTGGCAATTCGGCGGCCCGATGCTGATCTACCTGGCCGGGATCCAGGGGGTGCCAACGACGCTTTACGAAGCCGCCGAACTCGACGGCGCCAACGTCGTTCAGAAGATGTGGCACGTGACGATCCCGTCGATCACGCCGGTGATCTTCTTCAACCTGATCATGGGCATCATCGGATCGTTCCAGACCTTCACGCCGGCCTTCGTCCTCACCCAGGGCGGTCCCGACTACGCGTCCTACTTCTATGTCTACAACATCTATCAGAACGCATTCACCTACGTCAGCAATATGGGATACGCCGACGCGCTGTCATGGGTTCTGTTCGTCGTGATGCTGATCTTCACCCTGCTGGCGTTTCAGTCGTCCCACTTCTGGGTCCACTACGAAGCGCCGAACGAAGGGAGATGACGATGGAGGCAACCGTTCCGCGGAAAGCAGAGGAGCTGACGTGGTCCGAATCCTTTCGTCGGCGAAGCATCCAGACCAAGATCTGGGTAGCGTTCGTGACGGTGGTGATCCTGATCGGCTCGATCGGTTTGATGTTTCCGATCTTCTTCATGATTATCACGTCGTTGAAAACGTCCGATGTCGCCGACATCGTTCCGATCCTCTGGCTCCCGGGAATCCAGTTTCCGGTCCACTGGAGCAGCTATCCCGACTCGCTGAACTTCATGAACTGGACGGTCGTCTTCGGGAACTCGGTGAAAGTCTCGGTTCTCTCGATGATCGGCGACACCCTCTCCGCGGCGGTCGTCGCCTATGGCTTCGCGCGGTTCCGTGCGCCCGGTCGGGACGCGTTGTTCATCCTTGTCCTCGCCACCCTCATGATCCCCTATCAGGTCCGGCTGGTCCCGGAATACCTGGGCTTTGCCAAGCTGGGCCTGGTCGATACCCTCTGGCCGTTGATTCTCCCGCCGTGGTTCGGAAGCGCCTTCAACATCTTTCTGCTTCGCCAGTTCTTCATGAGCATCCCGATGGACATGGACGAAGCGGCCAAGATCGACGGCGCCGGGCCGATCCGGATCCTCACCGAGGTTCTGCTCCCGCAGATCACCCCCGCGCTCGCGGCGGTGGCGATCTTCTCGTTCACCTACAACTGGAACGACTTTCTGCGACCCCTGATCTACCTTAATTCCGAGCAGAACCGCACCGCCGCGGTCGCGCTCTCGTATTTCCAGTCAACCTATGGCTCGTCCCCTTGGAATCTCCTGAT
>JAJPKB010000035.1 GCA_021323915.1 Chloroflexota bacterium | reverse complement strand
TTGATCGCCTGGTCCAGCGAGCCGGCCGACAGGTACTTCTGCTTGATCGCGTCGTCGGTGAGCCAGCTCAGCCGCGTCTGCTTCGCCAGCTGCCAGTTGCCGTTCGAGCCGTCGTTCCGAATCGGCTTCGGGATACCGTCGACCTGGAGCAGGTAATCGTCCTTGCCCGCGTCGGTGAACCACTCGAAGGTGTTCGCCATCAATGCCCGTCCGTAGTCGGACCGCCACTGGAGCACCGCCCCCTGGGTGGCCTGGTAGGTAAAGCCGCCCTGCTGAAACCGCTGCGAGCTCGGATAGCCGAGGGTGTCCACGCCGCCAAGCGCCTGGAAAGTGTCGTAGAAGGTCATGCCGCCGTCGTCGGTGATCCAGTAGCCCCCGAGCCCCTGACCGGCCTGGGTGTAGAACCGGCCGTTGACGGATGACGGCTGATCGTTCATCGTCGCCGACGCCGGGACCGCCTTGTACTGATCGCTCATCTGTTTGGTGATCTGCAGGTACAGGTTGCCGTAGCTCTTGCTCGGCTCGATCTGGGTCCCTTCCATCCACTCGTTCCACGAGGTGATCGAGATCAGGTCGGGGTTGGTGGCGATCGCGCCTTTCCAGACGCTCGTGTAGTAGGCGCCGTTCTGTCGGGCCACCGCGAAGCCGTTGGTGCGACCAAGCCGGGTATCGTCGTAGCCGGGCATCACCGTCGCCATCCAGAGCTTGCCGGGGTACGACCGCGCCCGGCTGGCGTAGCTCGCCAGCTGTGAGGCCGGGTCCGGCGACCAGGCGATCGAGTACGGGTGGATACCGTCGAAGACGGACAGGTACGAGAAGATGTCGCCTTCCCCAATCCAGACCGCGCTGTGCCCGGGGTCGACCTGGCCCCGGATCGCGCCCCAGGTTCCGACGTCGTAGGTGCGGTTTCCGTAAAAGACCACGACCGGCTTGCCGTCGAAGTGGAACCACGACGGATCGTTGAAGTATCGCTTCAGATAGTTCAGATCGTTGGTCACGTCGCCCGGATTATGGATGAAGGGCGAGCTCATGTCGACGTCGGCGGTGACCTTGAAGCCGTGCGCGCCGGCGACCGAGAGGAGGGTCTGCAGGTTCGAGTCGGTCGGATTCCCTGGCCCCCACCAGTCGAGCTCGAAGCCGTCGATGCCGGCGCTCTGCGCCTCGGTCACCTGGCGGTCGATCGTGCCACGGTCCGCCGAGACGTAGGGCGTGGTCGGCTGATCGGAGAGCTTGCCGCTGCCCCAGGTGTTGGTGTCGTACCACGCGTAGTACATGGCGAGGACCGGCGCCTGACCCGCCGCGGCGACCGGGGCCGCGGGAATAAGCGCGGCGCAAAAGGTCAGCGCCACCAGGATGCGCACGCTAAGGGCGCCGATGGTTTCGGTCCTACCCATGATTCCTGCCTCGCACGGGAAGAGAAGATCGGCCGCCTGGCTTCTCGGTCAGGACTATACTCGCGACCAGGCCCCCGGTCAACCCGACTTTATTGGTTAGTTACAAAGTACTAGCGAGTATAATGGAGGCGTTGGTGGAGGAGATCGTGGGCGACAGGGACGCCACGGTTCGCGCGCGGCTGAGACGCGCCCAGGGGCAGATCGGCGGGGTGCTTCGAATGATCGAAGAAGGACGCAGCTGCGACGAAGTGGTGGCGCAACTGGCCGCGGTCCGTTCGGCCGTCGACCGGGCCGCGCTCGAGCTCCTGGCGGGGCGATTGGAGGACTTCGTCGAGCAGCTTCCCCCGGACCAGGCTCGCGCGGAGATTGCCCGCGCGGTGCGCCTGCTCGGCCGATTGTAATGATGCGTGCCCGGAGAACCGGCGCCGATCGGGATTGGCCCGTCGGGTCGCTCGTGTAGAGCTCAAGAAGATGCTTCGGTACAGCGAGGGCGAGCGAATGAGTAAGCTCTGCCTTGCAATGCTCGAAGCAGGGACGCGGCGCTGAAGCCCCGGGACGTCCGGGCCATCGTCTCTGCGCCTGCGTTTGATGCCAGACCTTGCTCGACCGAGCGGGCGAGACGCCCACGCTCCGTCCTGGTGGGCCCTTCAGGGCCATCGTCCCTGCTCCTGACTTTGAAGCTAGAGCCTCCTCCGCCAATTCGTACCTATTTCGTTCACGCCCATTTACAGCGAGGCGGCTCGACGAGCTAACGCGCATGAAGAACTTCTTTCGCGGATCGGTCGCACTCCACGGCGCGAGCAGCAATCCGCGTTCCGTCCTGACCGGGTACGTCGCCGCGTTCGCCGGCGTCGCCCTCGTCACCTGGCTGATCGCGCTGGTTCGCACCCACGCCGCGATCGCGAACATCTCCAGCCTCTACCTGATCGTCGTCCTCGCGGTCGCCGCGACGTTCGGCGGCGGACCGGCGATCGTCGGGTCCGTCCTCGCCTTTTTGACTTTCGACTGGTTCTTCGTGCAGCCGGTCGGTCAGCTCAACGTCAGCGATCCGGAGGAGTGGCTGGCCCTGGTGCTGTTTCTGGTGACCGCGGTCGTGACGAGCCAGCTCGCCGCGGCCCAGCGGCGGCGCGCCGCGGAAGCCCGTGGTCGGGAGCGGGAAACGCTCGCCCTGTACGCGCTCAGCTCTTTGATCGCCCAGGAGAACGATCCGCGCCGGATTATCGCCAGCGTGGCCAAGCACTTCGCTGACGATTTCAACCTCGCCGGAGTGGCCGCCCTGCTGCCGGACGGCCAGGGTAAGCTGGCCGAGGCGGTGAGCGAGGGGGTCGCGGTCGACGACTCGGAGCTCGATCGAGAGGCGGCCCGGTGGGTCTTTCGGCACGGAGACATCGTGACCCTGGGCGGGCACGACGGTTGGCGACGCGGCCGAAGCGAGCAACCACTTGGCCGAACGTCCGGAACGGCCGGCCTGGTCGCGACGGGGCACGACGGACCGGTGCGAGTTTACCTGGCCCTCCGGGCGGGAGACCGGACCGCCGGCGTGCTACGGCTCGTCCGGGCGCCAACCGCGCCGACGCTGACCGTCGAGCAACGCCGCTTCCTGCGCGCGGCCGGCCAGCAGATCGGCATGGCCCTGGAGCGGTCGCGGCTTCGGGCCGAGGCCGCCGAGGCGGAGGCGCTGCGACGCGCCGATGAAGTCAAGAGCGCGCTGCTGAGCTCGGTCTCGCACGACCTGCGCACGCCGCTCGCCCTGATCAAGGTCGCGGCGGGCAGCCTGCGGCAGCGCGACGTCGATTGGTCGGCCGACGAGCGGGAAGCCTTCGCCCTGGCCATCGAGCAGGATGCCGACCGCCTGGAGCGGATCGTCGCCAATCTCCTGGACGTCTCGCGCATCGAGTCGGGTCTCCTTCATCCCGACCGACAGTACTATCCGTTGTCCACCCTGATCGACGACGTGGTGGCCCGGCTCCGGCCGCTGCTCGGCGCCTATCCGGTGACGGTGGACGTGCCGGACGACCTGCCGCCGGTCTTCGTCGACTACGTCGCGATCGATCGCGTGCTCAGCAACCTGCTCGAGAACGTCGAGCACCACGCCCCGCCCGGCACGGCGATTCGGATTTCGGCGGTCCGGGAAGGACAGCAGGTCGTGGTATCGGTCGCCGACAACGGGCCGGGGATCGCGCCCGCCGACGCGGCCCGCCTGTTCGACAAGTTTTACCGAGGCGCGGCGTCGCGACGGACTGGCCGCGGATCGGGGCTCGGGCTGGCGGTCGCCAGGGGATTGATCGAAGCGCACGGCGGCTCGGTCTCCGTCGATAGCCAGCCCGGATCGGGCGCCACGTTCCGGTTCTCCCTGCCGATCTCGGATCGGCGCGCCGCCCCGTCGGGCGGCGGGGCGGCGGCCCGATGAGCGGACGCGCCCGAGTGCTCGTCGTCGACGACGAGCCCCAGATGCTTCGCACCCTCCGCCTCAACCTGACGCGCCACGGTCTCGACGTCGAGGGGGCGGCGACCGCCGGCGAGGCGCTGGCGACGTTCGGGCAGTGGCACCCGGACGTCGTCCTGCTCGACCTTGGTCTGCCCGATGCCGATGGGGTGGAGATCGTCCGACAGATCCGCGAACAGGGAAGCGCGACGCGAATCGTCGTTCTGTCGGCGCGCGGCGCCGACCGGGACAAGATCGACGCGCTGGATCTCGGCGCGGACGACTACGTGACCAAGCCGTTCAGCATGGATGAGCTCCTGGCACGAATCCGGGTCGCGCTGCGCCACCTCGGTCCCCCGTCGGCGTCGAACGTTCAGCAGTTCGCGGACCTTAGCATCGACTTCGCGCACCGCCAGGTAAAGGTCGAGGAGCGCGAGGTCAAGCTCTCGCCTACCGAGTGGGAGCTCTTGAAAGTGCTGGTCGCGGAGCCGAATCGCGTCGTCACCCACAAGTCGCTGCTTCGTCAGGTCTGGGGACCGGCCTACGGCGAAGAAGAGCACTATCTCCACGTCTACGTCGCCAATCTTCGGAAGAAGATCGAGGCAGACCCGCGCAATCCCCGCCACCTCCTGACCGTTCCCGGCGTCGGTTACCGATTTCAGGCCGAGTGAATCGGGGATTGTCACGATTTTCACGCCTGGCAGCCCAACGCCCTCAACCGACGAAGCCGCGCGAGTTTGTCGTACGGAGGCGGCTTGACTGGGCGCTGATCCATCGGAATCGCCACGCGCGCTGGTCGACGCCCTCGCGGAGCGACGCCTCGTCGAGCTATCTCAGGTGGTACGGCACGCTGACGACGACGATTCCCCGGCGGAAGAGAAGCGCCGCCTTCAGCCGCAACGCCGTCTGGTTGTGCAGCGGATACTCCCACCAGCGGGCGACCAGGAACTCTGGAATCACCACCGTCAGGGTACGGTCCGGCTCCCGCGTGCGGACCGAGTCGATGTAAGAGAGCAGTGGGCCGAGCAGCGTGCGGAACGGCGACTCGATCACGACCACCCGTGCCGACGGCCAGACCTTTCGCAAAACCGACTGGAACGCTTCCCCGTCTTCCAGCGTGTCCGCGACGTGGAGCACGGTGACTGGCGCGCCGAGAGACAGCGCGTAATTCAGGGTACGCAGTGTCGCTTTGTTGACGCCGGCCATCGGAACGAGCACCGCGGTCAGCGTCGACTCCTGATCGGCCAGCGAGTCCGCGGCCTCGTCGATCCGTAATTGCTCGGCGACCGCCGCGTAGTGCCGGTGGATCATTAGGAAGTTCACGATCAGGAAGGGAATCAGGACGACGACGATCCAGGCGCCTTCCGAGAACTTGGCGGCGGCGGTCACGACGGCGACAACGCCGGTCGCCAGCGCGCCCACGGCGTTGATGGCCTGCGAGGTCCGCCAGCCCTGCCCGCGCTCGACGTACCAGTGTCGAACCATCCCCGCCTGGGATAGAGTGAAGGAAACGAATACGCCGATCGCGTACAACGGAATCAGCGCGTCGGTGACGCCCTGATAGGCGATGACGAGAATGGCCGAGAGCACGCTCAGGGCGAGGATGCCGGTGTTGAAGGCGAGACGGTCGCCACGGTACGAAAACTGGTGGGGAAGAAACCCATCGCGCGCCAGCAGCGACGCGAGTCGCGGAAAGTCGGCATAGCTCGTGTTCGCGGCGAGGACGAGAATCAGCGCGGTCGCCGCCTGCAGGAGATAGTAGAGCGGTCCGGTTCCGACGAGGCCCCGGGCGATCATCGAAACCATCGTCTCGCTGCCGTCCGGGCGCGGGACGGCATGGTAGGCGATGGCAAGGAACATGGTGCCGAGAAACATGGTGACCAGGATGCTGGTCATCACGATCAGCGTGAAGCGCGCGTGCTTCCACTCCGGCGGCTTGAAGGCCGGAACTCCGTTCGAGATCGCCTCCATACCGGTCATCGCGCTGCAGCCGGAGGCGAACGCCCGCAGAATCAGAAACAGGGTCAGCCCCTCGACCGCCGCGACCGGCGGATGGGGAAGCGGCTGGACGTGCCCGCCGGCCAGCGCGAACTTGACGATCCCCACGCCGATGAGCAGGTAGAACGTCCCGATGAACAGGTAAGTGGGAGCGGCGAAGATCGCGCCGGAATCACGGATGCCCCGGAGATTCCCGACCGTGATCACCACGATGCAGACCAGGCAAAGGGCAACCCGATCGTCGAGCAGGCTTGGAAACGCCGAGGTGACCGCGGCGATCCCGGCGGCGACCGACACCGCGACCGTCAGGACGTAATCGACGAGCAGGCTGGCCGCCGCGGTCAGACCGGGGAGCGTGCCGAGGTTGGCCCGGGCGACGATATAGGAGCCGCCGCCGGACGGATAGCCCCGGATCGTCTGTCGGTACGACAGCCCGACGATGGCCATCAGCGCGGCGATCGCCAGGCCCACCCAGAGCCCCCAGGACAGCGCTGCCGCGCCTGCCGCCATCAACTGAAGGAAGACCTCCTCGGGACCGTAGGCCACCGACGAGAGGGCATCGGACGAGAGGACGGCCAGGGCCTGAACGTTCCCCAGCCGCTCGTGGATCGCCCGCGACGTTGGAATCGGTGGACCGACCAGGACGTGCCAGATCCGATACCAGGCGAGTCCAAGGCCGCCTTCCGGGCGGATCGCGCTCTCGGTGGCGACGACAACGTCCGCGTCCCGCGGGCGCGTCGCGGTGGTCGAGCGTGCCATTCGGACGAACCGCCCTCCCTGATGGCGCCCGCGCACTTCCTCCCATTCCAGACGCGGGTCGGTCTCCGAACGGAATCGACGGATCACCGTCTCTTCGGCCGCGTCAACCTCGGGCGAAGGCCGGTCCGTCGCCGGAACAAACTTCGGCTGATCCTGAGCGTTCAAGGCTCGTTCTCCAGTCACCCACCGTTCGGGCAGATCACGTCGCCTGGCTGAAACGCCGGTCGCCGCGACGTGCGCTCAGGAGTCAGTTAACCACGATCATGGGGCCGATTCAACGACAACTAAAATCCAAACTACTGTGTACAATCTACCTGAAGACGTGGCGATCGGCGCGACATCGGGATCGCCCCGGATCCGGTCCCGAATTCTGGCGCGAGAAAGCCAGGTCTGGCGGAATCGATCCTCCACGCCCCGGGGACGACTGCTCCCACCGGTCGCTGATCCCGGCCTAGCCGGGATCCGGATCGGTGAAACCTTGAGAATTTCTTAAGAACGGGAATGAGGGACGCTTGACGGAACGATCCA
>JAJPKB010000029.1 GCA_021323915.1 Chloroflexota bacterium | reverse complement strand
TCAACTCCCAGAAGGTGAGCGTCGCCAGTAGCGCGACGCGCTTGTTTCCGTCAACGAACGGATGTGCGACGGCAAGGCCCACGAGGAGGGTGCCCTGGCCGACGAGGTCCCGATGTTCGTAGTAGGCGGCCATCTGCGGACGTGCGACCGCGGCTTCGAGGGCAGCCACGTCCCGAACACCCGCCGCTCCACCACCATGCTCCAGCGCAACGGGATGGAGAGAAATCACGTCGAGCGCGTCGAGATACTCGACTTCTGCCATCAGTGGTCGGCGAGGTACCGCAGAGCATCGCGAACGTCGGAGCGCTTCAGGATTCGGCCCGCCGCGGCGCCGATTTCGGGCCGCATCGCCGGACGCAGCTCGACCTTGTGGGGCGTGAAGGCGACGAGATCCCCCTCGGTCAGTCCGAGGCGATCGACTTCCTCACGGCGGATGGTCAGCACATAGCTATTACCGCTTTTCCGCAGCTTTTCGACCAGCACGGCATCGCTCCTTGTACCAACCGTATATACAACGATGACAATTCTACCATGCCGGACAGGAAGCGCGATCTCGTCACCACCGCTCGATGCCGCCCCAGCGGTACGGCAGACGCTGCTCGGCCGCCGGCAGGGTCGGGAAGGTCAGGTGTGGCTCGGTCTGGTACCAGTAGGCGGTGCTCGACCAGTCGCCTTCGACGTCGTTGGCGTGGCCGTGCTCGATCGAGAAGAGCAGCGATTTCTTGAACCGGATCGGATCCTCGACGTGGAACCGGTACTGGGAGTGTTTGCCGGTGTAGTCGGCGTTCGTCTTGAAGTGATAGCCGAAGTAGGGCGTGCAGAAGGTGCGCTCGAGGCGGTTGTAGTTCCAGGCGCCGCAGAAGTAATCCTCGGTGCCGGTGCCGTGGAGGCGCGGCGGCCAGGGCTCGCCGTCGACGAAGAACATATCGTCGCCCTCGCCCCACCAGCCCGGGGCCTTCAGATCGACGTCGAGGTGGCAGCCGACGTAGTGTCCGCGCCCCATCGCTTCGAGAATCACGAAGTTGTCCTTCCCGGACAGGTTCAGCCGATGCTCCCGCTCGTTCACCGCGTCGGGCGGCCGAACCAGGGTGGGATTCTCGCGCCGCCACTGAGCGTGGAAGCGCCCGTAGTCGCCGTCGAGCCGATCGTAGGTCTCGTAATCGATGTAGTAGTAATAGATGACCTCGTCGTCGGTCTGGTTCTCGACGGTGATCTGAGCGCGCCGCGCGAATGGCATCGGGAACCAGCAGTTGAAGCCGCGGTAGAACATCTGCAGCGGCAGCGAGCTGAAGTAGGTGACCTGGGCGTGGCCCAACCCGAAGAAATCCCCGACCGGCACCTCGACGCTCGGCTCGGCCTCGTCGTCCCAGCGCATGCGCAGGACGAGCTTCCGGAGGTGGAAGGGATCTTTCGAGGCGATCGTCGTCCAGATGTGGGTGACGCAGCCGGCGCCCTGAACGTCCGCGAGGGTAGCCGTGGCCCCCGGCGCGATGTGCAGGCGATCGTCGTTTCCGCCGGAGCGGTCGAAGCTGGAGATTCGGTGCGAATCGGCATCGCGGAGCTCGGCGAGATGGCGGAGGGACGAGCTTCCCAGGTTCATCGCATTTCCTTCTTCACAGCGTCCAGCAAAAAGGCGCGACGACCACGGTCGTCGCGCCTTTTTGCTGGAGCCCGTTACTCTGACTTGGCTGGTTCCGACTCGGTCGGGGCGGCGATCTGGGGCGGGGCGGAGATCTTCGTCTTCAGCTTCGCGAGCTCGTCCTCGATCGCGCTGTCCTGCGAGAGCTGCGCGAATCGGTCCTCGGTCGTGTCGTGCGACAGCTCGGTCGACGCCTGGGCACGCGCCTCTTCGAGGCGGATCCGCTCTTCCATGCGGCCGAGCTGACTCGCCGGATCGAAGGAGTTCATCGCCGCGGAGACCTTCGCGACCTGCGACTGGGCCTGGGCGCGGCGGTGTCGGGCTAGCAGCGCCTCGCGGTTGCGTACGGCGCCGTCGTATTTCTCCTCCAGCTCATGCAGATCGGCTTTCGCCTTCTCGACGGCCTGGTGCTGGGCGGCCCACTGATCCTGGTACACCTTGGCGTTGTTGGCGTAGTCGATCTTTCGGTGAAGCGCTTCGCGGGCGAGATCTTCCGCGCCTTTCTGCATGGCCAGCTCGGCCTTCTTCTGCCACTCGTCGGCGAGCTGCTGGCTACGCTCGGCGTTCGCCTGGAGCTCTTTCTCGTCGGCGATCATCTTCGCTACTTCGGTCCGAGATTGAGCGATACCATCGCGCATGTCGCGCGTGAGCTGATCGAGCATCTTCGCCGGGTCCTCGGCGGCGTCGAGCATCGCGTTGATGTTTGACTTCGCGATGGTCGAGATCCGGTTCAAAATCCCCACGGTCTCCTCCTCGTCAAGGACGGGTGATGGCCATATCTTACACCCGAGCTATTGAACCGACAATCCGCGCATCGGGCAGGCGACGGCTGACACACCCCGGTGCTACCGGCGATTGAATCCGTGGCGCGGCGGTGTATCGCGACGCGCTCGGATAGATCAGGGAAAGTGCCCGATGCTTGATTTGCGGGAAAGGCGGTGATATGATGCGCGTCGTTCGATTGGTCGTTTATAAATAGGCATGGTGTGATCCGCGAGTTATGATCGTAGCGGGAGCAGCCCGATGACCACTACCGCCAGGCGGGTTGGGGAACGACAGGCGTCCCTGCCGTGGTTTGCGAGCCTTGTTGGCGCGAGCACGCCGATGGAAGTGCGTCAGGCCGTGTATGGCTACCTCTTCCTCGTCCCCTGGATTCTCGGGTTGATCATCTTCGTCGTCGGCCCGATCATCGCCTGCTTCTATTTCAGCTTCACCGATTTCGAGGGCGTCGGGATCCCCCATTTCATTGGCCTGGCGAACTACGTGAAGGCGTTCACCGGCGACGATCTCTTCTGGCCGTCGCTCGGTCGGACGTTCGAGTACTCGATCATCGTCGTACCGGTGGGGTTGTGCGCCTCGCTCCTCCTAGCCATCCTGTTGAACCGGGCGATCAAAGGCATCAGCGTGTTCCGCACCTTCTTCTTCATCCCGAGTCTCACCCCGCCGGTCGCGCTGGCGCTGCTCTGGGTCTGGCTGTTTCATCCGAGCGTCGGGCCGATCAACGTCGCGTTGAAGACCTTCGGCATCCAGGGGCCGGCCTGGCTCCAGAGCGCGGATTGGGCACTCCCGGCGATCATCATCATTAACCTCTGGGCGAGCATGGGCGGCAACACCATGATCATCTTCCTGGCCGGCCTGCAGGGCGTGCCTCAGGAGTTCATGGAGGCCGCCGAGATCGACGGCGCCGGCCGCTGGGCGAAGTTTCGCCACATCACCCTGCCGATGATCTCTCCGACGTTCCTGTTCAACCTGATTCTCGGGGTCATCGGCGCGCTGAAAGTCTTCACGACGGCGTTCGTCGCGACGAAGGGCGGACCGCAGTACGCGACCTGGTTCTTCGCGCTACACATCTACCAGCAAGCGTTCGCGTATTTCCGCATGGGCTACGGATCGGCCCTGTCGTGGCTCTTCGTGGTCGTGCTGGTGGTGTTCACCTATTTCCAGCTGGTGCTGTCGAAGCGCTGGGTCTACTACGGGGGTGAGTCGGACTGATGGCGAGCGGCGAAGCAGTCATTTCGGACCTGGAACGGTCCAGCCGAGTCTCCACCCGGGCCGGCCTGACGGCGGAGAACGTCGTCGCGCTGGTCCTCCTGGTAGCTCTCTCAATTGTGTTCATCTTTCCGTTCCTGTGGACGGTTACCAGCTCGCTCAAGCAGCCGTACGAGATCTTCAACTTTCCGCCGACGCTCTTCCCCGCGGTGCCGCAGTGGAAGAACTACGTGACCGTCTTTCAGATCGCCCCGTTCTTCCGGTGGATCCTGAACAGCGTTTTCGTCGTGGTCATCGGTACCACCGGGGTCGTGCTCACCTCGTCGATCGTCGCCTATTCCTTCGCTCGGTTCAAATACCGCGGTCGCGACGTGATCTTCCTGATCACCCTCGGGACGATGATGCTTCCCGCGCAGATCACCCTGATCCCCCAGTACGTCCTGTTCGCCAAAATGGGCTGGATCAACACCCTCTACCCGCTCTGGGTCCCGTTCTGGTTCGGGGGCGGCGCGTTCTACATCTTTCTCCTCCGTCAGTTCTTCCTTTCGCTGCCGCGCGAGCTCGACGAGGCCGCCTTGATCGACGGGGCCGGCTATTTCCGCATCTTCTGGACGATTCTCATGCCGCTGTGCATTCCGGCGCTCGCCACGGTGATGATCATCTCGTTCATCGGCTCCTGGGGAGACTTTCTCAGCCCGCTGATCTATCTCAACTCGCCCGACATCTTCACCATCGCCATGGGGCTGTTCTTCTTCCAGAACGATCCGGATCTCGGCGGCGTTCCCACCCAGCACCTGTTGATGGCCGCGGCGGTTATGACGGTTATTCCGTGCATCATCCTGTTCTTCGCGATGCAGCGCTACTTCATCCAGGGCGTGGTCCTGGCAGGAATCAAGGGGTAGCGCGCTCGGCGCGCCCGGGCGGAGAGCGACGTGCGAATCGTCGACAGGCAGGTTCTTGATCGCGACTCCTGGCGATTCACCGCGGCGGTGAGTCGCTCCGGTGCAAATATCTCAAGGAAAGTATGAGGCTCGTTAGTATGGAGAAGGTGATCGTTTCGCGTAGAAGGCTCGTGACGTCGCTTGGCATCCTCGCTATCGCGGCGCCGATCCTCCAGGCGTGTAGCTCGTCCGGCGCGCCGGCGGCCGCCCCGACGTCGGCCAGCCAATCAAGCGCTTCGACAAGCTCCTCGTCGTCGTCCAGCTCGTCGTCCAGCTCGAGCGCGGCGACGGCCCAGCCGGCCCAGAGCGCGTCGTCGAGCGGCCCCATCAACATGACCCTGGCGGTATACGCCGGCGCCAACCGCGATTGGATGCCGCGCTATGCGAAGGATTGGGCCACCAAGAACCCCAACGTCAAGCTGACGATCGCCCAGATCGACTACGGATCGATGGACAAGAAGGCGATTGCCGAGTTCAACTCCGGAACGATGCAGGACGTGCTGTTCAGCGGCTGTAAGTGGATGCCCTACGACTCGGTCAAAGGCTTCTACATGGCGCTCGACGACTTCGTGAAGCAGAACGATCC
>JAJPKB010000334.1 GCA_021323915.1 Chloroflexota bacterium | reverse complement strand
TGGTCGGGGCCGGGAATTTCCCTCATCCCCTACCCCTTCCTGTCTACCCTCCTCGCCCCCTTCTCCAGGGGGAACCTTCAGGCGCGGGGGAAGGGTCTCCAGGGAGATGTTATCCTCAAGACCCCTCTCCCGCGCACTGGGATGGGCGTGTAAACGCCCGAGCGTCTGGGATCACGTAGGGGGGTGAGGGAACCTGCGGGAGCCCCGCGAAAAGACGACGACTCCTCGGGTAGCTTGCCTCCTGCCCGTCCCGGTTACGTGGCGTCAGCCGGGGACTCAGACCCTCACCCTCGCACTCTCCCGGAAAGAGGGAAGGAAGGCGTCTGGTCGGATGGCATCGCGCGCAGCCGCGCGTTTCATTTCCGTGGAGCGTATCGCGGACGGCACCTGGTCCGGTGAAGGAGTAGGCACGTGGACGAGATGGCGTCGGATCAAGAGAAAGCGAGCCAGGACGAGGTGGCCGCGACTCGGGGGTACTACGGCCTGCCGGTGCTCAAGACGCCGGTCTGGGGCTGGGAGGTTTGGTGCTATTTCTTCCTCGGCGGGCTCGCGGCAGGCAGCTTCGTCGTCGCCAGCCTGGCGCGGCTCTTCGGCGACGCGCGCGACCGGTCAGTCAGCCGCGCCGGCTATCTGATCTCGCTGGCCGCCGTTTCGTTATGTCCCCCACTCTTGATCAAAGACCTCGGCCGCCCCGGCCGCTTTCTGAACATGCTGCGGATTGTCAAGCCGGAATCGCCGATGTCGGTCGGGGCCTGGGGACTGGTCGGTTTCTCGACCTGCGCGGCCCTGGCCGCGGCGCGCGAGTTGCTCGGGGGCTGGCACGACCCGCTGGGAGCGCTCGCGCGGCTGGTTCCCTCCCGGGGACTCGCGGTGGTCGGAAGCTGTTTGGCTATATTGTTCGGTGGTTATACGGGTGTCCTGCTGTCGGTGACGAGCGTTCCGCTGTGGTCGCGGAGCCGCTTCCTTGGCCCGACGTTCCTGGCCTCGGCGCTTTCGGCCGGCCTGTCGGCGGTCACCCTCGCGCTGTCAGTCGACGCGAGAGATTCGGAATCCTCGATTCGTAAGCTTGATCACCTCGAGGTCGTCACACTCGCCGCCGAGGCGGCGGCGCTGGCGGGTTTCGTTCGAGCCACCGACCGCGCGGCGCGGCCGTTGCTGGATCCGGACCGGCACGGCCGCTCCTTCGTCGCCGGCGCGGTTGGCCTCGGCATCGTCGTCCCCGCGGTCGCGAGGCTTATCCCGGGCCACCGCGGCCGTCGCTCGCGCGCCGCGGCGGCGCTCTGCGCGCTGCTGGGCGGCGTGCTGCTGCGTTACGCGGTTGTAGAGGGCGGGCGGGCGTCGGCCGAAGACCCCGCGGCGACCTTCTGGCACACCGACCGCCCCGAGGGGAAGGTCTGACGATGGATCCGCAGCCCTGGCCGGCGCGCGGAGATCCGCTGCGCATTCGCGCGCTGCGCGTCCGTCGGTATCGCGACAGTGAAGCGCGGGAGGTCGAGGACGAGGTCGCCGCCGAGGAGCCGTTCGAGCTGCGGGTTGCCGGGCGCAGCGTCGCGCTGATCATGCGTACCCCCGGCGACGATCGGTTCCTCGCGCTCGGCTTCCTGTTGAGCGAGGGCGTGATTCGCTCCGCCGAGGATGTCGTCTCGTGCGAGCCCGCGCTCGACCGCGACGGCTTTCCCGAGGCGAACGTCCTGGACGTCCGACTCCGCCCCGAGCTAGAGACGTCCGCGCTCCTCGATCGACGAAACTTCCCGGTTACTTCGAGCTGCGGATTGTGCGGGGTCGCCAGCATCGAGGCCGCGCGCCTGCTCGCCCCGCCGGTTCGCTCGGAGGTGTCGATCGCGCCCGAGCTGCTGGGCCAGCTGGAGCCGCGGCTACGGGAGGCCCAGTCCGTCTTCCGCCGGACCGGCGGCCTTCACGCGGCCGGGCTCTTCGATTCGGACGGACGGCTCCTGATCCACCACGAGGACGTCGGCCGCCACAACGCCGTCGACAAGCTGATCGGGCAGGCGCTGCTCGAGCGGCGCCTGCCCCTGGCTGACGCCATCCTCCTCGTCAGCGGCCGGGCCTCGTTCGAGCTGCTCCAGAAGACAGCGATCGCCGGCGTGCCAATTTTCGTCGCGGTCGGCGCTCCATCGTCGCTCGCCGTCGAGCTCGCCGGGGCCACCGGCGTCACGCTGGTTGGCCTGCTGCGCTCGGCGAGCTTCGTAGTCTACTCGCACCCGGACCGGATTCGTTTGCCCGCCCCTTCCCGGCCGGTGTAGAATGAGCCTCAACGCCGGATTGTGTCGTGACCTTCCTCGGCTCGGAGGACGGAAGGATGGTCCAGAACGTCCCCGCGGTGGTTGTCGTCGGCTCGGTCAACGTGGACATGATCGTTCGCTCGGAGCGTCTGCCGCGCCCCGGTGAGACGGTAGTTGGCGGTGAGCTGACCACCGCCGGCGGTGGCAAAGGCGCGAACCAGGCGATGGCGGCGCACCGATTGGGCGCGGACGTCCGTCTGGTGGCTCGGGTGGGCGCCGACGGGCCGGGTGATTTCGCTCGATCCGGTTTCGAGGCGGAGGGCCTCTCGACCTGCTGGCTGACCGTCGATCCGTCCGCGGCCACCGGAGTCGCGCTGATTCTGGTCGACCGGCAGGGACAGAACGTGATCAGCGTCGCGCCGGGCGCCAACGCGCGGCTGAGCTCGGACGACGTCCGTCGGGCGGCCGACGCGTTCGACCGCGCGCGGGTGCTCCTGGTGCAGCTCGAGATTCCAATCGAGACGGTCAGGACGGCGCTGGAGATCGCCCGGTTGCGTGGCATGGTCACCGTTCTCAACCCGGCGCCGGCCCGCTCGGTGCCGCCCGATTTACTGTGCCTCGTCGATTGGCTGACTCCTAACGAGACCGAGGCGGCGACGCTTGCCGAGGTCGAGGTCGTCGATCGAGCGAGCGCCAGGCGGGTGGCGAGCGACCTTCGCGCTCGCGGACCGGCGGCGGTTGTCGTCACCCTGGGAGAGCGGGGAGCGGTCGCGGAGACTCCCGAGAGTGCGATTGACGTCGAGCCATTCTCGGTCCAGGCGATCGACACGACGGCGGCTGGCGACGCGTTCAGCGCGGGGCTCGCGGTCGGCCTCGCCCGGGGCCTGACCGCCGGCGAGTCGCTCCGGTACGCCAGCGCGGCGGGCGCGCTGACCGCGACCCGCCCGGGAGCCCAGCCGTCGCTGCCGGGCGACGCCGAGGTGCGGCACCTGCTCGAGACAGGCCGAGGCACGAACGGACGTCGGTAGGGGCGGTTCAGGAGCCGCCCCTCCAAGTAGCCGAATGTCAGGAAGGCAGAGCGAATCCCGCGTTGCTCGGAAACGGGTGACGTCCGATTTATCCGATCGAGTCAGGGGTGAGGGTGGCGGCGCAAGCGTACTATCGGAAGTGGCGATCTCAGCGGTTCGCGGACCTGGTTGGCCAAGATCCGGTCGCGCGGACGCTTCGAAACGCGGTTCGGACAAACCGAATCGCTCACGCCTACGTGTTCTGCGGGCCGCGGGGCGTGGGGAAGACGTCCGCGGCGCGGATTCTCGCCAAGGCGGTCAACTGCCCCAATACGGTCGACGGCGAGCCGTGCGCGACCTGCGAGACCTGTCGGGCGATCCAAGACGGCGCGGCCATCGACATTCTGGAGATCGACGCCGCCTCGAATCGCGGCATCGAAGAGATGCGCCAGATTCGAGAGAAAGTTGGCCTCGCGCCGGCGTCGGCGCGGTATAAGTTCTACATCCTCGACGAAGCCCACATGCTGACCACCGAGGCATTCAACGCCCTGCTCAAGACCCTGGAAGAGCCGCCCGCGAATACCGTTTTCGTGCTGGTGACCACCGAGGCCCGGCGCCTGCCGGAGACCGTCCTGTCGCGTTGTCAGCGCCTCGATTTTCGACGGATCGGCGGCGCCGACTCGATAGCGCGGCTCGAGCTGATCTGCCGGGAAGAAGGCGTGACCCCGGAGGCGGGTGTCCTTGAATTGATCACCCGCGCGGCCGCGGGCAGTCTGCGCGATGCCGAGGGGATGCTCGATCAGCTCGTCGCCTACGCCGGATCGACGCCGACGCTCCTGGCGGCTCGATCGGTCCTTGGTGCGGCCGGGCCAGAGGCGGCGCGCGAATTGCTCGGAAAGCTCGTCGACGATCAGATCGAAGCCTCGATTCGCATGGTAAACGATCTGGTCGACCAGGGGGCGGATCCACGTCAGATCGCGCTCGACGTGGTCGGATGCCTGCGCAATCTCCTGCTGCTTCGTACGTCCGATACGCTGGCCGATCTGGTCGACGAGGGAGCGGAGGTGATGGACGATCTCCGTCAGTTAGCGCGCCGGCTTGCGCCGAGCCAGATCGTCGAATTGATCCGAGTATTCACGCCGGTCGCGCCGATTCGTGGCGGGATGCGGCCTCAGCTCCCGCTGGAGATCGCCGTGGTCGAGGCGGCACGGGTCCTCTCTGCCCCGATCGGACCGCCGCCGGTCAGACCGGAGCCGGCTCCGGTGCGGTCCTCGCGTCCGTCTCCGGATCCGGTCGTGGATCGAGCGAGAGCGACGTCGCCCTCGCCCGGGGCGCCGGCCACCAGGGACGTGGAGGCGGCGGTACCGGAACGGCGGCCGTCCGCGGACTCGCCGCGCGTGGTCGAGGCATCGGCCACTGCTCAAACTGGTATACTTTGGAGCGACGTCGATCGTCGATGGAGCGAGATTCTCGAGACGTGCGGTGCGATCAACAAGTCGGTGCAGGCCATGTTGCGCGCCGGTCGCCCGGTTGGAGGAGATGGCGAGAACATCGTGCTCGGATTTCGCTACGATTTCCACCGCGAGCGCATCGAAGACCAGAAGAATCGAATCGTCGTAGAGGACGCCATCGGCAGGGTGTTCGGTCAGCGCGTTCGAGTTCGCTGCGCTCAGGCGAGCCGCGAGACCGTCGTCCCATCCGATCCGTTTCAAGCCGCGATGGACGATCCCTTGGTCAAAGCCGCGGTCTCGATGGGAGCGCGAATTCGTAGGGTGACGGAAGACAGTCCCGAGGAGAAATGATGCGACCGAACCTGAATTTGATGAAGCAAATGCAGCAGATGCAGCAGAAGATCGCCAAGGTCCAGGAGGACCTCGGGAACGAGACGGTCGAGGCGAGCGTCGGCGGCGGTGCGGTTACCGTGGTCATGACCGGGCACCAGAAGGTCGTCTCGGTAAAGATCTCGCCCGAGGCGGTCGATCCCAACGACCTGGCGATGTTGGAAGATCTGATCATCGCCGCGATGAACGAGGCGGTGGAAAAGTCGCAGCAACTGGTGACCAAGCGCATGGGCGAGGCGACCGGCGGCCTGAAGATTCCCGGACTGATGTAGTCGACGCGACCCACGCCCCGGAAGCTCAGCCGCGCGAAGACCGGGGCGTGAATCGCCGAGCAGAGCCTATCCCTTCACGTTCATCGCGGGTGCCGGCCACGTTTGGTGAGCTTACCGCCGAGCCTCTGATTCGCCCACCGGTTCCGGGGCCGGCCCCATCGCGTGCGACACGTGACGGTAGACGTAGTAGACGACGCCGATCACGACGATCGCCACGATGACGTAATCGAACTTCTGGAAGACCGGGCGCAACGCCTCCCAGTTGTCCCCCAGGGATTTACCCGCGTACACCAGGGCGAGCGACCAGGGCAACGAGCCAAGCGCGGTATAGAGCAGGAAAAGGCCGAATGGCATGCGGGCAATTCCGGCCGGCAGCGAGATGAACGTCCGGACGACCGGTAGCATGCGCGAGAAGAAGATCGCGGCCTGCCCGTATCGCGCGAACCAGCGGTCGGCGACGTCCAGATCTCGGCGCGAGATCAGCACGTAGCGGCCGTATCGGTCGAGCAGCGGGCGTCCGCCGAGGGCGCCAACCCAGTAGGCGACCGACGAGCCGATCACGCAGCCGACGACGCCGGCGATCGTCGCGCCCCAGAGCGTGAACACCTGGCGCGATACCATCCAGCCGGCCATCGGCAGGATGATCTCACTCGGAAGCGGAATGCAAGCGCTTTCGATCGCCATCGCCACGACGACTCCGCCGTAGCCAACCGTTCGATACAACTGCTCGAAGAGCGTGATGAGATTCGCTTCTAACGGTCCAAACACGTGGCCCACCTTCCGCCAGAATGTTTCTCCGTGGTGAACGCATCCGCAGCCGGCCCGTCCACATTCAGTCGAACCCTTCCAGGAGGTTGGACAGGGCGTCCGGAGCGACCTCGTCGAGGACCGCCTTCTGTGCCGCCAGCATCAAGCCAACGCCCAGGTCGCAGAGTCGGCGGACCTCGTCGACCTGCTCCGGACCGGGAAGCCCGCGCTCGGCCGAAAGTTGAAACTCGACCGTTTCCCCTCGATCGGTGAGGACGGCGTTACAGTCGACGTCGGCGATCGAATCCTCGGCGTAGGCAAGATCCAGTATCGGCGCCCCCTGGACGATCCCGGCGCTGATCGCCGCCACCTGACGGCGGAGCGGTCGTCCTTCGATCATTTCAGCCTGGCGCAGTCGCTCGCAGGCGAGGGCCAGCGCGACGAAGCCGCCGGTGATCGCCGCGGTGCGCGTCCCGCCGTCGGCGGTGAGAACGTCACAGTCAACGATCAGCGTCCGCTCGCCGAGCCGTGAACGGTCGACCGCCGCGCGCAGCGAGCGCCCGATCAAGCGTTGGATCTCGGTGCTTCGGCCGTCGACCCGTCCACCTTCGACGCGGGCGGTTCGGGTGGTGGTCGCGCGCGGCAGCATGCGGTACTCGGCGGTGACCCAGCCGATTCCCTGACCCCGCAGGAACGGCGGCGCGCCCTCTTCGACCGAGACCGCGCAGATGACTCGGGTGTTTCCGAGCTCGATCAGCACCGAACCCTCGGCAAACGGTAAAAAGCCAGGCGTGAAGCGCACCGGCCGAGGCTCGCCCGCGGCGCGGAGATCGGGACGATTCATCGCAGACGGTAAACCTCATAATTCGGATCCGGCGATCGCAGCTTCTCCTCGCCGGGCCTCGCCTTGAGCCGATCTGCCAGGCCGATCGGGAAGGTGACTCGGTTTGGATCGCCGTCGCTGACGTAGCGCTGATGGACGCCATGATCTAGCGCGCCCAGCCACAGATCGAGCTGCCTCGGTATCGCTTGGATCCGGGGCAGAGCGAGCGGATCGAAGCCGATACGATCCGGCGAGCTCGCTGGACTGGCCCCCACGAGCAGCACTGCCCGGTTATTGTAGCGTATTCCGTTCCAGTTTCCCTGGTAGGCAAGTTCTTTGTGCCTCGGCCAGGCGCCTTCGGGCAGCGCGAAGAGATCGACCTCGTAGCCCGGCTCGAGCGTACCGATCACCTGGACCGCCTGGCCGATCTGACGCTCGACCTCGGCATCGCTCACCGTGGCGAGGTTCTGGTGCCAGTAGGTGTGGTTCCCAATGTCCATCCCATGGGCAATCAGATAGTCCAGCTTGGCCTTCTGATACTGGTTCTGGCCAAAGAGGTTGTGTGGCGGTTCTGCCGCCGGCAGGACAAAAAACGTGGCGTGCTCGCCAAAATCGGGGTGCTCCCGGACGAACGCGTCGAGGATTCCGACCGCGCAGTGGGGATCGGGAACGAGCTTGCCGTCTTGCTCGACAAACGTGAACTGGCCGGGACTGCTGTCGTCAAAGGTCAGCACCACCGGGCTGGTCCCGGCCGGAACGTCGATCCGGTCGTCGATCACGTCCTGAAGGGACACCGTTCGGTAACCGAGGCGGTAGAGGCGATCGAGATCGTCTTGGAAATGCTGCCAGCTCCGCGACCAGCGGCCGTCCTGGTCGGCGATCAGATGATACTCCAGGATCGGAATCTCCCCGAGCTCGTTCGGATGAGCCCGTGCGAGATCGATTGCGGGAGGGGGCGCGGTTGGAGTGACCAACGGCGCGAGCGCCGGCGGTGTCTCGGTGGGCGCCAGGGTTGGCGTCGCCGGCACGGCGGTCGGCGTCGGGATCACCGTCGTCGAAGTCACCATCCGGACGATCGCTCGATGGGCGGCCGTGGCGGTCGGAACGAAAGGGGCAGCCGGCCGTCGATCCGGCTTGCCAGCGCAACCGGTCAGGACCGCGAGAATGACCGCGAGCGCCACGAGTCGTGGACGCCATCCGGCGCCGCCGGCACCGTAGACCATCGTTCCTTACCCAGCCTGAGTTTCGTGGACTCCAACGTGAAGCCAGCCGTGACTGCGCCGACCAGGCGCGGTGGCTGAATATCGGGAATCGCTGATGCGTGCGCCACGGGCGCCGAAGTGAACGAGGAGCCAGGAGACCGGGTGGTGGGAGCCTCCCACCGGAAGGCTCCCACCACCGAACTACAGTGGCCGTGGACAATCGTACCGCGCGTTCCGTGCGCGGAAACCATCCGGGGCGTTAGGATCTCGTGTGAGCGACCGGTAAGGCGTCAAGCCACGCCTTCGAGAAACACCTCGGCGTCCATCGCCGCCCGGCATCCCGCTCCGGCCGCGGTAACCGCCTGGCGGTAGTGAAAGTCCTCGACGTCGCCCGCGACGAAGACGCCGTCGACGTTGGTGCGCGAGCCATCGTACATCTTGACGTAGCCCTTCTCGTTCAGCTCGACCTGGCCACGGAAGATGTCGGTATTGGGGGTGTAGCCAATCGCGACGAACAACCCCTGCACCGGCAAATCAGATTGCTCCCTGGTCACCACGTTCTCGATCCGCACGCCTTCGACGTGGTTCTGGCCGAGCACGTCCTGCACCACGGAATCCCAGACGAAGCTGATCTTCGGATTCTCCCGGGCGCGGTCCTGCATGATCTTGCTTCCGCGGAGCTCTCGGCGCCGATGAACGATCGTGACCGACGACGCGAACTTGGTCAGGAAGATCGCCTCTTCCAGGGCGGTGTCTCCGCCGCCGACGACCGCGACCGGCTTTCCCCGAAAGAAGAATCCGTCGCAGGTGGCGCAGGCGGACACGCCACGCCCCATCAGCCGCGCTTCCGACGGCAAGCCAAGCCAGCGGGCGGACGCGCCGGTGGCGATGATGACCGAGCGGCTTTCGTGGGTTTCTCCTTCGGTCATGACTTTCAATGGCTGACCGTGAAAATCCACCGCCGTCGCATCCTCGTCGATGAACTCGGCGCCGAAGCGCTCGGCCTGCTCGCGCATTTTGTCCATCAGCTCCGGCCCCATGATGCCCTGGGGGAAGCCGGGGAAGTTCTCGACTTCGGACGTCAGCATCAGTTGGCCACCGGCCTGGCGACCGGCGATGACCAGCGGATGGAGGTCGCCGCGCGCCGCGTAAATGGCGGCGGTTAGCCCGGCCGGCCCCGACCCTAGAATGACTACGTCTCTCACACTCATTCGCACTCAATTCCTGACGGTTGTTCAGAGACATCATACCGTCGGGGAACCGGGACGACAAGGGAGGCCGCCTCCGGGAGCCGGGAGAGGTGAAGTGTTTCTCAGTCGAGGTTCTGCTGACGGGGAGGCGCGACGTTAGCCCAGGTGCCGGAGCGAAACTGAAGCACCATCTCCTCGGTCGTGGTCAGGACGTGGCCACACTGAAGGCAGGTGATGTAGCGGTCGCGATGGTCTCGCTCGATAAACAGGTCGCCGCGGCAGCGCGGGCAGGATTTCAGATAGACCACGCTCACGTTCCTTCCAGGCGGCTCGGGGGTCGCCCAAATAACCCGATTCCGGCCCTGGCTTCGTTCAGCAGACGGCGTGCCTCGGAGTCGACGTCCGCGTACTGGCAATCGCAGAACGTGGAGTAGATGACCCAATCGAGCAGGCGACGATCGCTCGCCGAGAGGAGTGACCCCGCGTAGAATCGCAGGAGAAGCGCGCGCCGCAACCGCTGAAGTGAAGCGCGGCACCAGTTTTCGGTCTCGATCAGCGCGATATCGGTCACCGGTCCGCCACCGTGAAGACTAACGCCCGCCAAGAGGCAAGATACGTACCCCTTTTCCTGTTTTTTTGACACTCAATATTGGCCTATGCTAGATTTGACTGGGCTTGTTCATATGTCTACAGAATGTTCCTCCGCCGTGACTGAGCCGCACGACCACACTTTATTTCAACAGTGATCGAATGTACTGGAGCGGGCACAAGGAGTAGTGCGGGTGATCCAGGTATCGAACCTGTGTAAAAGCTACGGTCCGAAGAGGGCCATCTCAGGCGTCACGTTTAACGTGAAAGATGGCGAAATCCTTGGCTTCCTGGGGCCGAACGGCGCCGGCAAGACCACGACCATGCGGATCCTTTGCGGATACCTTCCTCCGACGTCCGGAACCGCGACGATTGACGGACACGACGTGTTCAACGATTCCCTGCGAGCGCGACGAAAGATCGGCTACCTTCCCGAGTCGGTTCCCCTCTATCCGGAAATGACCGTCGAGGATTATCTTCACTTCATGGCGCAGATTCGCGGCGTTCCGCGGGCGCAACGGCGCGAGAGCGTCGGGCGGGCGATGAAGCTTTGCAACGTCGACGACGTTCGCTCGCGGCAGATCGGTCGGCTCTCCCGCGGCTATCGGCAGCGCGTCGGGATAGCTCAGGCGCTGGTTCACGATCCGCCGGTCCTCGTGCTGGATGAGCCGACCGTCGGCTTGGATCCCAAGCAGATCACCGACACCCGCCAATTGATTAAGAACCTCGGCCAGTCGCACACGGTGTTACTCAGCACCCACATCCTGCCCGAGGTCAGCATGCTCTGCAGCCGCGTGGTCATTATCAACGACGGGAGAGTGGTGGCCGAGGACACGCCGGACAATCTTACCCGACGCCTGCGCGGCGCCGAGCGCATCGCCGTCGAGGTACGTGGACCGATCGAACAGGTCAAGGCGGCGATTGTTAAGATCCCCAACGTGCTTAACGTCGACTCTGCCCCATCCGATGGCCGTCCCCGATTCCTGGTCGACTGCTCGGTTGGTCAAGACGTGCGCGAGGACCTGGCCGCTGCGATTGTCGGTAACGGCTGGGGGCTGCTCGAGCTCCGCCCGCTTGGGATGAGCCTCGAGGAAGTCTTCTTGAAACTGACCACCCAGGAAGAGGGCGCACCGTCATGAACAATGCTTTTGCGATCGCGCGCCGCGAGCTGGTTTCCTATTACAAGTCCTTCCTGTTTTACGTCGTGACCGCGGCTTTCCTCGTCATCAACGGCTACTTCTTCGCGGTCAGCGTCGCGCTCAGCCACTCGTCGCAGGTTTCGCAGGTCTTCCCGACGATGTACACGATCCTCCTCTTGATCTCACCGATCCTGACGATGCGGCTGTTGTCCGAGGAGCAGCGGACCGGAACCGTCGAGCTGATCCTCACCTCGCCGGTCCGCGACGCCGAGCTGGTCGTGGGAAAGTTCCTGGCCGGCCTCGGGCTCCTCGTCTCGATGCTGGTGCTCACCGGCTTCTACCCGTTGTTGCTCGCGATGTACGGTCCGCCCGACCGGGCGGGGTTGATCGGGGGCTACCTTGGCGCGCTTCTCTTCGGCGGCGTGGCGATCGGCGTCGGGCTCTTCACGTCATCGCTGACCGCGAATCAGATCGTCGCCGCGGTGCTGTCGTTCGCGATTCTCTTGATCCTCTGGGTGATCGACGCGATCAGCAGCCTCTTCGGAGGCGGAGTGGGCGACGTCGCGAGCTATCTCGCGGTGTATACCCACTTCACCGATATGACGCAAGGGGTGATCGACACCAAGGACGTGATCTATTTCCTGACGGTAATCGCCGCCGCCCTCTTCTTGACCGCGCGGTCGGTAGAGACGAGGCGCTGGCGATGAACCTTCGATCGATGGTCGACAACCTGTCGACGATTCTTGCAATGGTCGGGGGCGCGGCGATCGTTCTCGCGCTTGGCGTGTACCTCGTCGTCGGCGAGCTGAACGAATGGAACATCATTCTGTTCGCGGTAGGCCTCGGCTGCGTGGTCTACGCGCTACTGGAGCGCCCGGATCGAACGCTGGAAGCGTTGGCGTCGCGCAACGTGCGCTACGGGTCGAACACGTTGATCATGAGTTTCGCGTTCATCGGAATTCTCGCGTTGGTCAACGTGCTGGCCAACCGCTACAGCGACCGTTTCGACCTCACCCAGAACCACAACTACACGCTCTCGCCGCTGTCGGTGTCGATCATCCACAAGCTGACCCAGCCGGTTCAGGTGTACGCGTTCTACCAGAACGGCAATCCCGGCCGCGACACGTTCAAGCCACTCCTCGAGGAATACCACAAGGAATCGAGCCTGATCAATTACCAGTTCGTCGACCCGAACAGTCAGCCCGGTTTGGCACGTCAGTACGACGTCCAGTTCGATGGAACGACTGTCCTGGTGAGCGGCAACAAGAAGCAGACGGTTACCGGAAGCGACGAGGGCGCGGTGACTTCGGCCCTGTTGAAGCTTGAGCGGACGACGGCGCCGGTGGTCTACTACGTGACCGGCCACGGCGAGATCGATTTCACCAGCACCGCCCAGGACGGAGGGTCTCTGGCCAAGGCGGCGCTCGAGGCGGACGACTACGACGTTCGACCGTTGAACCTGGCCGCGACCGGGAAGGTACCGGCGGACGCTGCCGCGGTGATCGTCGCGGGCCCGACGTCGGCGTTTCTTCCCCAGGAGACGGACGCGCTCGAGAAGTACCTCGACGCTGGCGGAAAAGCGGTTATCATGGTGGATAAGCGGCAGTTCAATGTCCTCGGTCCGCTGGCGAAAAAGTACGGTGTGGACATCGGGAATGGGGTCGTCATCGATCAGGGGCTGAGCATGCCCAACGATCCTACCACCCCGCTGATCGGACAGTATCAGTTCAGCCCAATTACCAAGGATCTACCGACGCTGGTCCTGCCCTCGGCGACATCGATCACACCGACATCCAAGCCGCCGGCGGGCCTCCAAATCCAGCCACTCGCCCAAACGACCGCACAGAGCTGGCTCGAGACGTCCAACGTCGCGCACTACGATCCGGGCGTCGATCCGCGCGGACCGCTGGACGTGGTTGTAAGCGTCGAAAAGTCATCCAGCCATCCCTCGTCGGCGGCCAGCCAATCTTCGATGCGAGTCGTCTTCATCGGCGACGTGGCGTTCGCGATGAACGGCCTTTCCCAGC
>JAJPKB010000340.1 GCA_021323915.1 Chloroflexota bacterium | reverse complement strand
GCCTCGAAGGCGCCCGGTGATCGTGGGCAGAGGGTGTGCCGTGCGCCCTCGCGTTGTCGCGTGGCCCCTTGCTTGACAACCCGCCATGGTTCACCTATGATTTAGCCAGTACGCGGTAGTCGAAGAAAGCCTTCGACGCGCCGCGTTTCTTTAGGTCCGGGCGGATCGGCATCCCACTCCCTCGAAATCAGTCGAGGCCACGGTGGGACAGAAGGAGTAGGCGTCGATGAGACTGTTGCGTAAGGCTCCGCCAGAACCTGCGCGGCCGGCGCGAACGGCTCGAGCAGCGCGAGCTACCCGGACCACGTCGCCGACCCAGGTCGGCAAGAACTTCGTCGACGGTATCCGTCAGTTCTTTTACGATACCCGAACGGAGTTGCGAAAAGTTGTCTGGCCCACACGCGAGCAGGCGGTGAATCTCACCGGACTGGTCATCGCGGTGTCGGTCGCGGTCGCGGCGTTCATCGGCGTCGTCGATTTCGTCGTTCAGAAGATCTTCCTGTTACTACTAGGTGGTGCGTAAGGATGGTCAGAGAAACGCAGGGCGCCGTCTCCGAGGCGACCGAGGTAGCGGACGCCGCGATCGCTCCGCCCGAAGCATCGGTGGAAGGCACGGAGTGGTACGTCATCCACACCTATTCGGGGTACGAGAACAAGGTCAAGACTAATCTTGAGCATCGCATCGCCTCGATGGACATGAAAGACAAGATCTTTCAAGTCGTTATTCCGGTCGAGGACGAGGTCGAGGTCAAGGACGGCCAGCGTCGGACCGTTCAGCGGAAAGTCTTTCCGGGCTACGTTCTCGTGCAGATGCTCCTTGGCGACGATTCATGGTACGTCGTGCGCAACACTCCGGGCGTCACCGGCTTCGTCGGGTCGGGCAACACGCCGATTCCGCTGCCCGAGCACGAGGTCAAGGCGATTCTCAAACAGATGAGGGCCGAGGCGCCGCGAGTCAAGATCGCGTTCATGAAGGGTCAGAGCGTCCGGATCATCGATGGACCATTCGCCGAGTTCATCGGCGTCGTCGACGACATCAATCACGAGCGTGGCAAGGTCCGGGTGCTGGTGTCCTTCTTCGGACGAGAGACGCCGGTCGAGCTGGACTTTCTGCAGGTCGAAAAGTTGTGAGGAGGTCCCCACTGGTCGTGGGGTAGAACCAACGTGGCGAAAAAAGTCAAGGCGATCGTTAAGCTGCAGATTCCAGCCGGTAAGGCAACGCCGGCCCCGCCGGTCGGACCGGCCCTGGGCCAGCATGGCGTCAACATCATGGGATTCGTCAAGGAATACAACGAGCGGACCGCCTCGCAGGCCGGGTCGATCGTGCCGGTCGAGATCACGGTGTTCGAAGACCGCTCGTTCACCTTCGTGACGAAGACTCCGCCGGCAGCCGACCTCCTGAAGAAGGCAATCGGCGTCGAGAAGGGCTCCGGGCAGCCGTCGACGACCATGGTTGGCGAGATCCCGCGAGAGAAGGTTCGCGAGATCGCTCAGCTCAAGATGAAGGATCTCAACGCGCTAAACCTCGAGGCCGCCGAGCGGATGATCGAAGGGACCGCGCGCAGCATGGGAATCGTCGTCAAGGAGTGACGCCTCCCCGTGCCCTACCAGCGCGGGGGTTTGGGGTGTGTCCCCCAAAGATCCCATTCTCAGCATCAGGCGACGAGCAACCACGAGTGGGAGGAGTTTGATCTCCGCTCGTACCACGAGGAGAATCAATGGCAAATCACGGTAAGAAATATCTGGAAGCTGCCAAGCTGATCGAGGCCGGTCGCCAGTACGCGCCGACCGAGGCGGTTGAGCTTGCCAAGCAAGCGTCCTACACGAACTTCGCCGGAACGGTCGAGATGCACCTGCGCATGGGCCTCGATCCACGGCACGCCGATCAACAGGTCCGTGGCGTGGCGCTTTTGCCCCACGGCCTGGGCAAACAGGTTCGCGTTCTGGTCTTCACGTCTGGCGAGGGGGTTCGCGCGGCCGAGGAAGCCGGCGCGGACTACGTTGGCAGCGACGACCTGATCAAGCGCATCGAAGAAGGCTGGCTCGACTTCGATATCGCCATCGCGACGCCGGAAGTTATGCAGCGGGTCACCCGTCTCGGCCGAATCCTCGGTCGACGCGGCTTGATGCCCAATCCGCGATCGGGCACCGTCGTCCAGCCGGCCGACCTGGCGCGCGCGGTGCGTGACGCTCGAAAAGGTCGGGTGGAGTTTCGCCTGGATCGAACCGGGATCATTCACGTTCCGATCGGCAAGACGAGCTTCGAAAACAAGGCGCTGGTGGAGAACATGGCCGCGCTGGTCGACGCGATTCAGAAGGCGAAGCCTTCCGGCGCTCGTGGCCAGTATGTCCGCTCGATCACCCTGGCGCCGACGATGGGCCCGGGCGTTCCGCTCGATCTGCAGCAAGCGCTGGCCCTGACCCCGGCGTAACGTTACTTAACAATTCGGCCGAGGTGTGCTATCCTCGGTATGTCAAAACGCGACCGCGCCAGAGACAGCAGGGGTACCAGTCGGGTACGTAATCCACCACCCTGCCGAGGTACGGGAGCAAGCGCCCGGGTTCGCGCCCCGCGCGGATCAACCGGTTTGCTTGGTCTTTTGCCCTCGTGGCTCTCTGCCGCGAGGTTTTTTTATGCCCCGAAGAAAGGAGGTGACCCATGCCGAACGAACGTAACATCGAAGCAGTAGCCGAGCTCGAAGCGACGCTTCGGGAAAATCCCGTTGTGTTCGTGACCGACTATCGCGGTCTTACGGTGACCGATCTCGCGAACCTGCGCCGCCAGCTTCGCGAGGCCGGCGTGGAGTACCGCGTCGCCAAGAACACCCTGATCGACATCGCCGCCAAGCGGATTGGCCTCACCGGCCTCGAGCCGTACCTAACCGGCCCGACCGCCATCGCGCTGAGCAACGGCAACGAAGTCGCCGCGGCCAGGGCGCTGACCGAGTTCGCCCGCATCTCGCGGATTCTGACGGTCAAGGGCGGCATCCTCGGCAAGCACGCGGTGACGAGCGAAGAGGTGGCCGAGCTTGCCGCGCTGCCGGGCACGGAACAGGTTCACGCGAACCTCGTCGGCGCGGTACAGGGACCCCTGGCGAACCTGACGGGTCTCTTGACCAACGCGTTGAGCGGAATCGTCTACGCGCTGGACCAGCGCGAACAGCAGCTTCAGCCCGCCTGATTAAGAAAGGAGCACACGTCGATGGCAGTTTCCGAGCGTGTTCAAAAGGTATTTGACGAGATCAACGGTCTTAGCGTCCTCGAGGTTTCCCAGCTATCCAAGCTGATGCAGGAGAGCTGGGGCGTCAGCGCGGCGCCGGTCGCGGTGGCCGGCGCGCCTGCTGCCGCGGCGGCGCCTGCCGCTGCCGCCGCCCCGGTTGAGGAGAAGACCGAGTTCAACGTCGTGTTGAAGGAAGTCGGACCCAACAAGCTGAACGTGATCAAGGCGGTCCGTGAGCTGACCACCCTTGGCCTGAAGGAGGCGAAGGATCTGGTCGAGGCCGCGCCGAAGTCGGTCAAGGAGTCCGTTCCAAAGGACGAGGCCGAGTCGGCGAAGGCGAAGCTCGAGGCAGCCGGCGCCGTCGTCGAGCTGACCTGACGGATGGACCGAATAGGACGCGGGGTGACCGTGCTGAACGGTCACCCCGCGTCCTATTCTTCGGGTCGCTATGCTGCATCTATTACGCGACGATCTGTTCGGGGACGAGCGGCTGGCTGAGCTTCGCGAAGCCCTCGGCCCACCGGACCTTCAAAGCCTCAACCTGTCCGTTCTCGACGGGCCACGCCTGACCGTCTCCGAGCTTCGCGCCGCGGCCGAGGCGCTGCCGTTCCTTGGCGACCGCCGAATGGTTCTGGTTCGTCGCCTGTTTGGAGCCGTTGGACGCTCCGAGTCAACCGCCGACAGCCCCACGCCGCGCCGCGGCGGCCGGGCCGATGGAGAGCGCGATCAGCAGTTCCTCGATTACTTCCCGTTAATTCCGCCGACGACCGAGCTCGTCCTCGTGGAGAGCCACGACTTCAACCCGGACCATCCGGCCGCCAGGCTGATCGCGAAGCTCGGAGGTGAAGTGCAGACCGGCGGCACGCCGCGCTGGGATGAGCTCACTCAATGGATCGAGCGGCGCGTCGCGCGCAAGGGGGGAAAGATCGACCGAGCGGCGGCGCAGGAGCTATCAGGGCTTCCAGCGGACGATCTGCGGCAGCTGGACCTGATGCTCGACACGCTCGTGACGTACGCGGACGATCGACCGGTAACCACCGACGACGTCCACACCTTGATTCACCTGAGTCGCGAGGTGACTGTCTTCGACCTGGTCGATGCGGTCGGAGCACGAAATCGGTCAGCCGCCCTCGCCGCGTACCGGCGTCTGCTTCAGGATAACGTGTCCCCGGTGTATCTTCTCGTCATGCTGACCCGCCAAATTCGGCTGCTGCTGCTCACCCACGACGCGTTGGAGCGTCACGAGAACGTGAGCACCGCGGTAAAGGTGCACCCCCGCGTCGCGCAGAAGCTAACCCAGCAGGCCCGGGCATTCAGCGTCGAGCGTTGCCTTTCTGCATACCAGCGGCTGGCGGACGTCGACCAGTCGATCAAGACCGGCGAAGCGGACGAAGAGCTTGCCCTCGAGCTTCTGCTCGCCGAGCTGACCGACAACCGCTGAATTCCGTCGGCAGCCGCGTCTCAGATCATCTGCCGAATCAGGCAGACGACCTCGCCCTGGACCTTGACTTGATCCGGGCGCACGTAGATCGGCTGCATCGTCGAATTCGCGGGCTGTAAGCGGACCTGATCGCGCTCGCGATAGAACCGCTTCAAAGTCACCTGTCCCTCGGTTCCGGGCCCGTCGGTCAGCAGCGCCACGACGATCGCGCCGTTCTCCGCCGTGTCCTTGGGTCGGACGATCACCAGGTCGCCATCGGCGATCAGATCTTCGATCATGGATTGACCGCGCACGCGCAGCGCGTACACACCGTCGGTCGGCACCAGGTCCTGGGTCAGCGTGACGCGCTCAGTGCGGTCTTCGATCGCCTCGATCGGGACACCGGCCGCGATCTGGCCGAGAACCGGGACGGTCACCCGCTCGGGCAGGCGCTCGCCGTCGTTGTCGAGCAGCTCGATGCCCCGGGAAATGTCCGGATCGCGGCGGATGTAGCCACGCTTCGCGAGTACCTTGAGATTGTAATCCACGACCGAGGTCGAAGTGATCCCTACGCCATCGCCGATTTCGCGCACCGACGGTGGATACGCGTGCTCCCGCACGTATCCGCGAATGAACTCTAGGATCTGGGTTTGCCGCGTAGACAGTCGTCGCGATTCCACGACCCGAACCCTCCTCTCGGAATGGCCGAACAGCAGTTCGAGGGAGATTTTAACATTCGTTAACGCGTCGTGTCAACGGCGACGCGGCGTTCCGAGGCGGCGCAGAACCTCGTCATTCGGCAATAGCTCGGTAAGGCGCTTCCAGGTGTGCTTGTCTTCGACAGACAGCGATGGGATCTTCTCGGCCACGTCGCGGATCCAGCGGCAATCCGCGTAGTGCCCCTTGATGCAATGCCAGCACGCGATCGATTCCGGATCCCGCTCGGTCCCGCCACAAACCGGGCATTCCGGTGGATCCATCAGGCCGCGCGGCCATCGTTCGGTCGTCGTCCTCACGTCAATGTTCCTTTCATGTAGCCCTCGGAAGAAAGCAGCTCGGGCAGCCGATTGCCGACCGGGCCGAAATCGCAACCAGGAGCAATGCCCCGGGGCAACGTCCCGATCAGTACACGGTATTGTACCGCGTCCCGAACGTCGAGCGTCAAGTCTCGACGGGCGTCGGGGTAAACCGCTGGTGCACGGTACCGCGGCCGGCCGATACATCGCCCGCGTCTCCGACGCCGGTGCGCGCTAGCCGCACTTCAGACGGATTCTTCCTGACTACGTCGGCGTCGGAGTGACCGATTCACCGCCCTCGTCTCCAGCCGCCCGTTCGCGTCGCAAGTAGTCGTTCACCCGAGCCTGGAGAATCTGCAACCGTCGGGCGCGGTCGGGCCGGGCCTCGGTTTCCCGGCTCGCCGCCAGGGCCGCCGCGCTCGTCTCCGATAGGGCGTTTAGCTCGTCAGCCGAAAGGCGGATCACGATCCCTCGACTGACCAGGTGCAGATAGATCGCGCCGCTTTCGTCCTCCTGCCAGAACGAGATTCCGTCTCCGCTAGCCAGTAGCCGTCCGGTGAAGATCATCCTGCCAAGCCTCTTGGTGCTCGCTAACGAGCAAGGATGGATTGCAAATTCAACCGCATTCTGGTATAGTTTAACGCGTCTAACGAGTGTAGCTCAGTTGGTAGAGCAGCGGTCTCCAAAACCGCGGGTCGGGGGTTCGAGTCCCTCCACTCGTGCCACGCGAGCCCTTGATTGTCAAGGGCTTTTTTGTTTTGGCTGACGCCCGTTTTCGCCCGGCTGCTGTATCGGGCGATTCGTACGTGCCACGGCGATCGAGTCTTCCGTGGCGCGACCGGATTGGGTCGCGCCGATCACCGGATGGGAGAAATCGACGGAGTCCCAATATCGGCCCACGAGAGAAAGCAGCGGCTCTCCTTCGCCGCGCAGGTCCGCGGGGTACCCACGGGAAGCCCGTGCCGGATCCGGCGCGGGCTTCCCGGCCCAGTCAGGGCGTCCAATTGCGAGGCGCTAAACCGCGCCAAACCGGCGCGATCTCAGGCGGGCGAAGCGATCGGTGCGAGGCGAGTCTCTTCCACGACGTCGGCCAGCGCCTGGATGAACTTCGGGCTGAGGTTCAGCGACTCGATACGGCGGAAGCTCATGCCCAGCCTTTCCGCTTCCTCGCGCGCCGCCACGTCGATGTCGTAGAGAATCTCCAGGTGGTCGCTCAGGAACTGGACCGGCGACATCAGGACGTGCCGGTGGCCCCTTTCGTAGAGCCCGGGGAGGAGATCCTTCATGTCCGGCTTCAGCCATTCCTCGGGGGTGTGGCCGGCGCTCTGGTAGGCGAACTGCCAGCGGTCGTCCGGCAGGCCCACGCGCTCGACCAGCAGTCGAACGGTTTCCTGGATCTGCTCCAGGTACTCCGGCTCGCGCTCGACCACCCGCTTCGGAAGGCTGTGCGAGGTGAGCAGGACCGGTACGGTATCCCGAACCTCGGCCGGGAATTGCGCCAGAGCTTCCTTGATCCGATCGGCAAGCGCATCCAGAAACCGGGAATTGCGGTACCAGGGACCGGCGACTCGGACCGAGAAGGGGTGACCCTTCCGTTCCTCGGCCAGGCGAGCCTCGTCGACCGCTCGATGGTACCCTCCCATGATGTACGGCGAATACTGCGGCGATAGGATCAGCGCGATGATCTCCCGCGCGCCGCGCTCGGCCAGCTCGGCGATGGCATCGGCAATGAACGGAGGCGAGTGAAGCATGCCGATCCCGACCGCGAAGGGCGGACCGTCGGGGTGTCGGCGTTTCAGCTCGGCCTCCAGCGCCCCTGCCTGGTTGCCGGTGAT
>JAJPKB010000600.1 GCA_021323915.1 Chloroflexota bacterium | reverse complement strand
ATCAATCTCCCCGAACGTGCTCGATGTACCGCGCGGCCGAGCGCGCGACGGCGGCCGCCGCGTCGGTCGCGACCACCCGGTTGGTCCAGCTTCCGTAAAGGCGGTCGAAGCGGTAGCCGGCCAGCGTGTCGGCGATCCGCTCGACCTCGGCGGCCGACACCGGGATCATGTTCGGGTAGCTATAAAGGAAGCTCACCCAGCGTCGATCCGCCGCCACCTGGGGCATATCTCCCGAGAACAGCACGCCGCGCCCGTCAGCGCCCGCCGGCCAGAGCAGGGCCGTCGCCCCGGGGAAGTGGCCGCCCACCCGCAACAGGGTCAGGCCGGAGCCCGGCAGCGGCTCGGCCGTCTCGCCGTCCCAGTAACGGATCGTCGGATCGGGGCGCATCACCCATTCGCGGTTCGAGCGGTGCAGCCAGATCGGCGCGCCGCCAAAGGCGTGGCTCCATTCGACCATGGCGCTGTAGAAGTGCGGGTGCGAGATCGCGATGGCGGCGATGCCGCCGCGCTCCCGAATCGCCTCAACCGTCTCGGGATCGCACAGGCTGATCGATTCCCAGAGCAGATTGCCGACCGGCGTCCGAATCAGGTGCGCCTGCTGGCCGATCGCGAGCGAAGGCACGGTGTTGATCGTGGAGAGGCCAGGCTCGATCTCGGCCAGGACGTTCCGCCGGCCGCCCGCCAGCAGATCCTCGGTCGTCGTCCAACGCTGACCGTTGTAACCGACGTATTGACGATCGTCCTCGCAGATCGGACAACGGGCCGGAGGCGCGTCGGGATGCCTTTCGACCGGCGCGAACTGGACTCCGCAGGTGACGCAGATGAAGGCCGCCATGGGTGTAACCCTCCTCGACCGGCCCAACCGGGCTCAGGCGTTCTCGAGGTACGATTCTAACTCCCAGCTGCTGATGTGGTGACGGTAGGCGAGCCATTCGCGCTCTTTCGCCGCCAGGAAACGCTCGAAAACCGGCTGTCCGAGCGACGAGCGGATCACCATGTCCCAACCAAGCTCCTCGATCGCCTCGCCAAGCGTCGAGGGGAGCGGATCGACCGCGGCTTCGCCTTCGACCATCCCGGGACGAGCCGATTGCTCGTCCGGACCGGGCAGGGGAGTCTGCTCGCGGATGCCGTCCAGGCCGGCCTGAAGGAGCACCGCCAGGGCAAGATAGGGGTTACAGCTCGGGTCGGGTGCGCGAACTTCCAGGAGTGGACTCCCGAAGCTCTGCGCTTCCGGCACCCGAATGAACGAGCCGCGGTTGACCCGACCCCAGGAGACGTTCGCCGGCGCCTCGTCGCCGCCGAGCAGCCGCTTGTAGGAGTTGACCAGCGGGGCGAGGATGGCGCACATTCCACGGGCGTGGGCGAGCTGGCCTGCCACGAAGTGCTGGCCAAGCGGCGAAAGCGCGCTCCCCCTGCCCGGTTCGAAGATGACGTTCTCGTCGGTCGTCCGATCCAGCACGATCTGGCTGAGGTGAATGCCGGATCCGCTGGCGCTCTCGATCGGCTTGGGCATGAACGTCGGGAGGAGCCCCACCTGATGAGCGAGCGACCGAACCACCAGCTTGAGGGTGACGATCGCATCGGCCGTCCGCATCCCGTCGTCTTCGTCGAGATCGATCTCGTGCTGGCCCGGCGAGACCTCATGATGGGTTGCCGACGCGCGGTAGCCGAGCCCCCGCAGGATCGACACTGCCCGCTGACAGAGGGCCGCGGCGCGCTCGTCCGGTAGCTCGAAATAGCTGCGCGAATCGGCGGGACGCAGCGTCGGCGCACGGCCGGTATGCCCGTTTCCCCCATCCTGGGGATCCTCGAAGAGGTAGAATTCGACCTCGGCGCCGACGTGATAGGAAAAGCCCACGTCGGCGGCGTCGGCAAGCGCGCGAGCCAGCACGAACCGCGGATCCGCCGGGAAGGGCTCGTGGCCTGGCGTCACCAGGCTGCAGATCATGCGCGCGATCGTCGGACCTTCCCAGGCGGCGATCGCGAAGGTGTCCGGATCGGGCAGCAGGTACAGGTCGCTCTCGGCGATGCGCGCCAATCCCTCGACCGACGAGCCGTCGAACCATACCCCTTCGGTCATGCTGGATTCAATGCGCTCGACCGGCACGGTCAGGCCCTTGATCGTGCCGGGAATGTCGATGAACTGAAGGTGAACGAACTCAACCCGCGCGTCACGGGCCGCCTGGAGAGCCCGGGCGATCCGGGCGTCGCGATCGGCATCATTCGTCCAGCTATTTGAGCCGGTCATCCTGTCCCCATTTCTAATCCGAGGTCAACTTTCCGGCCTGCGGTCAGTGCAACATCTGCGCGCGATGGAGGAGCTCGGCGGCGACGCCAAGCAGGATCAACACGAGGAACGTCAGCGTGATCACGATCCAGGTAATCCAGGCCGAGGGCAGTCCGGACTTGCCCTTCGGCTCCGCGTGGAAGCTCAGGTCCACCTCGTCGAGGTGGGTCAGATCGTGGGCGAGCGCGGCCATCGTCTGGTAGCGCTGGCCAGGATCGCGCTGGAGAGCGTGCTCGACGACGACCTCGAGCGCCCGGGGAATCCCGCCGCGGAGGCTGCCGACCGGCGGCGGATCGTGGTCGACGCGCTGACTCATCACCGCCAGCGGATTATCTCCGCGGTAGGGCACGTCACCCGCCAGCATCTCGTAGAGGATGACTCCCACGGCGTAGACGTCGGTCCGCTCGTCCCCGCGTTCGCCGCGCACCTGCTCCGGAGCCATGTAGTCGGGAGTGCCCACGGTGGACGACAGGCTTCCCCAGGTCACCCGCCGGGCGCCCTCGAGCAGGGCAATGCCGAAGTCGATCAATTTGAGCTGGCCATCGGGCGTGACGAGGACGTTCTCGGGCTTCAGGTCGCGGTGGACGACCCCCTGCTGATGGCAGTACGACAGCGCCGCCGCGAGCTGACCCGCGAAGTCGATCGCCTGGTCGATCGAGAGCGGCTTGTGCTCGGCGAGGTAGTTGCGGAGAGACTGCCCCTCCACGTACTCCATGACGATGTAGGGCGAAACGCCGTTGTCCAGGCGCCCGGCGTCGAGGAGCCGTTGAACGTTCGGATGGACCAGTCGGCGGCCAATCTCGATCTCTCGCTGGAATCGGCTGAACACCGCCGGATCGCCGATCAGGCCGACGTGAGGAAACTTGAGCACGACCTGACCGCCACTCCGGGCGTCGTTGGCGCGGTAGGACTCGCTCATGCCACCGACTCCAAGCGACGCGGTGATCTCGTACCCGTTGACCCGGTCTCCAACGCCGAATCTCACTGATCTACCCGTTTTCTACCTTGACGTCGGGGGACGGAAGCGGCTCAACAGTCCATCCAGCCACCCGCCCGACTCTCCCGCGGCGGCCGGGGACTCGCTTTCCACGGTTAATACTTTAACCACCTGGATAGTCGCGTTGTCAAGGCTGGCCCGCCCGAGCTGCAGCTCGATCAGCTGCTCGCACGCGGCGCCGGGCGGGTGCAGGCGTACGACCCGAGCGATCTCCTCGTTCGAGACCTCCGACCACAGGCCGTCGGTGCACAGAACGAAGTAATCGCCCGGTTGGACCGGCACTCGGCGGAAGTCCGGGCGAAGCAGCAATTGACTTCCCAGGGTCCGGGTCAGGACGTTCCGCCGAGGGTGATCGGCGAGCGACTCGGGCTTCGCCAGTCGCAGCCGAATCAGCTCGGCGGCCTCGGAGTGATCGTTGGTCAGCTGGGTCAAAGTATCTCCGCGCAACAGATAGATCCGACTGTCGCCCACGTGGGCGAGGTAGGCGGAGGCGCCGGTGAGGGCCAGGCACGACAGGGTCGTCTGCATCGACCGGTAGCGTGGATCGCCTTGCGCCGCGTGGTGAACCTTGAGGTTCGCCGCCTGGACCGCGTGCTGGAGGGCAGGCTCGACCCGCGCCGGACCGGTCGGCGCGTAATACGCGGTGACCAGCCCCGCCAGCGCGGTCGCGCTTGCCACCTGGCCCGCCTCGTGCCCTCCCAGGCCGTCGGCGATCGCGAGCAGGTGCCCCTTGCGCTCCAGAACCGTCGTGTCTTCCGGGCTGACCGAAGCGAGCGAGTCCTCGTTTTCTTCGCGGACTCGCCCGCTCACTGATCGTCCGGCCGCCGCGATGGCGATCATCGTGGCACGGTCGTAGACCCCCTTAATCGACGAGACTAGTCGGCGGGAACCATCATGATCGGGCGCCCGGTCTGACGACTGCGAACGACCACGTAGGCCGCGCTGAGCACCGCCCAGATGCCGGCGATCACCAACGCGCCGATCGATTCCACCTGCGACGTGCCGCCGCCGAGGAATCCCATCCAGAAGATCGTGACGAGCATCGCGACGTTGGCGACCAGGCCGAGAATCGGCACGATCTTGTGGGTCAGCGGGCTGTGATCGGGGCGCCCGCTGAACGCGACGATCGTCCACAGGCAGGTCAGCGCGTAGAGAACGAACGTCCCGAGGTTCGACGCCAGGGTGATCGCGGTGAGGCTCTAGACCGAGAGGGTACCAACCGCGCCGATGATCGCTGAAACGGCGACCATCACCCAGACCGCGACGTGCGGGGTGGCGTAATCGCCGTGAAGCATGCCAAGCGGCTCGGGCATCTCGGCGTCCTGGGCCATCGCGAAGGTGATCCGGACGCCGGTGTTCATCGCCGACAGGGTCGTGCCGAGGATCGCCAGGGCCACGGTGATCGCGATGACGATCATCAGGCCGAACCCGATCCCCCCGAGCATGCTGTCGCCGATCAGCCGAATCATGTCGCCGATCGGGGCGCTCGAGGCCGCGGCGGCGTCGAGACCCTTGATGACCGATCCGTCGCTGGCCTTGCCGGTCAGCGTATCGGCGATCGCGAAGTTCGCCGCGAAGTACTCGAAGAGGTAGGCGAGGAGACCCTGGATGACGAGCGCGAGAATCACCGCGCGCGGAATGTCGCGCTTGGGATTGACCGCCTCGGCGCCGAAGGCCGTGCAGGACTCGAACCCGACCAGGATCAGAATGGCGATTGTCGCCTGGAAAAGGACGCCCGGCAGCGAGTGCGGCAGCACGACGGACGACGCGCTCGGGAACACGAAGCTCGCGTGCTGCGGGTTGAGCACCCGGTACGCGATCGCCAGCACCGAGAATCCGACGAGCGCGGTCAACTGGATGACGTTGATCATCAGCGCGGTCAGTGTCGAGCCGTTCACGCCGCGGTAGGCGATGAAGCCGACGGCGACGGCAAAGACCACGGCGATCAGGATCTGACCGACGGTGTCGATGGTCAGTCCGAAGGCACCGGCGATGTAGGTGATCAGGATCGCCATGAAGCTCACCATGACGCCCGGGTACACCCAGTAGAAAAGGTGCGCCGCCCAGCCGGTGACGATCTTCGCCAGGCGCGCCCACCGGTGATGGGATTTCTCTTCCTTGTCGACGAACGCCTTTTCGGCGAAGTAGTAACAGCTGCCGGTGCCAGCTTCCGGGTAGATCCGGGCGAGCTGCGAATAGGATATCGCGGTGAGAAACGCGAGGATCAGCGCGAAGACGATACCGGTCCACATATCCATGGCGGTCGTCGCCTGGGATCCGGGGAAGGTCTGCGCCGCCTGGACCTGATAGGTGATCCAGAGAAACGCCCCCGGGGCGATCAGCGCCATCGCGTTGACCGTCACGCCGGTCAGGTTGAGCGTGGCGCGCATGGCTGGTTTGCTCTCGGGTGTTGCCACCGTGGGTGACCTCCTGCTGCTTCGAGTCGCGAGGGATGAATCGCTCACGGGACTCGACGACGGTCTCCGCCGGCCGGCATTGGGATCGCCGTGTCTTCGTCTCCGGTGGCTAGCCGGGATGGTGCCGTCTGACCGCCCATCCCTTAGTGCCATGAGAACAATAACTTTTCGGACATTCGCGCATCTATGGGTCCACAGCAACAAGATCGCGCCAGGCGTTTGTGCATCTGGAACAAGTAGGACGAAGGCGCCACGACCCCCGGTGAGGCGTTTCCCTTCGTTGGCCAACCGGGGTGAGCGCCGGGGACTCAGGCGCCGAGCGCCTTGCTGCGCTCGTAGGCGGCGGTGATCGCGCGATCGACGATAGCTCGGAGGCGGCCATCTTCCAGAGCGAGGAGGCCCTCGGCGGTCGTGCCGGCGGGCGAGGTGACTCGGTTTCTTAGCTCGGCGAGGTGCTGACCGCTGTCTCGCGCCATGAGCGTCGCGCCCAGCGCGGTCTGGATCACCAGCTCGGTAGCGACCGGCCGGGACAGGCCGATGTGAACCGCCGCGTCGATCATCGCTTCGAGGAAGAGGAAGACGTAGGCCGGTCCCGAGCCGTTGACGGCGGTGGCCATATCCAGGTAGCTCTCGGATTCGACGAAAAGCTCGCGCCCGAGCGAACGGAGGATCGTCCGTGCGCGGGCGCGGTCCAGCTCGTTCGCCGCGTCCGTCGCCGCCCAGACGGACATGCCGGCGCCGATCTGGGCTGGCGTGTTGGGCATCACCCGAATGACGCGTTCGTGCTCGAGCCCGGCGACGATGGCTCCGATCTTCACCCCGGCGGCGATCGAGACGACGAGCTGGTCCGGGTCGATCCTCCCGCGCAGGTCCGCGAGCACCTCGCCCATCTGCTGGGGCTTGACCGCGAGGACGACAACCGAAGCTCCGGCCGCGCACTGCCGATTCTCCGGGGTGGTCGTGACCGCGTACTGACTGGAGAGCCAGGTTCGCCGCTCGGCGAGCGGATCGCTCGCCACGACCTGACCCGGCGCGACGACTCGCCGGTCCAGCAGCGCCCGAACGATCGCCTCGGCCATCGCCCCCGCGCCTATCAATCCAACCCGCTCGATCGCGCCACGTCCCGCGTCTTCCATCGCTGCCCCCCTCTCGCCAAATCGAGCCCCATGATACCAGCCTTCGTCATGTCATCCGCCGGCGCGTCAGAGGGCGGGGAATAGGAGTTGCGGAGGGGGCAAGTCACGCGCTCGCCAACCAGGCGAGCGTGTTCGCAGTCTATCGCGAGGGAGGGATTTCGTGGAGTTCGAACGATTTGGCGATCACTACGTGCTGCGGCTGAATCCGGGCGAAGAGGTCAAGTCGACCCTGCTGGACTTCCTCGATCGCGAAGGGATCGGGGGCGGAGAGTTCCACGGGTTCGGCGGCTTCTGTCGCGTTCGATTGAGTTACTTCGACGTCACAACCAGGCAGTTCAAGCCGCACGAGATCGATGAGCAGGTCGAGGTCGTGAGCTTGCTCGGCAACGTCGCCCGGGAGAACGGCAAGCCGATCGTCCACATGCACGCCGCGGTCAGCGACGCCCAGTCTCACACGTCGAGCGGGCACCTGGTCGAGGGAGTCGTCCGTCCGACGCTGGAAGTGTTCCTCACCCGGTTCGCCGGCGAGATTCGCCGGGAGAAGGACCCCGCGACCGGCCTCGACGTCCTGGCGCTGCCGAACACGACGCGGGGCAAGCAGGGCCGAGCCGCCTGCTGAGGGCGGCGCCCGCGGAACGATGCGAACAGCCACCGCGAAGACGCGAAGCGCGCGAAGTGGAATACGGAATCGAAAAGAGAGAATTGAGAAGCCCAGCGGGCACCCCGGTTCCAACGGCGACTCGGTGTTCTCTCTTCGCGTCCTTCGCGCCTTCGCGGTGAGAATCTCTCGGCTCGCCGTCCGCACCCTTTTTCTAGGGTATTGAGTCGCTTCAAATCACGGGGGAACAGCGCTGCCTCACCGACTTTGGGCGCGGCCACCAGGCGCGCGATTGGTACCTATCCGTTCGCGAAGCGCGGGATGATCTCCTCGGAGATCCGTCGCCAGTTGTCGGCGAAGTCCAGGCTCCCGGCGCTGACGATGAAGCGGGTGATGCCGATGTCGATGTAAGGCCGGAGCCGCTGCTCGATCGCCGCGGGATCGCCGGAGATGATCGAGCCCCGGACCTGATCTGGCGGACGGCCGGTCATCTCGGCCATGCGCTTCACGGCCGAATCGGGCAGGTCTCCGACCCAGATCTGGGCGTCGCTCGACTTCACGATACTCGCGCCATCGCGGCCGTAGTCGCGCGCGTAGGTGTGGATCAGGTCGATCTTGCGCTGGAGCGTCGGGATATCCCCGAAGCCGTGCCAGGTGTCGGCGTGCTTGGCGACGACCCGCAGCGTGAGCTGCTCGCCACCGCCGCCGATGAAGATCGGCGGGTGTGGCTTTTGGATCGGCTGCGGATTGATGAAGAGATCCGTCGCGTGGACGTACTTTCCTTCGAAGGTCACCTTCTTCCGGGGATCGCCGCTCCAGACCAATTTGGCCAGGTCGAGCGTCTCGCGGAGGGTTCCGATGCGCTCCTTCGGCGGAGGGAACGGGATGTTGAAGGCGCGGAACTCCCGCTCGGCCCAGGCGGCGCCGATCCCGAACTCGAATCGCCCGTTGGAGATCACGTCGATCTCGGTCGCCAGCTTGATCTGGAGCGCGGGGTTTCGGTACATGACGCCGGAGACGTGCGCGCCGAGGCGCACGCGCTTCGTCGCCGCGGCGAAGGCCGCGAGCGTCGTGTAGCACTCGTGCTCGGAGCCATCCATGTCGCCGAAGATCGGGAAGAGGTGATCCCAGGTCCAGAACGTATTGAAGGCCAGTCCGTCGGCAATCGTCGCCGCGGCCTGGTAATCCGACCAGGTGATGTCTTGCGCGGGAAGCTTGAGATCGAATTGGATCGCGGGCACTCTCAGCCATCCTTCAGGTTGATGGGCTCATTATAGCCGAAGGCCAGGGGCGCGATTTCGTGGGGGTGGCAACTGTACTCAGAAGGCCAACTGCTCTATCATACGCTGGAGCAAAGGAGGAAAGAAGAGAATGGCAGATAAGATCCGGCTTGGCCTCATCGGGTGCGGCGGCATCGCGCGCTCGCGCCACATCACCGGCCTGACGGCGCTTAAGCGCGCCGGCCTCGGGAACTTCGAAGT
>JAJPKB010000359.1 GCA_021323915.1 Chloroflexota bacterium | reverse complement strand
GCCGGTTTGAGCAAATGAGGGCGACACCGGGTCGACAAGGGGCCGCAACGATATCGTGCGGCTTGGATATGGAACGGCCACCCAGCGGAACACGCCGGCGCACGTGACCGTCGGCCTCCGATTCAGTTTTCGGTGCAGGCGCTCGCGGAGAGCGGCCTGAGCGCAGACCCAGACCCGAAAGTAACGGTTGACGGTCTGCCGGGCCGGAAGATCGTGGGGCAGCAGTCGCACCGCGAAAAGGTGGCCACTCCTTCGGGACAAGTCCCCGCGCTACCGGCCTGGCGGACGTTTGCTATCGAGATGCCGGAGCAGCGTGGGATTAGGACTCAAACCATCTATTGGACCTTCACCCCGGTCAGTTCCAACTCCTCGGCGAGGTGGCACGCGACCTGGTGGCCCGGCGTCAAGTCGCGAAGGGCCGGTCGCTCGACGCGACAGACCTCGCGGGCGTAGCGACAGCGCGGGTGGAAGCGGCAGCCGGACGGGGGATTCGCCGGGTTGGGAATGTCGCCCGGCAGGATGATCCGCGAGCGCGGCTCGTCCGGATCCGACTTCGGAATCGCCGACAGGAGCGCCTCGGTGTAGGGATGACGCGGTCGGTCGTAGAGCGCGTCCACCGGGGCGGTCTCGACGATGCCGCCGAGGTACATCACCGCGACCCGCTGGCTGACGTGCGAGACGACCGCGAGGTCGTGCGAGATGAACAGATAGGCCAGGCCAAACCGCTGCTGCAGCGAGCGGAGCAGGTTTAGCACCTGGGCCTGGATCGACACGTCGAGCGCCGAGACCGGCTCGTCGGCGACGACCAGGCGGGGCTGGAGCGCGAGCGCGCGGGCGATGCCGATGCGCTGCCGCTGGCCGCCGCTGAACGCGTACGGGTACCGGTTCATGTGCTGCACCCGCAGGCCGACGAGCTGGAGCAGCTCGCGCACCCGCTCGCGCAGCTTGTCGCCGTCCGCCAGTCCGTGGATCCGAAGCGGCTCGCCGACGATGTCGAGCACCGTCATCCGCGGATCCAGCGACGAGAACGGGTCCTGGAAGATGATCGACGTCTCGCGCCGATACGGCTTCAGCTCGGAGCGCGGCACGCGGGTGAGGTCGACCAGCTCGCCGTCGCGGCGGAAGCGGATCGTGCCCTCGGTCAGATCGGTCGCCCGAAGAATCAGCCGCCCTACCGTCGTCTTCCCGGAGCCCGACTCGCCCACCAGCCCGAGGGTCTCGCCCTCGTGAATCGTCAGGTCGACGCCGTCGACCGCGCGCACGTACCCGACGGTCTTGCGGAAGAACCCGCGCTGGATCGGAAAGTGCTTCTTGAGGCCGACCGCCTCGAGAAGCACCGAATCGACGTCACTCAACCCACGTCACTCAATCCACGTTACTCGTACAGCGTGCATCTCACGAAATGCCCCGGCTCGACCTCTCTCAGCGGAACGCCGGCCGGATCCCGGCAGGACTCCCGCTTCACCGCCCGGCAGCGTGGATAGAAAGCGCAGCCGACCGGAACCGAGAACGGATCGGGCACGCTGCCGGGAATCGGCATCAGATCGGCACGCGTTCGATCGGCCAGTCGCGGCGTCGACTTCATCAGGCCGAGTGTGTAGGGGTGGAGCGGGCGGTGAAAGATTGTTCGGGCATCGCCGCTCTCGACCACCCGTCCCATGTACATCACCGCGACCTGATCGGCCATCTCGGCGATCACCCCGAGGTTATGGGTGATCAACAGGATCGCCATCTGAAGCTGCTCCTGCAGGCTCTTCATCAGCTCCAGGATCTGGGCCTGAATCGTCACGTCGAGGGCGGTCGTCGGCTCGTCGGCGATCAGGAGCGATGGGTTGCAGCTCAGGGCCATGGCGATCATCACTCGCTGGCGGAGCCCGCCGGAGAGCTGGTGGGGGTACTGATCGAGCCGCCCCGACGCGCCGGCGAAGCCGACTTTCTCCAGGATGTCGATCGCGCGCTCGCGGGCTTTCTCCTTTGTCGCCCCCTGGTGCAGCCGCACCGCCTCCTCGATCTGATCGCCGATCGTGTGGACCGGCGAGAGCGAAGTCATCGGCTCCTGAAAGACCATCGCGATCTCGTTGCCGCGGATCTCTCGGATCAGGTCGCCGCCCGGATCGACTTTCGCCAGATCGATTCGATCGTCCTGGCCGCGACGGCGGAAAAAGATCCGTCCCTGGACGATCTTGCTGTTCTTCGGAAGCAGCCGGAGGATCGAGTGCGCGGTGACGCTCTTTCCGCACCCCGACTCGCCGACCAGGCCGAGCGTCTGCCGCGGCTGAATCTCCAGGGACACGTCGTTCACCGCCCGCACGACTCCGTCGGGCGTGAAGAAATGCGTCTGCAGGTTCTCGATCGTCAACAGCGCGCTCGACATCCTCATGATACCGAGTAGGGATCCGAGGCGTCGCGCAGGCCGTCGCCCAGGAAGTTGAAGGCGAGAACCGCCACGGCGATGAAGGCCAACGGCGCCAGGAGCCACGGGTAGTTCGCGAGAGTCTCGATGTTCTGCGCCTCCTGGAGCAAGACGCCCCAACTCGTCAGCGGCGGCCGAATCCCCAGTCCCAGGAAGCTGAGCGCCGTCTCCGCCAGGATCATGTTCGGCAGCGCCAGCGTCGCGATCACAATGATGTGCGAGAGGGTGGCCGGAATCAAATGGCGGAAGATCACCCAGGCGTCGCTCGCCCCGGCCAGCTCGGCCGCCACGACGTATCCCTCCTCGCGCAGCGCCAGCACCTTGCCGCGAAGCTGGCGCGCCAGCCAGGTCCAGCCGATGAACGATAGGATGACGGTGATTCCAAAATAGGTCAGCAGCGGCGACCAGTGCGGCGGAAGGGCCGCCGACAGCCCCATCCAGAGGGGGATCGTCGGAAACGACCGGATCAGCTCGATCACCCGCTGGGTGATCTCGTCGAAGATGCCGCCGTAGTAGCCCGATGCGACGCCGACGATCGTGCCGATGATCAGGCTGAGCGCCACTCCCACCAGTCCGATGGTGAGCGAGATCTGACTGCCGATCAGGATCCGCGAGAACATGTCCCGCCCCTGCCGATCGGTCCCGAGCAGGAGCACCGCCTGGCTGGGATCGTCGACGCCGAACAGGTGAATGTCGGTCGGGATCAGGGCAAACAGCCGGTACGACGAGCCGCGGACGAAAAAGTGGATCGGAATCACTTTCGACTGGTCGGCCGTGTAGATCTTGCGGAGATCCTTGGGATTGATCGTCTCCTTGATCCCGTAAACGTAGGGCTGGATCTTTCCGTCGTGGATCAGGTGGATGCCCTGGGGCGGCGCGTAGAGAAACTGGAAGAAACGGTCTTCGAGCGAATAGGGCGCGAGAAAGTTGGCGAACAGGGCGGTCAGGTAAAGAATGACGATGACCGCGCCGCCGACGAGGGCCGCCCGGTTGCGGACGAAGCGTCGTCCGATGAGGCGCCACTGGGACACCATGAAGCGATTGTCGCCGATCCCGGCGACCTCGTCGGCCAGCTCCACCTCGGCCGGCTCGGTCAGGGCGGGCGACTGCAAGACCAGTCGGCGACTCTCCGGTAAACTCATCGGCGGGAATCTCCCGGACACAGGTCCCACGCCGGGAGCGCGGG
>JAJPKB010000333.1 GCA_021323915.1 Chloroflexota bacterium | reverse complement strand
CACCCGCGCCAGTCGTCGCGGGGGCGCAGGCCGCTGGGCGTTTGCCGGTCACCGGCGATGCCCTCGCGGGTTTGCTGCGATTGTTGGGGATCGCCTGCGTCGGCCTCGGCTTCGGTTTCCGCCTCGTCACCCGACCGAGGTAGCTTGCCGATCGTTTGACTGAGCCCGGCGCCGCGCCCGTCAGCGAGTGAAGCGCCGGGCAGCGATGCCGTGAGCCCACCGGCGGGCTCGCGGCATCGCTGCCTCCTGACGCTATCACGCTCGGCTGAGCACACCCCGCCAGAATGCGATCGGCCGGTGCCCTCGACAATGGTACTACCGGGATCAGCCAGCGGCTCGGGCGGCTACGCTTGGCTCGTGGCCTCACACTCGAGCAACTTGCGGCTGAAATGGGTGGCGTTGTTACCAAGCAGGCTCTTTCCAAGTATGAGAAGGGATCATCCCAGCCTTCGCCGATTGTCTTGAATCGTCTTGCCAGTGTATTAGGGGTCAAGGCAGCAGATCTCTTTCGCGAGCCCGAAGTCACACTTCGATTCATCGCGTACCGCAAAGGAGCGACGCTTCGGCAAAGAGACCGGGAACAGATTGAGAGCCTGGTAGCCGAGTCTTTGGAGGAACGGGTACGGCTGCAAGAACGCGTGGGCGGTATTGCAGACGCCGACATTCCAATTCAGAAGCTCAAAGTTGCCAGATTGGAGCAGACGGAAGACGCAGCGTCGCAGATGCGTGATCTCTGGCAGCTTGGCCTTGATCCAACAGGGCGGGGACGCGGTGGATGCAATGCAGATTCGGACGGTGGCTTACGAGCGATTCGTTCAGATGGTCGGGCACGTGCTCTCGACGAAGATGGAAGAGATTACCGCGGCGATCGCGGCAGTCATCGGGTTCTCATGAGCTCCTGCTTGCCGATACGCAACGCGATCCACCCTCGGTCGCGCCCCGTCGAATCAGGCATATCACGCTCGTTCGATCCGCAAGTTCTCAAGCCCAAGATCGCGGCGGATCTGATCAAGGTCGTGGACGAGGTCGTCCGCGAACGGCGCGTCCACTCTGGCCGAAAGGTCAACGCGGACGACGAGATCCTCGGCGGGCGCAACCGGCACCCGCGGCTGCCCGTTCTCGGATCCGGGATCTTCTCGGACAGGCCGCGTTACGTCGTTCGCGATCGTCAACGGTGGCGCGGAGCCTGGCCGGTCGTCGTCCTTCCGAGCGGAGGCCGGGGTGGTGGAGAGCTCCTTCAGCTCCCTGGCCTTGAGGCGACTCAGGAGGAAGACGTCGGCGTCGAAAGTGACCTCATCCGGCGAAATCGCCTCGGCGTACCAAACGCGGCCGTATCCAGTCTCGGACTTCCCGGATGCCACGCCGAAGTCGCCCCGGGCGACGAACTCGACGATCTTGCCTCGCAGGACCGTGTCTGGATCCAGAAGCCGGGTCAGGACCCCGTTGAGAAAGCTCTGGCGAAGACCCGAGAGCGGCCATGCTCCGCTGTCCTTGAGGGCAGGCGGCCCGGGCCCGACCATTCGAGCCTGGGATCGACCACCACCAGGGTTAGACGTGGCGTGTCTGGAACCTCGTCGCCGTCTTCTATTAATGACGGGGCCGGGGGCGGCGCGCCCCGCTCGAATTCCCTCCGCGCCAGCTCCTTGATCGCCTTGACGACGTCGCCGTCGTCGAGCGAGGCGCGTCGGTCGCTGACGACTTTCTTCAGGGTCGCCTGGTGCCTGATCTGAAAGCCGTCCGACCCGACGCGGCGAACGAAGAACGCGCGCGACTCGAGCGCCAGCGCGGCGTTGTCGATCGACGTCGTGTCGAGCGACGGCTCCCCGAGGGCGAAGCGCAACTCTGGCAGGTGAGCCACCCGGTCGGATTGACCGCCCGACGACTCGAACAGGATCGCCGTCCCGACCCGCCGGTGGATGTCTTTGAGCGAGTTCCTGGTATCGACGTCGAGGGCACGGGCGTGGGAGTGCTGGCCGGCGATGTCGGCGTCGATCGCCGCCAGAAGGCGGGGCTCGCCGAGCTGTCCGAGAACAACCCCGCGAAACTCCGGAACGTCCAGCGGCGCCGAGCCAAGCGTGATCAGGGGCTCGCGGCGGGCCTGCTGGAAGGCGTCGCGGTAGGCCCAGGAGATCCACTGGGCGAGCATCGCCAGGGTGCCGCGGGTCTGCTGGTACTGTGGCAGCGCCTGCCACTTGCGCTGGAAGACCGAGAGGGTCGCCGGATGGAACGGGTAGCCCGCGTCGAAACGCTGGCGGAGCAGCTGCCGCGCGGTCGCCTCGGTCGTCGCGGTGTCGACGGCGGTCCACTCCGGCGGTAACTGCGCGCGCCACTCGAAGCACCAGTCGGCGTAGGCCGCGGTGCCGATTGACGAAGTTGAGCACCTCGTCGAACAGCACCAGGACCGAGCCGCCGGCCACCTCGATCAATCGACCGATCGCCTCGGTACCTGGCGGGACGGTGCGCGCGGCCGGTCCGAGCACGGCAACCCCCGCGTCACCGGCGAGCTGGTGAGCGAGGTCGATCCAGGGGGTTTCCCTCCCTTCCCGTGGGTCCCAGGCGTTGCCGACGAAGACGGCGACCTCGGACCGCGGCACCGTCGACAATCCCGCTTCGAGGAGGAGCGTGGCGACGCCGTTGAAGCCGGGCGCGCGCTCGTGATGCCTCGCGAGATGATAAAGCGTGGCGAGCGTATGGGTCTTGCCCCCGCCAAACTGGGTGATCAGGGTCAGGACCGGGGCGGTGTTCTCGGTACGCCCGGCCAGTCGTCGCAGGACCATCCCGGCGTGGTCGCGGAGGGCGCGGGTGAAGCAGGTCCGCGCGAAGAACTTCGCGGGATCGACGTAATCCTCCGGCGCGGTCCCGGCGACGACCTGCTCGAGGGCGATGGCAAACTCGTCGGGGTTGAAGGATCGGCCGAGGCGGACCTCCGACCGCGGACTGACGGCTTTGTACCAGGGCTCCATCAGGTTATCCTCCGGGGCGACGACATCGTGACCGAGGGTGCGGAGCGCGCGAACCGCGAGGAAGTCACGGCTCTCGTCGGCCAGAAGAAAGCGCACCCGCGAGAGCTTCAAAAGGTAGTCGTAAACCGCTTCGAGCTGGTGCGACAACGGGTCGACCCGCGAGATCGAGAGGCCGAAGTACGGATCGAATTCGTAGGCGATGCCGAGGGCGTAGGCCTGGAGCCCGAGGAGAAGAAGTCGGCTATCCCCCCGGTAGGAGCGCGTCGCATCCTCGATCCGGAGCGCCGACAGGTCAGCCGCGCTCAAAGTGACTCAGCGAAACTGCTCCGTGGCGAGACCAACGAGGCCGACGACCCACCCATCAACGTCGTTCCCTCGGACCGACTCGATACGCATCGGCTCGCTGAAGACCGGGCCCTGCAGAATCTGGCCCTCGCGCAGCGCGATCGTGACGGTCATCGTTCGGTCACACCTGGGGAACCCGAATGACGGTACGTTGCTGAAGACGCAGCCACTGGGAATTGTACAGATGGCTGCCTGCCCGTCAAGTAGAAGATTGAACCCCGGTCGCGCCGGCCGGGCGGCTAGCGCCTTTCGATCGCGGCGATCTGGCTGTCCGAGCCTGCCTGAAGACGCCGACGGTTAGTCGAGAACGTCGGCGACGGCGATCTCCCGGCCGGGAGAGGCCAGGAGCCCAACCCATTCGCCACGGCGCGGCGCGCGGATCGTCCGGTGGCCGTCGGCGGACGGATCGCGGTAGACGGTGAGGGTGTCGTCCGACAGGTCCACCAGCCAGACTTCCTGAATCGCGGCCCGCGCGTAGAGCGGGATCTTCCAGAGACGGTCGACGTCCCGCGACGAGTCGGACACCTCGACCAGCAGGAGAACGTCCTCGGGCGT
>JAJPKB010000028.1 GCA_021323915.1 Chloroflexota bacterium | reverse complement strand
TGGTTTTGGACGGGCGTTCCCAGAGAAAGGGGGGCGGATGCTGGTTCCAATCGGTGACTCCGGCCTGTAAGGCCGACGTCAGCGTGTCCGTGTCGTGGAAGTCGCGGCCGGCCAAGAAGCGTTGGCCAAGGATCTTCCAGAACCCTTCGATCAAGTTGAGCCAGGCCGCGGCCTTGGGCACGGCGACAAATTGGAAGCGGGGATGACCCCAGTTCCAGAGCACCGTCTCGAGGGTCCAATGCAGCGGCAAGGCATCGACAATCCGGGGGACGTCACCCGCCGGCGCAAAGGCTTCCAGGCCATCGAGGAAGGGCGGCCAGGAGCGGGGATCGCGCGTATCCGCCGTCTCCCGGAAGACCGCACCGGTCCGATGCTGCGAGGCGCCGAACGCCCAGATGTAGCCGTGGCGGGTATAATCCGGCCGGAAGTGGGGGCGGTGGGCGTGGGCACTCCAACCCGGTCCCGGATAGCTCTTGGCGGCGGTGGGCCCGAACTCGTCGAGGCAGATCACGGTGCTGCCCGCCGGCGGGTTGGTGTAGAGGTCAACGATCGCCCCCTTTTTTCCGCGAAGTGTGGATCGTCGCTCTCCAGCCAGGTGCGCGGTTTCTGCCACTTGAGGTGCTCGGCTTTCAGGATGCGCCGGATCTGGCTGCGCTTGATCGGCAGGCCGTCCTCGGCGAGCTCCTCCGAGAGCCGATCCAAGGTCCAGTGGCAAGTCGGCGGGAGCGCGCCGTTCTCGGGCTTGGGCGGAAGCGAGCGCGCCTTGGCGATCACGCGGCTCCGCGCATCCTCGTCATACGTCCGTGGGCGGCCGGGCCGGGGCGCGTCATCCAGCGCCGCCACGCCGTCGGCATTGAAGCGCCGGATCCACACCCGGACGGTCTTGGCGCCCCCGTCGAGTCGCCGGGCGATGGCGGGAACAGTCTCACCTGCGGCCGAGAGCTTGATGATCCACGCCCGCGCGGCGAGCCGCACCGGCGCGGTCTGGGAATGCGTCAACCGCTGGATCGTGGTTCGCTCCTCGTCGCTCAATTGTCGAACGTACAAAGCCATCGCTACCACCTCCTGCGGGATCTCCCGCAAGACATGGACCTTACTTGAGGAATGACGCACTAAGCGATTGGTCAAAATACGGCACTCGCTCGCCGGACCGATGTGGAAAAATCTGAGGTCCCTGGGTAACGTCGTGGACGCACTGCGCTGATCGACCAAGCAAGCCAATTCGAGACACGCTGCACAACGACTCCACGGGAAATGGGGTGATTCGTAAATGTCTCTATCCTTGTGCCACCGTGAATAAGGGGTCCATCGATAAGGAGGCTCCTCGGCTCGCTATTGCGCGCGTGGCGGCGGTCCGGGAAGCAATTGGCGATGACGTCGACCTCCTGCTGGAAGCTCACGGGCGATTTAACGGTATTTTGTTGAAACCGGAAAAAGGCTCGTCCGGTCGGGATCCGGTAGGGGCAAACCCCGTGTCTGCCCCGGAACCCGGTCGCGAAGGTCTCGAGGACCGCGGGCAGGCACGGGGGTCTGCCCCTACGAGGACGATCCTGGGCGATCGTGCCGAATCCAACAAAGTACCGTTAGTTCGATTTCGCCGATGTTGACCGCTGAGCAGGCGTTTATTCCCCAACACAAGCTGACGGACTCACTTCTCTCGACCACCCACCCCCTCCATTCACCGCCACCAATTGTGCTACACTGGCCCCGGATTCGAGTGGGACGACGGTCCAACGCTGAAAGGGATGGAAACGGTGACAATTGGAATCGGCTATGGCATGGCCGCCTGGTGGCGCGACGGGCATCCGGAAAACATCTACCGAGGGTTGGACGAGATCGCCCTGGCCGGATTCGACGGCGTGGAGATCTTCAGCGTGCCATACCAGACCTTCATCAACCGACCGTCCCATTTCCGGCGCCTGCTCGAGATGCACGGCCTGAGCCTGTCGGGCGTGTACTCCGGCTATACCTACCTCGACCCGGCCCACGTGGCACGCGAGGATGAGGAGTTTCGGCGCGTGGCGGCGTTCGCCGCGGAGGCCGGCGGGAAGTGGGTCCTGCTCGACGGCGGCCACAAGCCGAACCTGCGCAGCGTGAACGACGTGACCGATGACGACGTCGCGATCGTCGCGGACGCGGCGAACCGCTACGCGCGGCTGGCGCGGGAGCTGGGCCTGTCGCTTGCCTGGCACCAGCACTGGGGCGGCATCTTCGAGTGGTCCGCGCCTTTCCACCGCTTCATGGCACGGACCGATCCGTCGCTGGTCCACTTCTGCCCGGACACCGCCCAGCTCGCCATGGGGGATTACGACGTCCTGCAGACCTTCGACCGCTACGCGGAGCGCATCGGCTACGTGCACTTTAAGGATCTCGCTCCCAACCACGACTGGGCGACGGCTGCTCGGCACGGCGGGCCGCAAGGCCCACGCGACAGCGGAGGGTACCACGTCGACTCGCGGTGGCGGATGGTCGAACTGGGCCGCGGGCAGATCGACTTCCCGACACTTCTGGCGGTCCTGCAGCGGGCGGGCTTCGACGGCTGGATCGTGGACGACATGGACTACTCGGCCTACAGCACTCTGGAGAGCGCTACCGCCTGCCGCGACTACTTGCGGGAGGCGCTGGGGCTCACCGGGCGCAAGCACCAAGGAGGACAACGGTGATCGTCGACGTCCATCGGCACCTCGGCCCCGGACGGGTCTTCGGACTGAACATCGGAGAAGCCGAGAGGAAGGCTCAGGGATGATCACGCTCCACATCTATCTCTCGACGAAACCCGGCCAGGGCGGCGCCTTGGAGGATCTCTATCACCGGGCCTACGTCCCGGCGATCACGAAGCAGATCGGCTTCCGCTCGACAACGCTGCTGCGCGCCTACGACTCGGAGACGCAATACGAGATCGATATCACCTTCGAGAACGAGGCACAGCGGCAAGCCTGGGCAGAAGGCGCGGACCACGCCGAGACGTGGCCACGGATCGTCGCCCTCTGCACGGAGGTCAGCGCGCAGGGCTTCGCCACTCTCGCCTAGCGCCACCGGAGCGCTGTCACGTCGACTCGGCCACCAGACGACCGTCCGCTGGCACCTGCGGAACCACTCCGCCATTCTGCCGACAGTTGACCGCCAGCACCGAGACGCTGCTGGCCTGCGATGGTGGATCAAGCTGAGAGGAGAGATAGAATCGATGGCTGTCCACGCTTTCTCAAGGCAGATGTCCGAGTTGGTTGATCCGGCCGGCGAAGTGGAGCGGCTCGCGACCGGGTTCCTCTTTACCGAGGGAGCCCTCTGGGATTGGCGCCGCCAGAGTTTACTATTTAGCGATCTGGCTGGCGACGTGATGCGGAGCTGGTCCGAGTGCCGAGGCGTCGTCGAAGTCCGCAAACCTTCCGGTAAGTCCAACGGTCTGACGTGGGATAACCAGGGTCGGCTCATTGCGTGCGAGCACGTCGGGCGGCGCGTTACTCGCACCGAGGCCGATGGCTCGATC
>JAJPKB010000547.1 GCA_021323915.1 Chloroflexota bacterium | reverse complement strand
GACGCCGTTCTGTTGGACGATGCGAAACGTAACGGGGTTGACGAAGTAAACGAAGAAAGGCTGGTCACGGTTCGTCCAGGCCTCGCCGAGGACACTTGTGCCGTCGCGCCAGAGCATGAAGGCGTTACCCGGCTCGACCAGGCCGATCCAGGCGTCGACCTGGCCACCATCCGACGGCGTGAGATAGCGAAGATCCAGGCCCTGCTGCTTGACCAGATCGTGGAGGTGGGCGGCGGCTGTCGTGACGCTCGCTGCCTGACCTTCCTTGCCCGCCAGATAGGTACGCGCCGCGTCGAGATAAGCGGTGAACGGGTCGCTCGATGCCGACGGGGTCGCGGGGGCGGTCGTTGCCGGCGTCAGGGTAGCCAGGGCGGTCGGGGACGGCGTCGAGATGGTGGAGGACGCCCCGCTCGGTGGCCCCTTCCACCAGTCATAGAGCGTGCTCCAATCCGTGTAGCCGTAGTAGCCAAAGAACGGCGGCGCCGGGGTCAGCGCGGGGGCGAGGATCCGCTGGTTTTGCCCTTCGGCGTCCATCAGCCAGAGCTGGGCCTGATCGCCTTTGAAGCGCGCGAACAGGAGGTGCGTCCCATCCGCCGACCACGCCGGCCGCTCGTCGCGATACGTCGAATCGTTCGTCAGGGAGTGACGGTGGGAGCCATCCGCGTCCATCAGCCAGATTCGTCGTCCTTGCAGTGCCTGCCGGGCCTGGTCGCCGCCGCCCACGCCGTGCGCCTCCGGCCCGCTCGTCACCGCGATGCGCCGCCCATCGGGGGAGAAGGCCGGGAAGAGGTCGGCCACGCCATTTGGTGAGAGGTGGGTGAGGGCCTGGGTCGGTGTGACAACGCCGATCGCTTTCTGATCCCAGGTCTCACGCCCGGCGCCGTCGGCGAGCGCCAGCGAGCTACCGTCCGGCGACCAAGCGAGGAAGTCGCGGTGAGCGAGCATGCGCGGCGTGACCTGGGCGCCCGTGCGGGCGGTCACGGGAGTCCGCATCAGCGCGAGCCCGTCGGCCTGGACCGATGCGCCGATCGGGGTGAGCAGCCAGTAGAAAAGCGACATCCCATCCGGAGACCAGTCGGCAAGAAGTGCCTGGGACTTCGTCGGATCGGGACTACCATAAATGTCGGCCACTGTCGCGTTATCGGCGTTGACCCGACGGAGACCCTGAGCGCGCGGGGGCACCGTCTTCTGCTCGTATTGGACCGCCAGTCACTGACCATCCGGTGACCAGGCCGCAGCGATAACGCTCGGCCCGGGGCCCTTGTCTGGCTGGGGAACAAGCGACCGGAGATCGGTGCCGTCGGCATTCACGGTGAAGAAGCCGCCCAGCGAGACGTAGGCGAGGCGGTCGACGCGGGGTGACCAGGCCAGCGCCGCCCCTGGGACGCCGACAGCGACGTCGACGTCGCCGACGGCATGGGCATCGCCGCCGGTGCGCCGGATCACCCAGGCTTGGCGGAGCGACGTCCCGGCGAGCTGCTTGCGGAAGGCGAGCCATTCTCCCGACGGCGACCAGAGCGGCAGGTCGTTGCGGCCATCCTGGGTGAGCCGCTGTTCCGGGCCATCCGGCAGCTCCTTGACCCAGAGATCCCCGCCCCGGATGAACGCGACCCGGCCGGGAGGAGCCGATGCGGCGTTCGGCTGCGCCACGGCGGTCGTGGTGAGCTCCGAGGGCTGTTTCAGCGCGGCCTCGACGGCGAACGAGCGGCAGCCGGCCGTCGCCAGTGTCGCGGTGCCGAGGAGGAGGAATGCCCGACGTCGCATCGATACTCCTCATCACTGGGGGTTTGGGGGAGCGGCGCGGGATGCCCGGACGATCGGTGATTTGGTAGTTTCCCAGAATTGCTGCGTCTACCCCGTCGACGTTCCGACCGTTTTTCACTGGCTGTCTGGAGGGGACGGTGACGTCGCTCCTCCACCGCGCGCTCGATCAGATCAGGACGATGTTCGTGGCGCCACCGAACGATTCGGGAAAGGCTCGTTGGAAAGAAGGTGACCGCCGATGACGCCGCGACGGCCGGCCGATACCGGGGATGTGGAGGAGAAGATCCATGCCTATTTCCATGAGGAAGCCGAGACGGTTCCCTCCGATCCGAAGCTGGGGGAGCGACCGGCCATGCCGGGTGCTCGGAACCGCTGCTGCATCTATTATTATGATGGTGACGGCCGTGCTCTTCTGGGTCACCTGGGTTCCAGCCGTCTCGCCCCGGGTCCCTTCAGCGCTCGTCCCGACAGCGGCGCTGGCGGCGGCGAGCGCCCCGGGGCGCGGGCGGTCCGGCTCTGGAGCGACCAGCCGGCGCACCCACGGCCTTCCCCGGCGCACCGTCCACTGCGGTACCGGCTCCAACCTGGAGCTGAAGCCTCCCGACGAGGTTCCGGACCAGGGGATTCGCTTCGCGGCCTTGCGCGCGACCGTCAATCCGGGGCACGTCACTGCCTGCTTCGCCGTGATCGCCCCGGCGGACCTCGATGGCTGGACCGTCAGGCCGGTCGACCTCCGGGTGCAGGATCAAGACGGTGCTCCCTCTGTGTTCCATCTGACCACATCGAGAACGTCGACGGCGTGACCCTTGGTGCCGTCGGTATCGGCCCCCTGCGTTCGAATCGTGATGATCTCACGGTCACCGTGACCACGTTTCGCGCGACCAACCCGAGCGGCCAGGCGCGGACGATCCACGGACGCTGGAAGATCCATCTGCTTCAAAGTCTTCAGTCAGTCGGGGTGGACCGTGATTCCCTTGTTGACATGCCATACATCCCCTGTTTCCAATCTGGTGGTGTCCGAATCGGGGCGGCCCTCTATGACCCGTGCACGAAGCCCACGATCCCGGCCACGCCGACGCCGGCGAGAGGACCGGTGACCTTTGCCCCGACCGTCCCGGTGCCCTTCCCCGGCTCGGTCCAGACGGCGACGCCTCGCCAAGACGCTGCTCGGCCCGGCGCAAGCGGCCTTGGACGGGTACCTGGGAGATTGCCACAGGCGACGATCGCACCCCGAGCCGAGTGGATCACGAGGAGATAATTGCCATCGAGAGAAATCGCGTGTTGATCATTGCCATCAGTCTGAACGCCCCATCAGGGGCTACGCTCGT
>JAJPKB010000593.1 GCA_021323915.1 Chloroflexota bacterium | reverse complement strand
GTGAACGAGGCCGCGTTGATGGCGGCCGGCGGCGGACGGGTGGGTATCTCTAAGGCGGATTTCGAGGCGGCGCTCGACAAGATCGTGCTCGGCGTCGAGCGTCCGCACCTGCGCTCCGAAGAGGAGCGACGCGTCGTCGCCTACCACGAGGCCGGGCACGCCCTCGTCGCGGTCGTGACGCCCGGGGCGGATCCGGTGCAAAAGGTCACCATCATTCCCCGCGGGCGCGCCCTTGGCGTCACCGAGCAGCTTCCAACGGATGATCGGTTGAACTATCCGCGGAGCTATCTGCTCGGGCGGCTCGCCGTGCTTCTCGGTGGGCGGGCGGCCGAAGAGGTCGTCTTCACCGAGCCGACCACCGGCGCCGAGAACGATCTCGAGCAGGCTACCAAGCTGGCGCGACGCATGGTTGGCTCATGGGGCATGGACGACAGCATCGGGCCGGTCCACTTCGACGACGGCTCGGCTAACGTGTTCCTGGGCCGCGATCTGGTGCAGAGTCGGAGCTACGCGGAGCAGACGGCGGCTCGGATCGATCAGGCGGTCGCGGACCTGGTCGAGCAGGCTCGCGCGCGGGCAACCTCGGCGATTACCGAGCATCGGGAGGCGCTCGACCAGGTCGTCGCCCAGCTTCTGGAGCACGAAACGATTTCCGGCGACGACGTGCGCCGGATCGTCGGAAACAACACTCCGGCCGTGCGAGACACGATCGAGACCGCTCGATCGCGCGCCGGCTAAAGATCCACGATCGAGCCATCCTCGGCGAAACGGATCGGGAAGATACTGTCCTCTTGAAACGGGTGGGCGCGCAGGAAGTCTTCGTTTAGCTCGACGCCCCAGCCGGGTCCTCGGGGGACGGTGAGATAGCCGTCCTGAACGACTTCTACCGGCGTCGTCAGGATTTTGTCGCGGTCTGGACCACCGGACGTCTCCTGAATCAGGAAATTGGGCGCGACCGAGTCCAGGTGCAGGCAGATGACCGTCGAAAGGGGCGACAGCGGATTGTGGGGCGCGATCGACACGAAGAACGCCTCGGCCATCGAGGCGATCTTATGCGTCTCCATGATTCCGCCGACGGTGCAGATGTCTGGTTGCACCACGTCGACCGCCTGCCGGGTGAGCAGATCTCGAAAGGGATAACGGGTGAAGAGGCGCTCGCCGGTCGCGATCGGAATTCTCGCCACCCGCCGAACGTCGGCCATCGCCTCGGGATACTCGGGTAGGACCGGCTCTTCGAAGAACATCACGCCATACGGCTCGATGCGCTTCGCCATCTCCACCGCGTTCACCGGATTCAAGCGGCCGTGACCGTCGACGGCGATGCCGAAGTCGTCCCCGACGGCTTCGCGTACCGCCTTGACCTTGGCCTCGACGTTCTTCCCGTGGACGAGATCGAAGCTCGCGCCGCAGCCGTCGAAGGGGCAAAACTTCAGCGATCGCCAGCCCTTTTCCTTCAAGCGGATCGCCTGATCGGCGCACTCCTCGGGAGTCTGGCCTCCGATCCAGGTATATGCCCGCACCTTGTGGCGGTACTGGCCTCCGAGAAGCTCGTACACTGGCACGCCAAGCGCCTTGCCCTTGATGTCCCAGAGGGCGTGCTCGACGCCGGAAAGCGCTCCGCAGAGGACCGGCCCACCGCGCCAGAAGGCGTGACGATACATCAGCGACCAGAGCTTCTCGATCTCGAAGGGGTTCGCGCCAATCAGGTAGCGATCTAACTCTTGAATCGCTCCGAAGAGAGCACGCTCTTTGGCCGAGCAGGCCGCCTCGCCGATGCCGACGATTCCCTCATCGGTGTGGATTTTCAAATAGACGTAGATGCGATGTCCGACTCGGGCGGGCAAGGTCTCAACGCTGGTGATCTTCATGGCAATTCCTGAAAAAAGACCTTCGGAGGGACGTGACGTGTCACGTCCCTCCGAAGGCGAAGTAAATCTTTAGGTGAGCGGTATCGCGGAATGTGCCAAGGGCCGCGCGGCTCGATCGATACATTTGGCCACGCGTTTATCGGGGCGATTCGCGAATCGCCCCGATAAACGGTCAGATGCCGGGTAGGATAGATACGTCGCCCGGCTCAGGCAGCGCGGCGGCGAAGCGCGTAGCCCGCGCCAACCAGCGCACCACCGACGATCACGATCAAGGCAACCGGGGTGCCGCCGGCCTTCGGCAGCGCGGTCGCGGCGGGAGTCACGGAGACCGCCGGAATGTTTCCGCACGCGACGTAGGTTCCGATGTTGGCGGCCGACTGGTGGACGTTGATCGCGAATCCACCGGTCTCGAGGGACGCGAGCGACGCGTTGATCGTCGTGTCAGACGACCCGCCCTCGACGTTCTTAAGCGGGTACTTGACGCCGCCCAGCGTCGGGCCACACTGACCGGTGTGGACGTGGACGGGCTCGCTGGCATCGGAAGGCTCACCGGTCTCGGTGATGATGATCTCGGTCTGGTTTCCCTTGGCGATGAGTTGCGCGGAACCGCTGATGCCGGAGTTGTTCAGTTCGTTCAGCGTCACCGACGTGTCGGCAAACGCTGCTCCCACCATCGCTAATGCCAGGATCGCACCAAGAACTACCGCGAGCTTTCGCATGAGACGTTCGACCTCCCCTTCAGATTTCATCTGGATTGATTCGGTGGACTGGCAAGGCTCCAAGGTATCCCACCACGTGCCGGATCGATTTCGCCGGCGCGGTGGACGTCCGTGGCGTCGATTCCTCTCCACGCACCTCCTCAAGACTTCAGATTCTTGACGTAGATGTAGACGTCGCACTCATCGGCGTCGCTCTGGTCCTTTGGCAAGTACCGCTGCATTACGCCGCGTGGCTCGCGCAACTGATGAATGACCGCTTCGAACGTCAGCGTCGTTCCGGCCAGCTTTGGCCCGACGTTACCCTGGGCCTGTTCTCCGTGGCAATTGATACAGCCACGCTGGCTGTAAAGCATCTTGCCGCGAACCGGATCCCCGATGAATCCCTTCGCCGGTTTCGGAGGCGCCGCGACGCACTGCTCGCCGATCGATTCGGCGACCGCGGTCGCCGCGATCTGATTGACGGTGAGCTTGACCGCGGAGGTCGGCGTCGGAGGTACCACGGTGGCCGTCGGGGTCGCCAGCGGAGCGGTCGGCGTCACGGCGGCAAGGGTATTGGTCGGAACGGTGGTCGGAGTATCGGTGAAGGCTGGCGTGCTAGCGGTTGTCGGAGCGGGCGTCGGAGTCGTGATCGTCGACGTGGGCGACGGCACTGGCGTCGACACATTCGGGCTCGGCGGCGACGCGGCGGTTGACGCCGACGGAGAGGTGACCGCCTGGGAGGCCGTGCCGGCGCAGCCAACTAGCAAAAGCACCAGCGCCAGCCACACGCCATGGCTGAAAACGGATCGGGTCATTCGATAAACCCAGCCTTACGAGAGTAATCGGCCGGAGGCGCCGGCCCGGCGTTCACCATCGTATACGCGGTGGCGTTACAGGTTGCCAGCTTGGACCGAGGACGCGCGATGGAGCCAGCCTGCCCGTCGATCTTCTCAACGGCGGGCCCATTATACCACACGGCGCGCCGGAGCCAAGACGGCCGCGCGAAACCCGTCGACGTGCTAGAATATTCCTGTTTCGGACGAAGGAATGCCCCGATGGACCTAGCATTCGAACGAGGTAGCGCGGTTGGTCCGACCGGTCACGCGCTCGTCTATTTTTCGGACCCTTCGGACGGATCGGTGCTGGCGACGTACGTGGTCGTGCTTCCGGTCAACCTCGAGCTCAGCCGGTACGTGCCTCCGATGCTCGCTTCCCAACTCCCAATCGCCGACATGAAGAGCATGAGCGCCGTCCCGTTGCCGCCGGTGCCCGAGCCAATCGAGAGTCGTGATTATCTGGCCCGCTTGGCCGAGCTCCGCCACGACGACCTGATCGCCGGAGGGGCGGTGGGCTCGGGAGACGTGATGCGCATGATGGCGCTGGTGGGCGAGATCGCCCAGCGCTACGCCCAGCTGTACGAGGAGTACGTTCAGCGCGCGCCGTCGGCCGAGCCGCCATCGACCGAGGCAGCCGACGCCACGGTCAGCGACGTTCTGTACGGTCTGATGAGCGAGCAACAGCGACTGGCCGAGCTGGCCAAGCTGGCCGGGCAGCTTCGATACGCCGTGGATGGCGGTGACGAGCGACAGATCGCGGACCTCTCCGTCGACATGTCCCATCTCGCGCGGCACTTACCGTCGACCTACGGAGTCAGTGACCTCGTCGACGCGATCAAGCAGACCGGGGCGGCCGGACGCCGGTTGTCGGCGTTGTACCTCGACCGGTGCTACAAGCTGGCCAACGAGGATTACGCGGCGTTGGAAGAGATTGACCGCGAGATCGATCGGTTACGCCATCGCACGCCCTGATCGCGCCAGTCCGCCCCTGGTGCACCTTTAATAGATCTTCTCTCGACGGAGCACTTCCGCCGGTATAGAATGCGGTACTGGAGGAAGTAGAATGCCACTCAGCCCGCGAGACCTGGCCCCGCGCTTGCGCGGCGTGCTAGCCTTTCCGATCACCCCTTTCAACGACGACCTCTCGCTGAACGCCGATGCGTTCCAAACGCACGTCGACTATTTGATCAGGTCCGGTCTGCACGCCATCGTGGTGGCGGGCGGGACCGGCGAGCTCTACTCGATGACTCCAAACGAGATTGTTCGTGTCTACAATCTCGCGGTCGAAGCGACGGCCGGGCGCGTGCCGGTGATCGCCGGCGTCGGCTACAATCTGGCCATCGCGCGAGACCTGGCCCGTGAGGCCGAGAAGGCCGGCGCCGACGCGATTCTGATGCTGCCCCACTACTACGGGCGCGCCGAGGACGACGGCCTCTACCAGTACTACGCCGGCATCGCCCGGAGCGTGGGCATCGCGGTCTTTCCGTACGCCCGCGACGCGGCGGTGTTCAGCCCGAAGCTGGTCGATCGCCTGGCGGACCTTCCCAACGTCGTTGCGTTCAAGGACGGTCAGGCGGATCTTCGTGCCTGGGCGAGGATTCGCGATCACGTCGGCGGCCGAATCGTCTGGCTGGCGGGCGTTGGCGACGATATGGTCAACAGCTACTTCGCGGCGGGCGCGGAAGGATTTACCTCGAGCGCGGCGAACTTCATGCCCGACGTGGCGCTTGGACTATTCCGCGCGGCCCGGGCGGCGAACTTTTCCGAGGTCAACGCGCTGATCGCGAAGTGGATCCAACCGGTCTTCAATGTCCGGTCGCGGCACCGAGGCTACGAGGTTACCACGACTAAGGAGGCGATGAACCTGCTCGGCCGGTTCGGCGGGCGGGTCCGGCCGCCTCTCGCCGAGCTCACCGACGAGGACCGATCCGCCCTGCGGGCGGCGCTGGTCGGCATGGGGTTGTTGACGTAAAGGTGAACGCACGACAGGTCTGGCAGGCGGCTCTCGGTGAGCTGCAGGTCAAAATGTCGCCACCCAACTTCGAAACCTGGCTTCGCCAGGCAGCGGCGGTCTCGATGGATGACCGCCGCTTTGTGTTGCGCGCCCACAGCACCTTCGCCGCCGAGTGGATCGACCGCCGACTGCGGCCACGGATCGAGGAGACCCTCGCGCACATCGTCGGTCGACCGCTGGAGCTCGAAGTGATCGTCGCCCACGCGCCGCGCTCCAGTCCCACCGGATCGAGCGATGGAGTGTCGTCTCGCCTGGCCGCCGTCGACGACCGGCCGTCGCCTCCCGCGTCGGCCGCGACAGACCTGGCGCTGGCCACGGTCGAGCCGAAGCCGCCGCCACCGCCGCCTGCCCCGGCACCGATGGCGTTTCCGCTTGGCGAGTGGACCCCGAATCCCAGTTACACGTTCGAGACCTTCACCGTCGGTAAGTCGAATGAGACCGCCCACGCGGCGGCGGTCAGCGTCGCCCAGGATCCCGGCCGTGGCTACAATCCGCTGTTCATTTACGGGGGTGTCGGGCTCGGAAAGACGCACCTGCTCCACGCCATCGCCAACGTCGTGATCCGCCGCGGTCTGCGCACTCTCTACGTCTCGGCCGAAGAGTTTACCAATCAGATGGTCAACGCGATCCGTGAAAACCGCAACGAGGAGTTTCGGCAGCGCTACCGGACCATCGAGGTGCTGCTGGTCGACGACGTCCAGTTCATCGCCGGCAAAGAGGCGACCCAGGAGGAGTTCTTCCATACCTTCAACGCGCTACACGGCGTCGGACACCAGATCGTTTTGACGAGCGATCGCCCGCCAAAGGCCATCGCGAATCTTGCCGAGCGCTTGCAGTCGCGTTTCGCCTGGGGCATCGCGGTGGACGTCCAGCTACCGGACCTCGAGACCCGCCAGGCGATTCTCGAGGCGAAGGCCGCGCGCCAGGGAATCGCCGTCCCCGAAGACGTGATCGAGCTGCTGGCGAACGCGATCCAGAGCAACATCCGCGAGCTCGAGGGCGGCCTCAATCGGGTGGTCGCCTACAGCCGTCTGACGAACCAGCCGCTGACGCCGAGCATGGCCCGCGCCGCCATTGAAGACCTGGTCCAGAGCCGCCAGCGTCGTATCCTGGCGACCTCCGACGTGCTCGACGCCGTCTGCCGGTACTACCGGATCGAGCCTCGCGCGCTGCGTGGGAAGGCGCGCGACAAGGAGACGGTCGTCCCACGACAGGTCGCGATGTATCTGATGCGGCAAAAGACCCAGTCCTCGCTGGTGGACATCGGTCGCGAGCTTGGCGGTCGCGATCACAGCACGATCATCAACGGCTGCACCCGAATCCAGTCCGAGGTGCAATCCGATGTTCAGCTCCGCCGCGACCTGGACGCGATCGAGGAAATCCTGCGCCAGGCCGCGACGCGGTGAACCGGCAAGGAATTGAAGGCGCCCTAAAAGTGCTTCCAGAGCTCGAATAGCGATCGGCTCATCCAGTCGATCTTGCTCTCGTCCGGGTGGGTGAAAAGCCGGGACGGAAATCCTCGCCGCCAGCGAAACGAGATGAAGTAGGTCAGCGGATGGGTCGTTTCGTTGGTGACCTGGTCCAGCGCCAGGTGGCCGAGGTAGCCCATGGTCAAGCCGCCGGCGGTGCGCGGTCCCAGGAACCGATCGAGAAGGTAGAGCACCAGCGCGTATTCCCAGCCGTGGAGGGGCAGGATGACGCGCCCTTCCTTCTTTTTGCCGCTGAGCTTGTAGCGTGCGAAATCGACGAGGTGGTCCCCGTCGATCAGGAACCCGGTCAAGAACGGCACCACGGTCGGGACCAGCCGACCGGTCCGGATCCACTGGAGAGTTGCCAGGCCGGTCGACACGATCAGGTGAGCGGCAGGGCGCGCCACGATTACAGACGGGCCCAGGCTTCGATGAGGGTGCGCTTCGCGTTGGCGATGACCGCGCCGGAGGTCTCGCCCGGCTGCGGCTTCACCTCGAACGCCACGACGTTCTGCTTCCCGTCGCCGACGTAGCCAATCTCGCGCAGCGCGCGCAGGTACTCGACCACCTCGGGCACGTCGTTCTCACCGCCCTCGACGCCAAATCGCGGGTGGAGGTCGCCGTAGAGCGGGTGGCTGCGGTCGTTCACAACGCAGTTGCCGATGTGGGCGTGGACGAGATGGTCCTTGGCGGTGGTCAGCGCCTGCTCGGAGGTCTCGAACTGGAGGGGCAGGTGACTCAGATCGAGCATCAGCCCGAAGGTCGGGTGCTCCTGGCGCACCGCCCTGGATACCTCGACGGCCAGGGCGTTTGGGCCGATCAGGGATTTCTTGTCGATCGATCGATCGAACGTCTCCAGGGCGACGCCCATCGATCCCTGGCTCGACGCGTGGGCGCAGATCTGGTTCAAGGAATCGACAAGTAGCTTGACCGCTTCGGCCTCGTGCTCGGCGCCGGGGAAAGGCCCACTCAAGACGGCGAACCGCTGCGCGCCGAGCTCGTAGGCCTCGTCGACCGCGACCTTCATCCGATCGACGGCTTTCTGGCGCTGCTCGCGGTCGAGGGCATTCAGATCCAGCTTGCCACCGAGCTGGATCGGCTGGGCGCCGTAGCCGACCACGATCTGAGCGCTGGCAAGCAGCCGCGCGACGTTGGCCCGGACCGTGGAGTCGGGGATCGTGCTGATCTCGATCGCGCCGAAGAACTCGTCCTCGGCGATCTGGGTGATCGTCTCGAAGACCGGCCCCTTGCCGCCGCCGGTCTCTGGAAATGCCATGAACTGAACGATACCGACCTTCATCGCGCTGTGCAGGTCAGAGTTCACCAATCCCTCCCGAATGCTGCGGATCTGCTGTGCTACAATCGCTTTGGGACAATACCAGGATACATCGGGCGTGTCAACCGAGCGGGCGAACTCGGGCATGACGCGGAAACAAGGGACACCGAAAGGCGCCTCCCCTTAATTCCGCGGGTTGCCCGGTCGATTCGGGGCGGCACCCCGCTGATCGAATGGGCGTTGGATCATGGACGTTCGCATCGCCTACGGCGAGCAGGGCCTCACTCTTCACCTCCCCGGTCGTCACGTCGACCTGGTCGAACCTCGCTACCTGGCCGCCCTGCCGGACGAGTCGGCAGCGGTTTCCGAAGGGCTGCGGCATCCGATCGCCTCGCCGCCGCTTCGCGAGCTGGTACGACCAAACGATCGGGTCGTGATCGTCTTCAGCGACATAACGCGACCGGTGCCGAACCGGACGATCTTTCCTCCGCTGCTGGCCGAGCTATCGCACGTTCCTGACGACCGGATCACCCTTCTGAACGGGGTGGGACTTCACCGTCCGAACACAGCGGCCGAGCTCGATCGCATGCTGGGACCGGAGGTGGCTCGACGGTACCGGGTCGTGAATCACGACGCGCTGGACGAAACCGGACTGGCTTATCTGGGTAATAGTCGATTCGGCGGCGAGATCTGGCTCAACCGTGCCTACGTCGACGCCGACGTGCGCATCGTCACCGGATTCATCGAGCCTCACTTCTTCGCCGGCTTCAGCGGTGGGCCGAAAGGGGTGATTCCGGGCGTGGCGGGCGCACGGACGATCACCCACAACCACGACGCGGCGATGATCGGCCACCCGAACGCGCGCTGGGGGGTGACGATCGGGAATCCGATCCACGAGGAGCAGCGCGAAGGCGTGGCGCTTGCCCCGCCGCGCTTTCTGGTGAACGTCGCCACGAACCGCGAGAAGCGGATCACCGGGGTTTTTGCCGGCGATTACCTGCGCGCCCACGAGGCGGGGTGCGCGTTCGTCCGCGAGGCGGCGATGCGCGAGGTCGAGCGTCGCTATCCGATCGTGATCACGACCAACAGCGGATACCCGCTCGATCTGAATCTGTATCAGGCGGTGAAAGGGATGGCCGCCGCCGAGGAGATCGTCACGCCGGGCGGAGCGATCGTCATGGCAGCGGAGTGCCGCGAGGGCGTTGGCCACGGCGACTTCGCCCACATCCTGGAGATGCGCGAGAGCCCGAGGGCCATTCTGGAGATGATCGAGTCGCCAGACTTCCAGCGGCTGGACCAGTGGCAAGTGCAGATCCTGGCACGTATCCTGACGCGCGGTCGGGTCTTCCTCTATTCGGACCGGCTGTCCGCTGCCGACGTCCGGCGGGCGCACCTCGAGCCGATCGAGAGCATCGAGGCGACGGTCGAGCAGCTGCTCGACGAATACGGCCCCGAAGCGCCGATCTGCGTTCTGCCCCAGGGTCCGATGACGATTCCTTTTCTGAAGGCCCCGGCAGCGGTCTCCTGACGGCCACCGAAAGGTCCGTTCACCACGGAGACTCGGAGGAGACGCGGAGAACACCGAGTCTCTTTCTGTTCTCTGCTCCGCGCTCGCCGTGCCGACTCCGTGTCTCCGTGGTGAACATCGCTCCCCAAAACGGTCCGCTTATTCCGCGGCCATCATCCGTCGGCCGCCTCCGGTCGTCGTGTTGCGCACGAGGAGAGCCGCGAGAACCGCCGGAATGCAGATGACCGCCGCGAAGAGGAAGGTGTCGTCGAACGCCCGAACCGACGCCGTAATCGCGACGTCCTGATAAAGCATCAGTACCGCGAGCTGGTGAGCGGCCGAAGCCGGCATGTCGTGCAGGGCCAAGAACGCGTGGGCTTTCGCCACGACCATCTCGACGCCCGGACTGAACGGCGTCATGGTCTGGGAGATGGCGGCGAACTGAAAGTCCTGGCGCGACGTCAGCTCGGTCGCCATGATCGCGGCGCCGAACGAGCCGGCGATCCGCTGAACGGCGCTGGTCAGAGCCGTCGCCCGGGGGATCAGGTGGCGCGGCACAGCGTTCATCGCGGCGGTCGTCGCTGGCATCATCGCCAGCCCCATGCCGGTGCCCCGGACCAGCAGGATCTCGACGACGGTGAGGGTCGTGGTCTCGAGGCTCAGGTGGCTGAAGAGCCAGGTCGCGATAACCAGCAGGGTAATCCCGGGCACCAGCACGATTGTCGGTCCAAAACGGTCGAAAATGCGCCCGGAAAGCGGCATGATCGCGGCGACGACCAGCGACTGAGGAAGCCAGAGCAGGCCGGTGTCCATCGCCCCGAGGCCCTGGAGGTTCTCGAGGAACACCGGTAACAGGAACATCGCGCCAAACAGGCCAACCTGAACGATCAGGGTCACGAAGACGGCGGTGCTGAAGTTCACCGTTCGGAACAGCCTTAGCTCGAGGAGCGGCTGCTTGGTGTTGAGCTCGACGACGACGAAGGCGATCAGGGCGATCGTCCCGGCGACGAGCTCGAGCACGACCCAGGTGCTGCCCCAGCCATCGGTTGGACCGTTGTCGATGCCGAGCAGCAACGCGGCGCTGCCGAGGGCGACCAGGGCGATGCCCCATGCGTCAAGCTTCTGGTTGTGATGGATCACCCCCTCGTGCAGGATGCGCGAAGCGGCGATCACCGCGACGATGCCCACCGGCACGTTGATGTAGAAGATGAACCGCCAGTCGACGTACTGGACGAGATACCCTCCGAGGATCGGACCGACCGCTGGGGCGAGCATCACCGGGATGCCGAAGAAACCGAGGGCGGTGCCGCGCTCCTCGGGACGGAACTCGCGGAGCAGCAGGCTCATCCCGAGCGGCTGGATCAGCCCCCCGCCGAGGCCCTGGAGCACCCGAAACGCGATCAGGACGTCGAGGCTCCAGGCGATGCCGCAAAGCGCCGACGCGGCGGTGAACAGGGTCAGGGTAATCATATAGACGCGCTTGCCGCCGAACGTCTCGTCGACGAAGCCGGTCAGCGGGATCACCATGGCGAGAGCGAGCAGGTAGCCGGTCAAAACCCATTGAGCGCCGTGTACGTCCGTCGAAAAGACCGAGATCAGCTTCGGAAGGGCGATGTTCACCACCGTGGCGTCGAGGATGCTCATGAAAGAGCCCATCACGATGACTCCGAGCACCCACCACCGGTGGCTGTCGGAAGAGTAGCCGGCCGCATCGCGCGCGGGAAAGGTCGTCGTCGCGCTCATGCCATCCTTTCTATTCCGCCGCGACCATCGGGCGAGCGCTCGAGCCACGGGTGTTACGCACGAGAAAGGCCGCGAGTATCGCCGGGATACAGACGATCGAAGCGAAGAAGAATGTATCGTCGAAGGAACGGACCGCCGCGGACATCGCCACCGACTGGTAGAGCATGTACAGCCCGAGCTGGTGGGCGACGTCGGCGGTCAGGTGGTTCAAACCCATCGAAGCCTGCGCCCGGGCCAGGGTGATTTGAACGCCCGGACTGAACGGGGTGACGGTCTGCGCCATCATTGCGAACTGGAAGGTTTGTCGGGTGGTGAGAACGGTCGCCATGATCGCGGTGCCGAACGAGCCGGCGATCCGCTGGAGGGCATTCGCCAGCGCGGTGGCTCGCGGGATCAAGTGGCGCGGCGCGGCGTTCATCGCGGCGGTCGTCGCCGGCATCATCGCCAAGCCCATGCCCACGCCACGCAGCATCAGGATGCTGATGATCTGGGTGTTTGTCGTATTCAGGCTCAGGTTGGAAAAGAGATAGGTCGCGTAGGTCAGGAGGGCGATCCCCGGAACCAGCACGACAGTTGGACCGAAGCGATCGAAAATGCGCCCTGAGATGGGCATGATCAGCGCGACGGTTATGGCCTGCGGGATCAAGAGCATGCCCGTCTCCATCGCACCCAGCCCCCGGAGGTTCTGCAGAAACACCGGCAACAGGAAGGTCGCGCCAAAGAGCCCGATCTGGACGATCAACGTGACGAAGATCGCCGTGCTGAAGTTCAGCGCCTTGAAAAGACGAAGCTCGAGCAGCGGCTGGTCGGTGGTCAGCTCGACGACCACGAACGCGGCGAGGCAGACGACGCCGACGATCAGCTCGGCGACGACGGTGGTGCTGCCCCAGCCGTCGGTCGGGCCGTTGTCGATCCCAAGGAGCAGCGCGGCACTCCCGAGGGCAACCAGGGCGATGCCCCAGAGGTCCAGCTTTTGATTGCGCTTGAGAACGCCCTCGTGCAGGATGCGCGATGCCGCGATCACCGCCAGGATTCCGATCGGTACGTTGATGTAGAAAATGAAGCGCCAATCGACATATTCGACGAGATAGCCCCCGACGGTGGGGCCGATCGCCGGCGCCAGCATGATCGGGATGCCGTAGAAGCCGAGCGCCGTCCCGCGCTCGTCGGGCCGAAACTCGCGGAGCAGCAGGCTCATCCCGAGAGGCTGAATCAGCCCACCCCCGAGGCCCTGGAGCACCCGGAAGAAGATCAGCACGCCGAGGCTCCAGGCGATGCCGCAGAGCGCCGAGGCGCAGGTGAAGAGCGTCAGGGTGATCATATAGACGCGTTTGCCGCCGAACGTCTCGTCGACGAAACCGGTCAGCGGAATCACGATCGCCAGGGCGAGCAGGTAGCTCGTCAGCACCCACTGGGCGCCGTGAACGTCGGTCGAGTACACCGCCATCAGCTTCGGCAGGGCAATGTTGACCACCGTCGAGTCGAGGATGCTCATGAAGGAACCCATCACGATGACGCCGAGCACCCACCACTTGTGGTTGTCGAGCGCGTAGCCGGTCTCGTCACGAAGGCGCGGGGAGGCTGTCGTCCTCATTTTCTAATCTCTCCGACGGCCGCGAGATCCTGCGCGAAACGTCTGCCGCCTGGCCACTACTGGACGTGAATGTTGACTTCGACCGAGCTCCCGACGATGAGCGGAAGATTGCCGTAGTCGACCGAGATCTTGACCGGAACGACCTGAACGACCTTGGTGTAGTTGCCCGACGTGTTCTGGGACGGGATCAAAGAGAACGAGCCGGCGCTCGCCGGAGTGATCGCCTCGACCCGGCCGGGTAGCGTCACACCGAGGCTGTCGACGGTGACGTCGACCGGCTCGCCGACCTTGACCCGATCGATGTCGGTCTCGTTGACGTTGGCGGTGACGTAGAGGGCCGTGGGATCCACGACGTCGATGATCGCCTGGCCCGGGGCGACCGTGCTGCCGGGATCGGCCAGTCGAGCGACGACGACACCGCTCAGCGGCGACGTCACGTCGACCTGCTGGCTCTGGGTGTTCGAGAACCCGAGCTTCGCGGTCCCACCGCTCGTCGCGGACATAGCCATCGGGACCGAGACGGTCGCGATCACCTGACCATTGGTGACGTGTTGCCCGACGTCGGTGTTGACGGCGCTGACCTCGCCCGCGTTCAGCGCGCCGACCGAGATCAGCGAGCCGGAGACCTGGGCGTTATCGGTGTACACGAAGTGGGTCGAGTCGTAGAAGTAGCGATAGGCGAACCCGACGATCGCCAAGAGAATCACGACGAGAATGGGGATGACCACGGCGCGGGAGATCCGACGCCGGGTCGGCTTCGCGGGCGGGATGGTCGCCGCCGCGTGGCCGTCGACGTGGCTGGGTGAAACCGCGGTGCCGCTGACCGCTGGGTTATTTCCCGGACGATTTTCCACCTTTGAATTGCCTCCTGGTCCGGCGCGCCCGGACCTTCCTCGTTTTCGCCTGTCGCTACTTCTGGACTCTGACCGTCTGAGCGGTATTGAGGCGGTCCTGGCCACTCGTCACGATCAATTGACCGGCTTTCAGACCGCTGGTGATTTCGGTATGCGTGCCGTCGGTCAGCCCGGTTTGGACGACCTGAGGCGTTGCCGTGCCGTTGGTCACGACATAAACGGTTGGTTGTCCGTTCCGCTGAACGATCGCGTCGCTCGGAACGGTCACGACCCCTTCGCGGGTTGCCGTGACCAGCGAGACTTTGACCAGCATGCCGTCCTTGAGGCCAGAATCGGCCTGAGACGGCGTGATCTTCACCTCGAAGGTGCGCGTCTGCTGGTCGACGTCCGGGGCGATGTTCGACACTTTACCGGTGATCGACTTGCCGGGCAGATCATCGGACGTGATCGTGGCGACCTGGCCAAGGCGGACGTCCGACGCGTACCGGGCGTCGACGTTTACGATCACGTCGACCGCCGGATCGATCAGCGTAACGATCGGGGTCGTCGGCGCGGCAAGGGCGCCGACGGATAGGAGCTTCTGGGCGACGACGCCGTCGATCGGAGCCTTGATGATCGCGTCATCCCGCGCGACGGTCGCGGCATCGAGCGCGGCGTTGGCCTGCTGGACGGCGGCCTGAGCCGCCTCCAGGTCCTCTTTGGTGTACGGCTGCTGGGCGAGCTTGAGCTGTTGCGCGGCGACGTCGACCGCGGCCTGCGCCTTGGCAAGGTCGGCCGAGGTGTACGGGAGCTTGGCGAGCGCGAGCTGCGCCTGGGCCGCCTGAACGGCGCCCTGGGCGGCGGCGACGTCGTTAGACGAGCCGGGGTGCTGCGCGAGGTTGAGCTGGGCCTGCGCCGCGTCGACGGCGGCCTGCGCCTGGCTCAGCTGAGTCTGGGTGGGCGGCGTGGTCAGAATCGTCAACTGCGCCTGCGCCTGGGCGATGCCGGTGTGCGCGGCGTCGGCGGCTGCCTGGGCAGCCTTGCAGACCGCGCCGGGCGAGACCGGATTGCAGGCGGCATCCTTCTGGGTGTCGGCCGCGAATGCCGCGTCCTTCGCCTGCTCCACCGCGAGCTGAGCGGCCTGGACCTGCTGGGGAGTCGGGCCGTCTTTCAATTGCTGTAAGCGCGCCTTCGCCGCGTCGAGGTTCGCCTGCGCCTGGGCGACGGCCTCGGAGCGGCCCTGTTTCAGGCTGTCGAGGTGGGCAATGGCCGATGCCAGGTTGCCCTGGGCAGCGCTAACGCTCTCGGGGCGGCCGCCGCTCTCCAAAAACGCGAGGCTTGCCTGGGCAGCCTTCAGGTTGGCCTCCGCCTGGGCGATGGTTTCCGGGCGGGATCCGGCCTGAATCGTCGCCAGCTTCGCATGGGCCACCGCGACCGCCGCTTTCGCCTGGGCGACCTGAGCGTCCTGGGTCGCGTGGTCCAACTCCGCGATCACGTCACCCTTCTTGACGACACTTCCCACGTCGACGTTCAGAACCGTGATCTGGCCGCCGACCTTCGGAAGCACACTCACCTTGGCGCGCGAGTCCACGTTGCCGGAATAGACGACGACGCCAGAGATGGCTCCGCTGGTGACGGGCGACGTCTGAACCGTGACCGGCGCCACCGGCGGCTGGCCGGCGGGGGCGACCGCGCACGCCGCCAGGAGCGCCGGGGTTACCAGCAGGAGCGCGAGTGGCCGATTGAAGACACGCATTCTCTTACCGTTCCTCCGCATTAGATCCCTCGTTCCGAGGTCAGCGATCGTCTCGACCGGACAGGGGGGTCGGGGAATAGGCGCGCTGGGCTCCGCGGTTGAGGGCTTCGATGCCCTGGCTGACCGCGCGTAGCTCTTCGACGGTGAGCTGACCGAGCACTCGACCGAGGCGGTCGCGCGCGGTCATGTAGATACGATCCATCAGCGCATCGCCCGCGGGGGTGAGCCGACCGACGACGACGCGCCGGTCGCGAGGATCTTCTTCCCGGGTAACGAAGCCGTGGTCGATGAGGCGGTCGAAGATACCGGTGATCGTGGATACGCCGGTGCCGAGGGCCTCGGCAAGCTCGCCCATCGACGCCTTCTGTTTGCCGTACAGACACGCGAGCGTCTTCATCTGGGGCATGGTGATGTCACAGCCCTCTAGCCACTCGTGTGGTCGGTCCCGGTGCATGGCGCGTCCGAATTCGTGATAGCAATCGAGGATCGCCTGGGTTAGCTGTTCGCGCTCGTCAATGCCCATGGCTCTTCACTACCCAAACGCGTGGTGAATGTTCACACGATGCGAAATAATCGCATCAAGCGAACTATAGACGACCGCCCGCGTCCCTGTCAAGCATTATTTCCCGGCGAGGTAAATCCTGGAAACATCGGGAATCCTCAGGGAGCGCGGGCG
>JAJPKB010000653.1 GCA_021323915.1 Chloroflexota bacterium | reverse complement strand
CCGCCTTTGCCAGCGCAGTTTCGAACCTCGAAGATCAGGCGTTCGATAAACCGGCAGCGCGGGGGCTTGTCCCTGGGGAGTGGCCACCTTTCCGCGGGGCGCCCGGGTTTCCCTCACCCCCTACCTGATCCCAGACGCTGGGGCGTTCACACGCCCATCCCAGTGCGCGGGAGAGGGGTCTACAGGGAGATGCTATCCTCAAGACCCTTCCCCCTCGAATGAAGGCTCCCCCTGGAGAAGGGGGCGAGGAGGATAGACAGGAAGGGGTAGGGGATGAGAGAGCCCGGCCCGGCCCCAAACCTGGCCACTCCCCATGGACAAGCCCCCGTGCTACAAGACGCCAGGTCGGGGCGTTCACAAAACCGTGACAACAACGCGATGCCGGTTTGACCGTCACCTCCTATTCTGATCCTGAAGGGCAATCCTTCCAAATCAGCTCAGGAGGTGTAACGTGTGGTGGGCATTCTCGGGATTCCACCCGTTTGGCGGGCTCTTCTTCCTGCTTTTCGTCGCGTCGGTTCTGTTTCTCCTCTTCAGCATGCGGCGCAACGGCTGGTCGTACCGCGCCGACGACGCCGGCCGGGCCGAGGCCGAAGCGATCCTGCGGCGGCGTCTGGCGACCGGCGAGATCAACGAGGCGGAGTATCGCTCGCTGAGAGATGTCCTGTACCGGTAGGGCGTCCTACCGCGGCAGGGTCGCGACCTCGATCCGATCGTTCGCGGTATCGCTGACGTAGAGGTGACCGTTGGCGTCCAACGCCATCCCGTGCGGATGGTCGAAGTCGCCAACGGCGCTCCCGGCCTGGCCCCAGAGGGCGAGAACTTTCTCCGGGGTCGCGATCTCCTGTACCCGGTCTCCATCAAACTCGAGCGCGAAGGTCGCTCCACCCGTGCCAGCTTTCACGACCACCGGCGCCTTGAGCTGGTCGTTCGCGCTGGCTGAGCCGATCCGACCGCCAATCCAGGTGCCCTGCGGCGAGAGCCACTGAACCCGGTTGTTGCCGGTGTCGGCGACGATCACATCCCCGTTCCCCTTCACCGCGACCCCTTCGGGAAGCCGGAAATCGCCCCGTGCGTTCCCTTGCTTACCCCACTGCGCCAGGGGCTGACCGGCTGGCGACAGCTTCTGGATGCGATTGTTCCGCGTATCCGCGACGTAGATGTTCCCGGCGGCGTCGAGGGCGATCCCGCCGGGACTGTCGAACTGCCCGGGGCCGGCGCCCTGGCTGCCCCACTGGCCGACCGACCTTCCCTCCGCGGTGAGCTTCTGAATGCGGTTGTTCCCGCTGTCGACGACGAAGATATTCCCCTGACGATCCACCGCCAGGTCGACCGGCGAGTCGAACTGGCCCGGCCCGATCCCCTTGCCTCCCCAGGCTGCGACCGCCTTGCCGTCGGGACTGAACTTCTCGATCCGATCGTTGCCACGGTCGGCGAGATAGAGGTTTCCCTGGGAATCCACGGCGAGCCCTTCCGGCGCGCTCAACTGGCCCAGCGCGTTCCCCTTGCCCTCGGCGAAGATCTTCCAGGTGAGGCTCGCGGCGCTCGGGACGGACGACCCAGCCGACGGCTGGCTTGTTGGCGCCGTCGACAGGATAGTCGCCACCGCCGGCGCCCCTGCCGCTCGGCTCGTCGGAGCCGCGGCGGTTGCCGTCGGGGTGGCGTCGCCCTGGTTCCATCCCTCGACGAAGCCCTGGACCATCACCGGACCAAGCGCGATCAAAACCAGCAGCACAACCACCCCGCCCGCGCTGATTGCGATCGTCTTTCCCGACAGTCGGCGGCCCTTCGTACCTGCCGCCTGGCCGCTGGCTGGAGCGGCCGGGGCGCCGAGCGGCGGGCTAACCACGGGGCCGCTCGTGCTCATTGGCGCAACCGGCACGGCGGATGGTGGAGCGGTGGACGGCGCGGCGTCGAACGCGGCGAGCGACCCGTCGGTCGCGTCGGGGTGGGAGTGCGGCGCGCTGCCCGTGGTGATCGGATGGAAGCCGGAGGTGCCGGACGCGGCACGGTCGGAGCCGTTCGCGGCGCCGGTCGTGGGCGACGGGGCAACCCGAGGTGGCTCGGGACTCGGCATCGGTGGAGACGTCGGGCCGATCGCCGCGGGCCCCGGCGGGGAGACCACGACGCCCGGATTGACCAGCGTCGCATCCTCGGGGATCGACATGGGGCCAAGCAGCGTCGGCTCGCCGAGCGTCGGCACGCCGTGATCGAGGGCGTCGACCATCTCCGCGGCGGTCTGGAAGCGACGGGTCGGATCCTTTTCAAGCCCCTTCTGGATGACCTGTTGGACGGTGAGCGGGACGTCGGAGCGGTATTTCGTGATCGGCGGCGGCGCGGCGCTGATCTGCAGGTTGAGAACCTGCCAGGGCGTGTCCGCGCTGAACGGAGGCTGTCCGGTCAGCAGCTCGTAGAGGGTGATCGTCACCGCGTAGATGTCCGACCGTGGGCTGGCCGGCGCGCCGTTTGCCTGCTCGGGGGACATGTACCGCGGCGTCCCGAGATACATCGTCGTCTGGACACCGCCGCCGGCGTCGACGTCCTTGGCGATGCCGAAGTCCATCACCTTGACCTGGCCCCCGGCGACCACCATGACGTTCTGCGGCTTGATGTCGCGGTGGATGATCCCGTGCTCGTGGGCGTGACCCAGCGCGTGCAGCATCTGCCGAATGTATTCCACCGCTTCGTCCACAGCCATCGGTCCGTTCCGATGGACCATGTCGGCCAGGGTGAGGCCCTGGACGTACTCCATGACGATGTAGTGGATGTCATCGTCCTGTCCGGTTCCCAGCACCCGAACGACGTGGGGCTCGTCGAGGACCTCGGCGATCTTGGCCTCGCGGAGGAACCGCTGGACGATCTTCGGATCGCGGGTGAAATGCTCGTGGAGGATCTTGATCGCGACGACGGTGTTGGTGCGAAGGTCGCGTCCAAGATAGACGTCGGCAAAGCCACCGGCGCCGACCAGATCGGCGACGCGAAAGATCTCGTTGAGGGTGCGGCCAATCATCCCGGCCATGTGCCCACCATCCTGTCAGCCAGCCCGGTGCGGGTGGATCGACAGCTGCTCGCGTCGACGCGACGAACGCTCCGTCCGGCCTTTCGAACGGATAGCTGTCGCCCGCCATTATAGCGCAGGTCACGGGATTGACGTTTACCTGGCCGGCACGATGTCCATCACCCGGTCGTTCAGGCTGTCAGAGACGATGACCGTTCCCTGGCTGTCGACGGCGATGCCGGACAGAGTCGGTAAGGAATCGACAGACGAGGCGCCGGAGATCGGCCACTGGGCCAGCGGCGTGCCGTTCGACGAGATCTCCTGAACGCGCCGGTTGTCGCGGTCGGCGACGAAGATGTTCCCGTGGGCGTCCACCGCGACGGCGACCGGCGCCTCGAATTGACCGGGCTGGTCGCCCCGGGTTCCCCACTGGGCGACCGGCTTGCCATCCGGCGAGAGCTTGGTGATTCGATCGTTGCCGGTGTCGGCGACGTAGACGTTCCCGTCGGCGTCCAGCGCCAGCCCCTCGGGCCGCTCGAACTGATCGAGGCCGTCTCCCTCGGTGCCCCACTGAGCGAGCGGCGCGCCGTTGGCGGAGAGCTTCTGAATCCGGTCGTTCTCGGTATCCGCGACGAAGACGTTGCCGTGCGCGTCGACGGCCACGTCGTGCGGGAAATAGAACTGGCCCGGCGCGGAGCCGCGGGTTCCCCACGATGCCAGCGGCTTGCCATCTGGCGAGAGCTTCTGGACACGGTTGTTATTGCTGTCGGCCACGTAGACGTTCCCTTGAACGTCGACCGCCAGGCCGGTCGGCAATTGGAACTGGCCGGGACCGCTACCGATGGCTCCCCAGCTCGCGACCGGCGTGCCCGCCGTCGAGAGCTTCTGGATGCGCCCGTTGTTCGTGTCCGCGACGTAGACGTTATCCTGAAGGTCGACCGCGACACCCATCGGGAAGCTGAATTGTCCCGAACCGCTGGCGCGCGGTCGCCAATCTGCGAGGAGCTTGCCATCCGAGGTCGTCTTGACGATGCGCCGACCGACCGGGTCGGCGACGTACACGCTGCCGTCGGAATCGACCACGATGCCGTGCGGTTCCTGGAACTGACCGGGGCCGTCGCCGCGTCCGCCCCACTGGGCGAGGAAAGCGCCGCTCGGCGACAGCTTTTCGACGCGCGCGTTTCCGGAGTCGACGACGTAGACGTTCCCCTGCGGATCCACGTCGACGGCGGTGGGGTGGTCGAACTGGCCGGGGCCGCTCCCTTTCGAGCCCCATTGCGCCAGCGGCTTCCCATCCGGGGTCAGCTTCTGAATCCGATTGTTTCCGGTGTCGACGACGTAGACGTTTCCCTGGTAGTCGGTCGTCATCTCGGTAGGTCCGTTGAACTGGCCCGGACCGGTCCCCTTCGTTCCCCACTGGGCGAGCGGTCCGCCGATCGGCGAGAGCCACTGGACCCGATTGTTGCCGGAGTCGACGACGTAGACGTTGCCCCGGGGGTCGACGACGATTCCGTCCGGTCCGGAGAACTGGCCCGGTCCGCTGCCGTGACGCCCCCACGAGGCGAGCACCTGCCCACTGGGCGACCGCTTTCGCACCCGGTCCTGGCCGGTATCCGAGATGTAGAGGTTCCCCTGATCGTCGCGGTCGATCGAGCGCTCCCCCTCCGATTCGAGCGACGCGCCGCCCTCGAAGATGCGCTGGCGAAGGTTGCCGGCCGAGGTGAGGATCGAAAGCACGTCATTCGCCGCGTCGACGACGTACACGTCGCCACGCGAGCCGGTCGTCAGCCCGTACGGACGGTAGAACGGCAACGGGGTGCCGGGTGGAGCGCCCAGGGTCTTCACGGTGAACGGTACCGGCGCCGACGCGGTGGCGACCGGCGAAGAAACGGCCGCTTGATTCGCGGGCGTCGCCGCGGGTACGACCGCCGTCGTCGCCGGCGACGCGGCTTCGCCCGGGGTAGCGACCGCCGTCGGGTTGGCGCGGGTCCGGGTCGGGGCGGGCGTGGACGCGGGAACGGCCGGCGGCGAGCCGGTCCGGAGGAACAACGCGCCGACGATCAGCAGCGCGACCACTGCTGACCCGGCGACGATCCACGGGAGGGCCGAGCCTAGCTTCCGGGAAGATTCATCGGTGACGAGCCATCGGCCCGCCGGGGTATTCGCGGGAGCCGACGGCCGCTGGACGGCGCTCCGGACCGGCGTCGGCTCAGGCTTTCGGGAAAGGTGGACGGGCGTCGTCGGTGCTCCGATCGTTCGCGAGGATACCGCCGGGCCACGCAGCCCGGCGACGACCGTTCGCTCGGCCGGCGCTCCGTCCAGGCCAACGATAGTCGGCTCGTCGGTTTCGGGAACCCCGTTGGTCAACGCCGCGAGCATCTCCTCGGCCGTTTGAAAACGACGATCCGGAGATTTCTCCAGGCCCCTGGCGAGCGTCTGGACGACTTCTCTCGGAACGTCGGACCGGAACTGGCTGATCGGCGGCGGGGTCGCGGTCATTTGAAGGTTGAGAATCTTCCAGGGGGTATCGGCGTCGAACGGCGGTTGGCCGGCCAGCAGCTCGAACAGGGTGACCGCGACCGCGTAGAGGTCGGATCGCGGGCTGGCCGGCTCGCCGTTCGCCTGTTCCGGCGACATGTAGCGCGGCGTGCCCAGGTACATCGTCGTCTGGGCGGCGCCGCTCGCGGCGACGTCCTTCGCGATCCCGAAATCCATCACCTTGACCAGACCACCGGCGGTTACCATCACGTTCTGGGGCTTGATGTCACGGTGGACGATGCCCGCCCGGTGCGCCGCGCCGAGCGCGAGCAGCATCTCGCTCACGTATCCGACGGCGGCACCTACCTCGAGCGGCCCTGAGGTCTTGACCAGGTGCGCCAGGGTATGGCCCTGGACGTACTCCATCACGATGTAATAGACGTCGCCGTCGCTGCCGTGATCGAGAACTCGAACGACGTGCGGCTCGACCAGGGCCTCGGCAAAGTCGGCTTCGTGAAGAAAGCGCTCGACCAGAGCCGGGTCGCTGGCGAAGTGCTCGTGGAGAATCTTGATCGCCACGACCGTGTTCGTGCGCAGGTCGCGTCCGAGATAGACGTCGGCGAAGCCGCCGGAGCCCACTTTCTCGGACACCCGGTAGACGTCGTTCAGGGTTTGCCCGATCATGCCCACGCCCAGCACCTCTTAGCTGCTCGCTCTATTATGCGAGGCAGTCCGGGCGTTGCTCCCCCCTTTCCTGGCTACCCAAATGGTCACGCCGGGGGAAGCCCGCTCAGGTCTACTCCCAGATCGATCGCGACCCGGCGCAGGTCGGCCAGGGTGGCGACGGGCAGCGGAATGCCATCGCGCCGGTTCTCCCGCTCGGCGAGAAACTCTTTCTCACCGGGAGCGTAAATCCGATCGACGCCGGGCGCGCGCCGGCAGGCGTGGATCTGCTGGATCGCCCGGTCGACCCGGGCCTTGAACGCCGACACATCCTCGAAGGCGGAGATCCGGATCGCCATGACGAAGTGGCCGTCCTGGCCGGCCCGCGGACCGTTCGCCAGATCTCCGAGCTCGGTGCCGTAGCTCGCGCCGGAGAGCATCGACGACAGGATACCCATGATCATCGCCAGTCCGGCGCCCTTGAACCCGCCGATCGGCAGCAGCAGGCCGTCGATCGCCGCGGCCGGATCGGTCGTCGGGCGGCCGTCGCGGTCGAGCGCCCAGCCCTCCGGCAGGGTCAGGCCCCGCTGCTGGTAGATGCGAACCTTGCCGTGGGCCGAGCCGCTGAACGCCGCGTCGTAGACGATCGGCGGCTCCTCCCCGGCCGGGATCGCGACCGCGAGCGGATTGATGCCGAGGATCCTCTCGGCGCCTCCCCAGGGCGCCATCACCGGCAGGGCATTGGTGGTCGCCCAGCCGATCGCGTCGTGGCTCAGCGCCTGCGCCGCGTAGTAGGCCATCGCGCCGCAGTGGTTGCTGCCGCGAATTGCCGCCGCCGCGATGCCGGTCGACTCCGCGCGCTCGATCACCCGCTCCATCGCGAACCACGCGCCGATCTGCCCCATGCTGTTGCCGCCGTCGACGACCAGGCAGGCGCCGGCGTCGCGAACGACCCGGGGCACGCCGCGCGGATCGACGCCGTCGACGGTCAGCTTCTTCACGTACTCCGGCACCCGCATCACCCCGTGCGAGTTGACCGCCCGGAGGTCCGCGCTGACCAGCGAGTCGCCCAGTCGCCAGGCATCCGCGCCGCTCATCCCACATCGCTCGAAGATCGCGGTTACCACCGTCAGAAGCGCGTCGACGCCCACCCGGGGCTCGGGTTCAAGGTTCGTCGGCATTGGATGGTCTGCCTCCTCCTCGTCGAAAGTGATCTGGCTTGGTTCGGCGCGAACGTCGGCAGCCGCGCGCCACCATCCGCGAGCGCTAGCCTACCTTCGCGCGGCGTTTGGTCGGGCAGGCATCCGCGAGATGGGCGCGGTTGAACGCAGCGGGCTCAAGCTCGTAGAATTGTTCAGTGCCCTGATTATAAAGTGCAGCCAGCCAAACCTGTCTGCTGGCGAGCGTCCAATCTCCTCTCCCTCTGGGAGAGGAAGGAGGATGCCCGGGCGCCGGCACAATCACCCGTCCGTTTGATGACGGAGTTCGGTGCGATCCTCGCGGGCGTGACTCGACGGAGATTTTTCCGGGTGGAGGTCGAGGGATGAACGAGCTCATCAGCCCAAAAGAGCTTGCCCGACAAGAAGCGAGCGGGGCAGCGCCGGTCGTGATCGACGTGCGAAGTCCCAAGGAATATGCCGCCGGGCACATTCCGGGCGCGCGGAGCGTGCCGGCCGACGAGATAGAAAGTCACCTCGCGGCAATTCCCAAAGACAAACCGGTGGTGGTGTACTGAAACATGCAGCATCCGGGGCGCTCGCGGAGCGAGCGCGTGGCCAAGGAGCTTCGAGAGCGCGGCTATTCCGCCGAGGCGCTGGAAGGTGGCTTTCCCGCCTGGCGCGCTGCCGGCAATCCGGTCGCAATCGGCGCTGCATCGTAGACCAATTGTTGGGACGGATCGATGGCTGATGTTCGCGTATGGCTCTGCCGACAGCAGGTCCGCGCCTTCGCAGGGTAACCCACCTCGACTCTAACTTGCTGGAAAAGTTGGCTGACCTCCCGAGAGGGAGCTCGCCCGGGTCCGACGGAAGCGGAACGACGGCGCCTGGGCAAGCAGGGTCAGCGCGCCGACGACGACCAGGGAGCCGTTGACCAGCAGCGCGGCTGGCGCGCCGAGCGACGTCGCCAGCGTCCCTACCTCGAGGTGGCCGATCGGCCCGACGCCGATGCTGAAGGCCCAGATGCCGGCCGCGCGGCCCCGCTTGTCGTCGGGGACGGCCAGTTGCACCAGTGTCTGCTGCAGGAGGTCGAACGCCGCGGCGCAGGCTCCGACGACGCCGATCGCGAGCACCGCGACGATAAACGTCGGTGACGCCGCCAGGCCGACGAGGGCCACGCCGTAGGCGAGATAGACCAGCGCCAACAACGGCTCACGCCGCGTCGTCCCCGGCAGACCGGCCAGCGCGATCACCGAGAACGTCGCGCCGATCGCGGCGGCCGCGGTCAGCGTGCCGTACCCTTCGGCTCCCACGCGGAAAACGTCGCGGGCGAAAGTCGGCACGCCCGTCATGTACGAAAAGCCGAAGATCTCGCAGGCCATCGCCGCGAGAACGAGCGTTCGCACGGTCGGCACCTCGACGATCAGTCGACCGGCCTCGCCGATCGATCGCGCGAGGGCAACCCGGACGGTGGCCGGCCGCTCGTTGCCCGGCGCCGCGGCCATCGCTCCAAGCAGCCCGATGCCGACCAGGTAGCAGATCGCGACGACGAAGTAGCAGTCGGCGATCCCGAACGCGGGAATCAGAACGCCGCCGAAGAACGCGCCGACGGCGCCGAACAGGCGCGCGGCCACGGCGTTCAGGGCCAAGGCGTTTGGCGCCCCGGAGCGCTCGACGACGTCCACGACCAGCGCCTGGCGCGCCGGCGTATCGGACACTTGCACGCAGCCGCTCAGGAAGGCAAAGAGCACAACTTCCCAGAGGGCGAGCGCGCCGGTCCTAACGAGCACGCCGAGCGCGAGGGAGAGCAGCGCGCCTCCCGTTGCGACGGCCATCAACAGGCGCCGCCGATCGAAACGGTCGGCGACCGCGCCGGTGGTGAGCCCGAGGAGAAGCGAGGGGAGGATCCGCGCGGCCAGGACGGCGCCGACGCCGAGCGCGCTGCCGCCGGTTTGGAGGGCGAGCCAGCCGGTCGCGACCCGCTCCATCCACTGGGCGCCGGCGGTCGCCAGGCTCGAGCACCAGAGCCGTCGAAAGGCCGGCGACCCGAACGCGTCGAAGTGTCGCGGCATCAGGTCACCCGTCGACGGCCAGGCGCTCGGCCCGGTGCTTCAAGCGCGCGAGCGCGTCTTCTACTCCGCGTTCGCACTGCCCGGCGAACAGTCGGCGAATGATCGCTCCGCGCCACCCGGGCGAGAAAGCGAAGTCTCAACCGAACGTCAGCCGACATCGACTCGGTCCGAGGGCGGCGACGACGATGTGGTTGCGAACGGTGATTCCCAGCGGAAGCGCGGTCTGGAGGTCCAGGACGTGTCGGTCGTGGTCCACCCCCAGGACCCGAACCGTGACCGGCCAGGCTCGACCGATCGCCCGAGTGGAAGCGTGGACGACCTGTCCCTCGCGGGCGGCGCCGGAAGGCTCGACGCGCTCGAGCCGCGCGTTCCACCAGTCCCCGTAGGACTCCGAATCAGTCAGCACCCGCCAGGCCACACCCAGCGGCGCCTCGACGGTCGCGATGGGACACACCGAGATGGTCACCGAATCTCTCCGAACGCGGCACCAACCACGTCGAACGGCATGTTAGCACAGGCCGCCGGCGCCAACGCTACCAAGCTGGCACGTCGGGGATTCCCAGCTTCTGGTAGATCGTCCGCCAGCGGTCCGGCGCGCTGGGATCGAACGTCCAGGGCTGGAACCCCAGCTTCAGATAGGTATGGATCGCCGGCAGGCGGAAGTCGTCGGTGCGCAGGAAAATCTCGCGGTGACTTTCCGACTTCGCGTGCCGCAGCACCGCGAGACAGGCGACGAAGCCAAGGCCGTGTCCGCGGTGGCGCGGGCTGGCCGCGACCCAGCCAAGCTCGGGCATCGGCGCGTAGCCGTCGTCGACGTGGAGGTGAAGCTGGGCGGTAGCGACCGGCTCGCCGTCCCGGGTGACGAAAAAGCTG
>JAJPKB010000050.1 GCA_021323915.1 Chloroflexota bacterium | reverse complement strand
GCCTTCAGTCTTCCTTTCGCCTCGGTGAAGTTTCTCTCACGCGCCCACAGCCAGGGGCACGAACGCTTTCGGGATATGTACGCGGGTCTCCTGCGGCTCCTCGTCGGGCTCACCGCGTCTGGCGCGGTTATCGGCCTGGCGGCGGCGATTTTCGATCCCCAACTACTCGGCGCTCAGCTCGCGGGGTATCGTCTCTTTCTGATTCCCGCCTTTATCGGAATCCCCGCTGCCTCGCTTCACGCCTTTTTCAGCAGCGCTCTCGCCGCCGCGCGGCGCGCGCGAACATCCGCCCTGGTCGCCGTGATCGCCGCGGTGTGCCTGATGGTCTCCGCGGTGGTAGGCGTCTCCGTCGCTGGCATCGCCGGGCTCTACTGGAGCAATCTGATCGTCGTCGTTCTGATCGCGGTAGGTCTGGCCATTTATCTCTGGCGCACCCTGGACCTACCGGCGTTCGCGCGCCGCGCGTCGGTTCGTCAAGCCCTGCGCGACAATCCGACGTGATCGGCTTTTCGCTGATCCTCTACCTGACGTCGTTTGCCTCGTCCGGGGCGCTCCTGGTGGTTCGCTACGCGCTGCTGCGGAATTTCGGGGAGGCGCAGACCGGACTGCTGCAGGCGGCGATCTCGGTCTCCGCGGCGCTGGTCCTGGTGCTGAGCCCGACCAACGGACTGTTTCTGACTCCGATCCTCAACCGCGATCTTCCGAAGGCCGAGAAGCTGCGCGCGGCGCTGGAGTTCCAGGCGAAGCTCGTGCCGGTCCTCGGCGCCCTCGCGGCGCCGATCGTCCTCTTTCCCCAGATCGTGCTGACCGTGCTCTATTCGCCAGCCTTCGCACAAGTTGGACCGCTCATGTTTCTCTTCGTGGCGGCCCAGGTGATCTCGCTGCTCGGCGGGGTGTACCAGGCCATCCTGATCGGCTTCGACGACCTCAAGGTTTACGGCGTTGCGACGGCAGTCGGCTCGGTCGTGATCGGCGTCGGCTCCTGGCTCCTGGCCCCGGGGCATGGTATATCGGGCGTCGCGATGAGCTTCCTGGCCGGTAACGTCGTGACCTTTGGACTACTCTTCGTCCGGCTGGCGAAGACGCACCGCATGGTCGCGTCGTATCGACTGAACCTGTCCATGGCCTACATGGTGCTGGGCCTCGTTCTCGCCGGCTTCCTGCTCGGATCGCTCGACGCCTGGTCGCCGCCGGTGATGCTGCTCAAGGTCGGCCTCTACGGGGCGTTCCTGGCGAGTCTCGCCGTGCTGACCAGCCGCCAGGAGCTCCGGCGCCTTCTGGACCAGGGGCGGGTCCTGCTGGCGTCCAGCCCGGGTCGGTAGGGCGCTCGCGCGGTCACCGGAAACCCGCCTTGGGTCGGTTAGGAGAAGTTGATCCGTTGTCTCCCTTTCGTATCGCGCTGATCGGCCTGGGCGAGGCCGCGACCCATTTGCACCTTCCCGCCCTGGCGGGGATGCCCGAGGCGGTGGTCGTCGGGGCCTGCGATATCGACGCCGGTCGCCGCGCGGAGGTCGCCAGGCGCTGGCGGGTGCCGACTTTTACCGACGTCGAGGTCATGCTTGCCGAGACGCGGCCCGAGGTGGTCGTGATCGGAACCCCGCCACGCCTGCACGCCGAGCTTTGTCTGCGTGGCCTCGACGCCGGTGCCCACGTTATCTGCGAGAAGCCGTTCGTCTCGAGCGTGGCCGAAGCCGACCGGGTGATCGCGGCCGCGCGCGCGGCCGGCCGCCGGGTTGCCGTGAATCATGAGTTTCGGGAGATGCCCATCTTCCGTGCCCTCCTTCGCGCCGTGGCCGCCTCGCCGTCGTCGGAGGTCAGGTTCGCCCAGCTGTGGCAGCTGATCGACCTTCCTCAGTCACGCGAGTCGGGCTGGCGCGGCGTCTTGGTCTTCCGCACCTTGTACGAAGCCGGCGTTCACCTCGTCGACTACGCATTGGCGCTGTTCGGGGAGCGTCCGATCGCGGTGTCCTCCGTTCTGTCGTCCGGGGGTGCCGACGAGTCGATGGATGCGGTCGCCCTCGTGACGCTGGAATTTTCCCGCGGGCGGCTGGCCCAGGTCACCCAGTACCGCCTCGGTAAGGGGGAGCCCCAGTACTTCGAGGTTCGCGTCGAGACCGCGACCGAGTCACTGCGGGCGTCGTTTGGTGGACGCGCGCGCCTCTCGGCCGGGCTTCACCGGAGCACGACCCCTCACCTCCGATTCGATTATGGCATCTCCGGGCTTGCCTGGAGGGAATCGGGTCGCCGCCGAGAATACCTCACGAGAAATCCGAGAAATCCGCTGGTCTACGCGACTCGGGACGTATTCGCAAAGACCCTTCGTGCATTCCGGGACGGAGCGGACGTTCCAACCTCGGCCGAGGATGCGCGCGGCGTCCTCGAGGTTATCGCCGCTTGCTATCACTCGGCAGCCACTGGCGCACGGGTTCGTCTCGGCCAGTCGAACACGACCGAAGAGCTTTCCCAGCTTGCCCTGGCCGGAAATTGACGGCGAGCTCGGTTGCCGACGCTCCCGCGTGGTAGTCACGTAGGAATCGCTTCGCAACGTCCGCACGCGCGGTGAATCCCGGACGTTTGAACGCCGGTCCCGCGGACCGGCCGCGCAGCTCATCCTCGCCACGTCCTTCCGGCTGATCCGCGTCGTTTCTGGCCCTCCCAATCCGCCTGTCCCGACGCCGGAGCCCGGGACGACCCCGCGAATCCGATAGCGCACGCGCCGCTTCCCCTCCGCGGCCGTTGCCTCCGCCGCCGACCAGAACCTCGCTACGTCCCCGACGAGCGATCGCGGTAGCGTTCTTTCCTCCTCGGTCAGCGGCGACATCCTTAGCTCTCCTCTTGGCGATATTCCTCGTTCCCCGTGGCCACGGCACGTCATCTCTCCTCCAGGGCCTCTCCAGCTTGCAGGCGGCCAGCCGGTTTCACGGTTAAGGCTGGATCCGGCTGCCGCCGCGCGGGCTCGGCTTTTCGACCGTGGAAGTCGAGGTCCGGGCGTTTGGCACTCGGACCTGTCCCTTTGTCTGCGCCACGCCGGTCGACGCCGGCAAACTCGAGATGCCGGTCGCGATGCGTCTGCGGGAGGCGGCCAATCCCGCGAGCCTTAATCCGGCCTTGCTGCTCGCTCCCCGCTGCATGGTGAACTCACGGATCGCCCGCCTCACTTTCAAGGGCTTCGTTCGCGGCTTGATGCAGGATTTCCTCTGATTCCCGGCGTCTACCCGAAAGGTAAGAGCTCGTGCCGGCTAATCCCGTGACGCGGCCCCCGGATACGTGTCCGCCGCTGCTGTTGGTCACGATCAGCGGCCAGAGAAAGTCGCTCCATGCGCCTTGAAACGTGATGATCCCTAGCGCATCGGTCAAGTAGTCACGCGGCCTGGGCATAAGCGGGCGAGCGGGCGATTACGTGCAAGTTGTGGACGACAGCGCAACGGCGCAAGTCGAACAGATCCTTGCGGACGCCGCGGTAGCGGGCCCGCCGCCCCTGCCGGTGTCCGACGTGTGCTAAGGTATGTTCGACCGGCACCCGCTCGCGCAGTTTTGCCCGGCCCAGCGGGGTTGCCTGGCGTTCGCGCAGTTCCGCTAGCCGCCGTTCATCACGATGAATCGTGACACGGCGGCCGTGAGCACTCGTCGTACAACGGGCCTGGAGCGGACACACTGCACAGTTCTCCTCCGGGAAGTGAACGGCTTGGCCCAAACGGAAGGGAATCACGCTCTGATGCGGGCAGGTGATCGTCTGTTGCTCCCAATCCAAGGCAAAGGCGGTTTTCGGAAAGCCGCACCGGTTGCGGACCGGCCAGGCTTTGCAGTAAATCGCCGATTCGGGCGAGCGCTCCTGGACCCAGTGACTGGTCAGATAGGAGCGGTCGAGGTGCAACTCGCCGCGCACGACCTGCTGCGCGGCCAGGTCAGCGTCCAGATCGCGGGTGACGGTGGCCTCGGGCGCGTTCGCGGCGGTCACACCAACGGCACGGACCAAGTCGGTGTCCAGATCGTGCAGGACGTGGCGCTTGTAGCCGTCGATACGTTGGCTACGGCTCTTGCGTCCGTGGCGCATCTGGGCATCTTCAATCGCAATGCGCCGTTCCTTGGCGACCCCACGGCGCAACGTCGGCTGCCCTTGTGCGTCCGTGACGACATCCTGGGCCACGACCTGACGCACCGCCTGCTGACTGAACTCCACGGTCTGCGGGTCGCATCCCCCGGGGGCACCGCCACGACCGGATGCTCGTCGAGCCACTGATCGAGGGCGTTCACCGCAGCCAAGACCTGGCGCAAGGCAAAGTCGCGATTGGTCGGATCATCCCAATACAGATCCAACGCGGCCTTGAGACTGGATCCGCCCACGAACTCCGCTCCTACTTCGTGCGCAAGTTCCGCCAGCTCCCACCCTGCTGGCGGGCGATCACGCTCAAGGCCTTCGTCAGAGCGTGGCCCAAAAGGTTATAGGTATCTCCGACTTTGCCTGCTCCCCACAGCGGACTGCTGTCGAGAGCAGCGCGCAAGGCACGGCTCCCAAACTCGTGGGTCTGCTCGGCAATCGTAATCG
>JAJPKB010000096.1 GCA_021323915.1 Chloroflexota bacterium | reverse complement strand
ATTCGCCCTCCGATCCGAAGCGCCCGCGGACGTCCTGGAGCGCGCAGACGTAGCCGTGGCGGGCGAAGAACTTGGCGGTCGCGACCAGAGCGAGGCCCTGCTTGTCGTACGGCGTGCGCTCGAGAATGACCGGGAACGGACCGCTCGCCGGCCTACCGCCATCCGTCGGGAAAAAGAGATCGGTCGCGAGTCGGGCGCCATCGCGCATCGGGACCATGACGTTTCGTTCCCAAGCCACGCCGTACTGCTGAGCCGAGCCTTCGTGCCTCGCCATGCGAGCCTCCACGGACAACGATTGGCAAGAATTATCTTCGGGAACGCTGGTACCGTCAATCGAAGCGTCGCCGCGCTTCGCGGCGAACGGAACGTCTTGACACCCTTGGCCGGAAACATATGATATAGCGAACGTTGCGCCGGCTCGGGAAGCGCGGAGGGTTGTTAGACCTAGGCTGGCGGGCCAGGTGATCGCGCGGCGGCGGTTCGTGAATCATCCCAGGAATCGATCTGGCTACGGCTGGCTATCTTCGGATCGACTCCTCGCCTCGGGCTCTCCCCGGCGGACGTGGCTTCGCGCGACGCGCGACCTGACCGCGGCGCACTTCACCTCGGTCTGGCGATGCCGAGCGCTTGCCCACCTGGAGCCGATCATCTACAATGTGGCACATCTTCTGGAGAGGTCAGACCACTGACCAGTCGATCGGCAGGGCTTGTGAATGCACGGAAAGGAAGAGCGATGATTACCGGACGTGTTACCAGTCGTCGTCAGCTGCTCAAAAGCGGGGCCGCCCTGGCCGGCCTCACCGTTCTTGCCATGGCCGGCTGTTCCGGCCAGTCTCAGCCGAGCGCACCCGCGGCGACCGCCGCGCCGGCCGGCGCCTCCGCCGCGGCAACGTCCGCACCGGCCGCTCAGCCCGCCCAGCAATCGGCCGGCTCGGTCACGATTCAATACTTTGCCTGGGGTGACGATGCGAAGGCCTGGACCCAGCTGGTCAAGGATTTCCAGGCAAAGACGCCGGCGATCACAGTCAGCATGACCCCGGCGCCGACGAACGATTTCTACACCAAGCTGCAGACCGCGATCGCCGGTGGCTCGCCGCCGGACGTCTCCGGAGCGCAAGGATGGGCGTGGCAGGCCTTCGCCGGAAAGGGCGCGCTGGCGACCATCGACAGCTACATCAAGCGTGACAACTTCAACGCGCCGTGGCCGAATCTCGACCTGGTGAAGATGCACACCGTCTGGAATGGTGCGCGGTATCTCATCCCGCTCCAGATCGGCGTCATGCTCATGCTCTACGCGAAGAAACCGTTCCAGGATGCCGGAATCCCCTTCCCGACGGCAGACTGGACGTTCGACGACTTTCTGACGATCGCTCAGAAGCTCACTGACACCTCGAAGAAGAAATACGGCCTGCAGGCGAACGGATCGTGGTTTCGCGACATCCAGTGGCTGCGCAAGGACGGCGAGCAGGAGTTCGACGCGCTGGTCAATCCCAAGAAATCGCAGTTCAACCAGCCGACGATCGTGAAGAACGCCCAGATCGTAGCCGGCGACGTGTACAACAAGCTGAAGATCTCTCCGTCGGCGGCGGACATGCAAGGCGGGGCGGTGGCGATCGAAAACGGCAACTGCGCGATGAAGTACGAGGGGCCCTGGTACTTTCCTACCCTCAACGATCCGAAGCTGCAGCAGGAAGGTAAGGGCGTCGCGTTCGACGCGGTGCTGTGTCCCAAGGGATCCGACCCCGCTCGAAAGCACCGCGCCTGGTCCGAGGGGGTTATGCTGCCCAAGGGTAACCATCTCGATCAGTCCTGGGAATTTTCGAAGTACATGGCCGACACCGAGGGGCAGACGACCTACGTCAACATCATGGGCCGCGTTCCGAATACGCTCGATCTGGTCCAGAGCCTCTGGCTGCCGTCGATCAAGAAGAACTTCGGCGTGGAGAACGGGAACGCGTACATCGAGGCGATCAAGCGCGGCATGCCCGACGTGATCAGCGAGATCTCGCGTGACCAGATGTGGGCCCAGGCGGTGAAGCCGAACGGCTGGGACCCGTTGATCGCCGGAAGCACGACCGCGGCGGAGGCGATGCCCAAGGTCGACGCGGCTCTCCAGCCGATCCTCGACAATTACTGGGCGAACAAGAAGTAGTCGGACGGTAATTGAGACGATGGCGGGAGCGGTGGCCGCGACGACGAAGAGACGACGCGGGGCGCTGTCGGCGCTGCGGCGCCGGGAGGCGATCGACGGCTATCTCATGGCGGCGCCGTTCCTGATCGGATTCCTGCTCTGGATCGCCTTTCCGATGCTGTATTCGGTCTGGCTGGTGTTCCAGAGCTGGGATCTGCTGACGCCGCCGCGTTTCGTCGGGCTGGCCAATGTCAACCAGCTGTTCCACGATCCCTCGACCCCGGTGGTGCTCGGCGATACCGCGTACTACACGTTCATCGGCGTACCGCTGCGCCTAGTCCTGGCGTTCCTGCTGGCCATGGCGCTCAACGTCGGACTGCGGGGCCGCGACGTCTACCGCACGATCTTCTATCTGCCGGCGATCACGCCGATCATCGCCTCGGCGGTGATCTGGCTGCGCATCTTTCATCCGGAGTTCGGCATCCTCAACGAGGTCATCGGCTTTTTTGGCCTGCCGCCCGAGAAGTGGCTCTTCAACCCGGCGCTGGCCAAGCCCGCGTTCATCTTCATGGATCTTTGGTCGATCGGACCGATGTTCGTCATCTTTCTCGCCGGTCTTCAGGGCGTGCCGCCGACGCTGCTGGAAGCGGCCAGCATCGACGGCGCCGGTCGGATCCGCCGCTTCTTCGCGATCGTCGTGCCGATGGTCAGTCCGGTCATCTTCTTCAACCTAGTCGTCGGAATCATCGGCTCGTTTCAGGTCTTCACCACTGCTCTGGTCATGACAAACGGCGGTCCCCAGAATGCCACGCTGTTCGCCGTGTTGTACATTTACCAGCACGGGTTCCAGTACTTCCACATGGGATACGCCGCGACCTTCGCCTGGCTGCTCTTTCTGATCATCCTGGTTTTCACGGTCCTCCAGTTCTGGGTTGGCCGGCAGTGGGTGTTTTACGAGGAGATCTGAGGGATGACGGATCGAGTGATGGCGATGCGGCGGGCCGAGGCGGCGGCGGCGAGTCGGCGCCGCGCGGCTCGGGCGAAAATCATTGGCCGCCTTCTCCTGCACCTCGTGCTGGTCGTCCTGGCGATCAGTTTCCTCGTGCCGACCGCCTGGCTGGTGTCCTCATCGCTGAAAGCGAGCACCGAGATCTTCGCGTCGCCGATTCGCTGGATACCGGCTCGCCCGGAGTGGAGCAACTACGTCGACGCGTTTACCCAGCAGCCGATGTTTCTCTTCGCGCGCAACTCGGCGATCGTCGTCGTCGCGGCCGGCCTCGGCACGGTGCTTACCTCGACGATGGTCGCTTACAGCTTTGCCCGCCTACGCTGGCCCGGGCGCGACTACTTTTTTGGCCTGGTCGTCGCGACGATGATGCTTCCCGACGTGGTCACGCTGATCCCGAAGTTCATCATGTTCCGAACCGTCGGCTGGATCGACACCTTCCTTCCGCTAACGGTGCCGTTCTGGTTTGGGGGCACCGCGTTCTACATCTTCCTGATGCGCCAGTTCTTCAAGACACTGCCCTACGAGCTCGAAGAGGCCGCGCGCATGGATGGCGCGACGAGCTTTCGCATCCTCTATCAGATCATGGTGCCGCTCTCGAAGCCCGCGCTCGCCACGGTCGCGGTGTTCTCGGTCTTCGCGAACTACAACGATTTCCTTCATCCATTGATCTACCTGAACCATACGACCGACTGGACGCTCGCCCTTGGCATCCGCGCCTACAACGACGTCTACGCCGCGCAATGGGGACTGATCTTCGCGGCCTCGACCGCGATGCTGATCCCGATGATCGTGCTCTTCTTCGCGGCGCAGCGTTACTTCGTGCAAGGGATTCATCTGACCGGCCTCGCCGGGCGGTAAGGGGGACGGCGTGCGTTTTGGCGTGTTCTCGTACGTTCCGGCGGCGCGCGACGCGGCGGAAGCCGGATCGATCATCCGTGGCTGGGGCTTCGACCTGGTCAAGATTCACCGGCAGCGCCCGGATGATTGCCTCGATACGCCGTTGACTGCCGAGCGCTGCCGCGCGATTCGGCGCGGCTACGAGTCGAACGGCGTCGAGGTCGTCGCCTTCGCCGCGTACCGGGATCTGGCCACGCGGGACGCGGAGCGCCGGGCCGAGACCCGTCGCCAGATGAGGGAGTGGCTGCGGTGGGCGCCCGAGCTCGGCGCGCGATACGTTTGCAGCGAGGCTAGCATCGAGGGACGCATGACTCCGCCGCCGACCGGCGCGGCGAGCGATGCGCTAGACGAGGCCGACGAGGACCGCTTCGTGACGCTGGTGGACGAGGTTGGATTCCTGGAGCCCTGCGCCCGGGAAGCGGGCGTGGTGCTCGCGCTCGAGCCGAGCGCGTCGACGCCCCTCGACTCGGTCGAGCGCGCGCTAAGCCTGGTTCGGACGATCGATTCACCTTCGGTTCGGTTGATCTTCGATCCGGCGAATCTGATGACGGCCGACCACCTGGCTTGGCAGCGTGAACACGTTGGCCGCGTCCTCGATGCGCTGTCGCCCTACGTCGTCCTGGCTCACGCCAAGGACTTCGCCTACACCGTCGACGGTCACTACACACCGGCGGCGGGCACCGGTCTGCTCGACTGGACCACGATTTTCGGCGAGATGCTGCGTGTTGGTTACGACGGACCGGTCATCCTGGAGCACCTCACCGCGGAGCAGGTCTCCGCGAGCCGCGCGCACCTGGACGACTGTCTGATGAGGGCGAGGAAATAAACCATTGGCGAAGCGATTTCGCGTCTGCGTCGTTGGTGGCGGCGACATCGGCAACTCGCACCTGCGTGGCTGGGCGCGGGTGCCCGACGCCGAGGTCGTCGCGCTCGTCGAGCCAATTCCGGAGCGGCGAGAGGAGACCGGCGCGCGCTTCGCGGTGCCGAATCGATACGCCGACTATCAGGAGGCGGTGACGCGGGACGACGTGAACGTGGTGTCGGTGTGCACGCCGGCGTGCTATCACGCCGAGGTGACCTGCGCAGCCCTGAGGGCGGGCAAAGACGTGATCTGCGTCAAGCCGATCGCGGTCAGCGACGAAGACGCCGGCCGGATGATCGACGCGGCGCGGCGCGAGAGCCGGACGCTCGCGATCGGCTTCAACACCCGCCTGCGGTGGGAAAAGCAGGGGCTCGCGTCGCGATTCCGAGAAGGCGCGGTTGGTCGGCCGGTCGTCTTTACTCGAACGATCTTCCAGCAAGTGCGCTTCAAGCTGATGATGCAGGAGCGTCACGGTAACGGCGGGCCGTTTATCGACATCGGCGTTCACGCGTTCGATCTCTGGCTGGACCTGTTTCAGAGTCAGGCCACGCGAGTCACGGCACGGGCTCGAACCTTCGCCCGCTACCAGCCCGAGGCGGCGAGCGTACGCGAGTTCGCGCCGGACACCGGAACGGCCGTCGTCGAGTTTGCCTCGGGAGATCTCGGCGTCTTCAACGTCAGCTGGGGCATGCCACGCGGCGTCGATCTGCTCGACGATTCCGAGGACGTCGTCATTGGCCCCGCGGGCTACTTGAAGCTCGATTTCCGATGGGACGCCCGCCTCGCACGCCGTGGCGAACCGGTCGTCGAAATTCCCCGGATCGAGAGCCACCCGATCGAGGACGACGTCGTGGATTTTGCCGCGCGGCTCCGCGACGGGCGGCCTCCGTTCGCCGACGGCGCCGACGGCCGTCGAGCCCTTCGCGTCGCGCTGGCGGCGCTGGAATCGATCGAAACGGGCAAAACGATTGATCTCAGGTGATCGTCCGTCGCGGCGTCCTCGTTCGCATTCCGCCGGCCTAACCGATCTCCATTTCTGATGATACTGTTATAATCGCCTGACTGACGCCTTCCAACCCGGAGGTCCCGCGTGAAGACCGAATCGCACTGGTGGGAGCGGCCCTACCGAACCTTCCAGACGAACTTGCGAGAGATCGACGCCGTTCTCGACGAAAAGAAAGTCGTCGGACGGATCGTCGAGCTCGGGGCGAACGCCTGGCTCCTGAACACCGCCGGAATCGTGTCGTTCTATCCGTCGAACCTGCCGTTTCAGCATCCAAGTCCCTGGCTGACACAGCGCCCGAGCGGAGATATGATCGGCGACGCGGTTCGGGAGGCCCACGCGCATGACGTCCGATTGATCTCGCGCGCCGACTTTTCGAAGGTACACCAGGACGTCTACGAGGCGCACCCGGACTGGTGCTTCGTGAGCGCCCGAGGGCAGCATCAGATCTACAACGGCCTCTACAGCACTTGCCCGAGCGGTCCATACTACCAGGAGAAGTCGTTCGAGATCATCGCCGAGGTGCTCGACCGATACCCGATCGACGGCTTCTTCTTCAACTGGTTCAACTTTTCGCTGCGGGACTACTCTGGCACCTACCACGGCATCTGCCAGTGCGTCCACTGCCGCCACCGCTTCCAGGAGCGCTACGGCCTCGACCTTCCGCGCGAGGAGGATTGGAGCAATCCCGCGTACTTGCGTTGGCGTGAATACACTCGTGAGACCCTGGACGACCTGGCCGGTCGGGTGCGTGCGTTCATCAAACAACGCAATCCGGAGACCGGTCTGATCTTGCGCCAGAACCCGGACGTCATCATGCACGAGGTGAACAACGCGGTCGACCGGCCGCTGCCCCTCTGGGTGTACTGGGCAGGGGAGGTCGCACGCGAATCGCGCACCGCCCATCCGGAGAAGCCGGTCACCGTCAACTCGGTGATGTTCCTGGATCTGCCGTATCGGTTCTCGGCTGAGCAACCGGGGCTGGTGGGGCTCCATCTTGCCCAGACGCTCGCCCAGGGCGCGAATCCGTGGGCCTACGTCGTCGGCACCCCGGACCAGCCGGATCGGAAGAACTTCGGGATCGTGGGAAAAATGCTGCGGTTTCACCGCGACCACACCGACTATTACGCCGGGTTACGCTCGGCCGCGAAAGTCGCGATCGTGAGCTCGACCCGCAGCGAGGAGGGGTACGGCCGGGCCGACGGCGTGAAGAAGGTTCAGCAGGAACGGAGAGGCGTCTTCCGCGCGCTGATCGAGGGTCACGTTCCGTTCGACATCCTGCCGGACGATTTCCTCGTGGCGGCAGAAAAAGATGGAAGGTTGGCGCGCTACGAGGCGCTGGTGCTCCCGAACGTCGCCGCGCTTGACGACGATCAGGTGGCCACCCTGGACCGGTACGTCGAGAACGGGGGCGGTCTCGTCGCCACCTATGACACGGCGGCCTTCGACGGGGACGGGCGGCCGCGCGAGGAGCTTGGGCTCCGATCGCTCGGCGCGCGTCGAATCGTCGCCCGTCGGGAGGGACCGGGCGCGATGCGCTCCGGCTACTTGCGCGTCACCCGTTCCGAGGATCTTCCGGGGTCGGAAGACACATCGTTCGTCGCGCTGGATCGGGCATTTCTGTACGTCGAGGCTCGGCCGGAGGCAGTCCCTTCATTCGCGCTGATTCCGCCGTCGCGCTACGGACCGCCGGAGAAGACCTACTGGGAGATCGAGACCGACCATCCCGGCCTGCTCTGGCATTCCCATGGCCGAGGCCGAACCGCGTACATTCCCTGGCCGATTGGCGCACTGTTTTTCGACTTGAGCCTTCCCGAGCACCGGTCGATCCTGGTTCGTGCCGTCGAGCAGGTCTCGGCGGGCGGCCGCCAGGTGGTTACCAGCGCACCGCCGCAGGTCGAGATCGCCGTCGGCGAGCAACCGGAGTCTGGCCGAACGATCGTTCACCTGATCAACTATTCGGGCCATCAGGAGCGGTCTTTTCACGATCCGCTGGAGATCCGCGATCTACGTGTCGACGTGCGCGGCATCACGCCAGTTGGGCGGGCGCGCTCGATCGAGCTGGGCGAATCGCTACCCGTCACCACGACCGGCGACCGCCTCTCGTTCGTGCTGCCGAGGCTGGCTCTGTTCGATCTGATCGTGATCGAGTGATTCCTACTGGAGAGATGAAGCAATGGCCGAATCCTTGAACCACGGGCCGCTCACGATCTTCGTGACCGGCGAGGTGAGCGACGAGCAGATGGCGCAGATCCGAGCCGCCGCGCCGAGTGCCGCGTGCCATTATTTTGCCAGGCAGGCTGACCTGGAGGAGCACGTCGAGGAAGCCGACGTGATCGCGGGACGGATCACCGCGGCAGGTCTCGCCCGGGCCCGCCGTCTGAAGTGGGTCCAGAGCTGGGCGGCCGGTCCGGACGAGGCGTTGTTTCCGGAGATGGTTGAAAGTCCGGTCATCCTGACCTCTTGTAAGGGCAACGGCGCGATTCCCCTCGCCGAGCACGCGATCATGCTCATGCTCATGCTCAACCGCGACGCGATGCGCTGGGTCCGCGCCCAGGCCGATCGCCGCTGGGACCGCCACGTCCACGGCGAGCTAAACGGCCTGACCTGCGGCATCGTCGGCCTTGGCAACTCCGGACAGGACCTGGCGCTGAAGGCGAAGGCTTTCCACATGCGGGTGATCGGCATACGCCGCAACAACCAGCCGACTCCCAACGTGGACGAGATGTATCCCCGCGAGCGCCTCCATGCCTTCCTTGGCGAGGCCGACTTCGTCGTGGTCACCGCACCCCGAACGCCGGAGACCGTCGGCATGTTCGGCGAAGCCGAGTTCCGAGCGATGAAGTCGACGGCGTACTACGTCTGCTTCTCGCGCGGCGGCATCGCCGACGACGCGGCCCTGCTTCGGGCGCTGAACGAAAGGTGGATCGCCGGCGCCGGCCTCGACGTCCATGGCCAGGAGCCGCTACCGGCCGACAGCCCGTTCTGGACCGCGCCCAATACGATCGTCACTCCGCACAACGGAGCGACGACGCGGATGACGCGCCAGCGCGGGATCGACATCTTCGTCGACAACCTCGGACGTTATCTCGCCGGGGGGCCGCTCCGCAACGTCGTGGACAAACACGCGGGGTATTAGAGCGATCCGACTGTTCGATGGAATGATGCCTGGAACCCTGCGGCGCGCAGGTCGGCCGTTATTCGCCGGGCTTTCTCGCGGTCGGCGAGCAGGCTGATGACCGTCGGGCCGGCGCCGCACAGGGAGGGCGTTCCGCCCGCGCGCTGGATGGCGGCGAAGACGCCGTCGACGTCGGGAAACAGCTCGCGGGTGACGCGCGCAAAGCCACTCGGAAGCGATTGACCGAAAATCGGTCTCCCTTCTCTCAAGCTCTCGGCGAGGGCCCGAACGGCTTCCCCGTCCGACCAATCACCCGACCGCAGCGCTCCGTAGAGGCGCCGAGTCTTGTCCGGGTAGGGAGACGGAAGGGCGACGACGACGACGAAGCCGGCCAGGGTCGGAAGCGGCTCGAGCTCGTCTCCCAGCCCGGTCGCCAGCTGCGTTCCGCCTCTCAGGAAAAAGCTCACGTCGGCGCCAAGCTGGCCGGCCAGCGCGATCAGCTCCGATGCGTTCATCCCCAGTCCCCAGAGACGGTTCAGCGCCCGCAGCGTTGCCGCCGCGTCCGAGCTACCCCCGCCGAGGCCGGCGGCGATCGGGATGTTCTTCTCAAGCCGAATCGACGCGCCGCGCTCGACGCCGGCTGCCTCCCTCAGGAGCAGCGCGGCCCGCAGAACCAGATTCTTGGGATCTTCGGCCAGCGCCGGGTCGTTCGACTCGAGGGTGACCTCGACGGCTTCGACGCAGGTCAACTGATCCGCGAGATCGATCGTCTGGAGGATCGTCACCAGATCATGATAGCCGTCGGTCCGCTTGCCAAGGATCTCCAGGCCGAGATTGATCTTCGCGTAGGCAGGCACGATGATGGTCGCCATCTACGCCCGTTGCCCGTGCCGGAGTAGCGCAATCACTTCGCAAGCCAGCGCTCCGTTCGGACGCGGCACCCAGCTGCGTCCCGCGATACACGCCTGTGCGCTCGCACCGCTTGCTCCAACCTGACCTGTCCTACACAAGTCCTCGTTGCTCCATTTCTCTGGTCAGAGTGTTCCACTCGGGAATCGACAACGTCTGTGCGCGTCGGGATGGGTCGATGCCGGCGGCGCGGAGAACCTCCTGCGCGCTTCCCGCCGGCATCCAGATGCGCTGAGCCAGCGCGTTGTGAATCTGTTTTCGCGGCATCGCGAAGCCTGCCGATCCGACCTTGAAGAACTTGTCTGGCGGCACGTCGATGGCGGGGTGGTCCAGGACGTCGATCCGTAAGACGATCGAGTCCACTTTCGGTCGAGGATAAAAGGCGCTGGCCGGGACTCGCGCGATCAGCCTGGGCTTACCGTAGACGCGAACGCTGATCGCCAGGAGGTTGAGATCGCCCGGCGGGGCGAGAATGCGGTATGCCACCTCGCGCTGGACCATGACGACCAACAGGACCGGTCGCCGCTCGGCCTCCAGGAAGTGCCGTAAGGCGGCCGATGTGATGTAGTATGGCAGATTCGCGATTACCTTGTACGGGTGATCGCCAACCAGGCTGGCCGGCTCGACCTTGAGGGCGTCCTGCTCGACGATTTCAACGCTTGGTGTGCGCTGGAACGTTTTGCGCAGCGCCTGCACCAGTCCGCGGTCGATCTCGATCGCGACCACTCGCGCCGCTCGCGCCGCCAGGTGGTGAGTGAGATGGCCGAGGCCGGGTCCGATCTCCAGGACCACGTCGTCCGGGCCGACGTCCCCCGCCTCGATGATCCTGGTCAGGATGTGCTCGTTGATCAGGAAGTTCTGTCCGAATCCCTTGTGAGGGCGGAGGCCAAGCTCTTTCAGCAAGGTCCGGATAGCCGGAGGGGCCTCGGGCGGCTGGCCGCGAGTGATCGTCGGCTCACGACGCTCGGCGGGCTCGTCGCCTGGTCCGGGAAGCGGAATCGACCGCATGTAGCCGCCCTCGGGAGCCCTTCGGCGACGCGCCGAGTGGGAGGATGAGGATATTTTCTGGTCGTGCACCCGCCTTTGATCGAGGCTTACCGGCTTGCACGGGCCAATCGGCTCAGGTCAGGTAGCCCTGCGGCACCCGGAAGGATCCGCTTACCGTTGCTTTCTTCCGAACCTGGCGGGATTCACAGGCTTCCGCCGCGCAGGACCCAACCGTCGTTGCCTATGCGCACGTGTAGTCCCGACGAGCACGGGACCGGGGGCGGGGATTCGATCCCGCTGGAGCGGTTTGCGGGTACAGGGCACCGCTAGTTCCCCATCTAGCACGACCATATTCATCATACCGGCCGAAGGCCGTTGGCGTCAAGTCGGACCGAACCACCTTGGTCTCCGCCAATGCGTGGATCGCTCGTGCGCTGCACGGGGCGCAAGATTGACCTCCGGGCGAGCCGTGATCCAATGAGGACGCGCTCAGCGCTCGTTGGCCAGCGCGAGCTGCACGACCTCGTCCACGCTCATCCGCCGCCCCTCGGCTCGGAGCGCGGCGAACCGTTCTTCTCCCAGTGACTCCCGCGCGGCGGCCTCGACTCGCGGGTGTTGGGCCCAATGGACCGGCTCGTCGAGGACGAGCCGTCCTCCCACGCCAAGGGCGATTTCCTCGGCGCCACCTAGTAGCCGAGCCGCCCGGGCTCCATCGCGCGCCACGGCGGCGACCACGGCCAGCCCCAGTGCCGAGATCGCTACCCCGACCGGATCCCCGGCCGCCCGCCGATCGGCGAGTGCTGATTGATACTCTTGCCCGGCTAGCTCCCCGTTTCCCTCGGCCAGGGCCAACCCTCCGGCCAGCCAGCTTAACAGGAAGCCCATAGACGGGAAGCGGGGCAGGACTGCCCGCGCCTCGGCCAGCTCCGCCCGGGCGCTGGCGAGGTCCCCTTGCGCCAAGGCGAAGTTTCCCCGGTAGACCAGACACACGAGCAGACCAGGTGGGGCGTTCGCTTCGCGCGCCAAGCGCACGCTCGCTTCCAGCTCCTCCCGAGCCCGGGCCAGCTCGCCCCGGAACCACGCGATCACTCCGAGCTGGGTTTGGGCGAGCGCCTGGCCCAGGAGATCGCCGCGCGCCTGGGCCAACGCACCGGCCTCGGCAAAAGCGGCTTGTGCCTCCGTCGGGTCGCCCTGCGCCTTCGCGAGCCAGCCGTCAGCAAAGAACGCCGCCGCTCGACTAGGGCAGACGGCGGGATCTGATCGAGCGAGAAGGCGGCGAAGCCAATCCCGTCCCTCTTCGCGCGGTCCGAGCAGCGACCAGAGGTGGTAGATCCGGGCGGCCAGCGCCAGGCCCGCTTCGGCATTGCTCCGGTCCAAAAGATACCGCAACGCCGCCCGGAGGTTGTCGGTTTCGGCCGCCACTACCTCCAGTGGAAGGGCGACGCTCCGTTGCATGATCGTCTGAACCGACGCCGGTTCCGGCCCCCCGGCCCAGGTTACGAAATAGGCGGCGTGAGCCGCCT
>JAJPKB010000325.1 GCA_021323915.1 Chloroflexota bacterium | reverse complement strand
TCTTTCCAGAAGCTGTGCTCCGGTCCCACGCCGGGGTAATCGAGGCCGGCCGAGATGCTGTAGGTGTCACGAATCTGGCCGTGCTCGTCCTGCAAAACGTACGACTTCGAGCCATGGAGTACGCCGACGTCGCCGGCGCAGAGGGTCGCGGCGTGCTCGCCGGTCTCAAGGCCGTGCCCGGCTGCCTCGGCGCCGACCAGCCGAACCTCGGCGTCGTCGACGAACGGATTGAACATGCCGACGGCGTTGCTGCCGCCGCCGACGCAGGCGACGACCCAGTCCGGAAGCTTCTTCTCCATCTCCAGAATCTGCCGCCGGGTCTCGCGTCCAATGACCGACTGGAAGTCGCGCACGATCGTCGGGTACGGGTGCGGACCAACCGCGGACCCGATCAAGTAATGGGTGTCGCCGACGTTCGTCACCCAGTCGCGGATCGCCTCGTTGATCGCGTCTTTCAGCGTTCGGCTGCCGCTCGTTACCGAACGGACCTCGGCCCCCAGGAGCTTCATCCGAAAGACGTTCAGCGACTGGCGGTGGATGTCTTCCTCGCCCATGTAGACGACCGTCCGCAGCTTGAGCATCGCGCCAACCGTCGCGGTCGCCACGCCGTGCTGCCCGGCCCCGGTCTCGGCGATGATGCGCGGCTTCCCCATCCGCGCCGCCAGCAGGCCCTGGCCCAGCGCGTTGTTGATCTTGTGCGCGCCGGTGTGGGCCAGGTCCTCCCGCTTGAGGTAGATCTTCGCCCCGCCGACGCGCTCGGTCAGCGACCGCGCAAAGTACAGCGGCGTGGGGCGACCGACGTAGTCTTTGAGATAGGCGTCGAGGGTGGATTGAAAGGCTCGGTCGGCCCGAGCCTCCGCGTACGCCGCGTCCAGCTCCGCCAGGGCCGGCATCAGCGTCTCGGGAACGAACTGCCCGCCGTAGATTCCAAAGTGTCCCTTCTTTGCCGTCATCAGTTGCATGGCTTCGTTTCCGCCTTTCCAACGGGTATACCGGGGGCCCTCACCCCCTATCTTCGTCCACCCTCTAACCCCCTTTCCCAGGGGGCACCTTCCCTTTCCCACGGAGAACCGTCCGTTCTCCAGGGGAAACCTTCTCCCAGGTGCGGGAGAGGGGACTCAACAGGAGCATCTCCCCTTAAGACCCTTCCCCCTCGGATGGGGGAAGGGGTAGGGGATGAGGGATCCCCCGCGCCGCCATCAAAAACGCTGCGATCTTCTCCGGATCCTTCTGTCCGTTCGTTTCGACTCCGCTGCTCACGTCGACGCCCCAGGGCCGCGCAACCTCGATCGCTCGGGTCACGTTCTCGGGGGTGAGGCCGCCCGCGACCATCACCTTGAAGCGCCGCGTGGCCGGCCGCGCCAGCTCCCAGTCGAAGCTCGTTCCGGTGCCGCCGTGCTGATCGGGCTGAAACCCATCCAACTGGCACCAGGCGACGAGATCCGCGTAGCGCTCGACCTCGTCGAGGATGCCGGGTCCGCGCACTTTCAGCGATTTGATGACCGGAACGCCGAGCGTCCGGCAAAACTCCGGCGTCTCGTCGCCGCACAGCTGGGCGTAGTCGAGCTGGCAGCCTCGGATGATGTCCCGGATCGTCGCCGCGTTCTCGTTCACGAACAGGCCAACCTTCTGGATAGATCCGGGCAACTCCCGGACGATCGCCGCCACCAGCTCCGGCGGCACGTAGCGTCGGGTAGGCGCGAAGACGAAGCCGACGAAGTCGGCGCCGGACTCGACGGCGACCCGGGCGCTCGTGAGGTCCCGCAATCCGCAGATCTTCGTCTTGACCGTGCTCATCGTCCGTACAGATCCCGAACTTTTTGTGCCGGATTCGGGCTCGCCATCAGCGATTCCCCGATGTGCATCGCCTGGACGCCGGCTCGGCGCAGCCGGGCGACGTCAGCCGCGGTGTGGATGCCGCTCTCGCTGACGACGACCCGATCCGGCGGGATCAACGGCCGAAGCCGCTCGGTGGTCGCCAGGTCAACCCGGAAATTTCGGAGATCCCGGTTGTTGATCCCGACGATCAGCGCGTCGGCCTTCAGGGCGCGCTCGACCTGGACCTCGTCGTGAACCTCGACCTGGGGCTCCATGCCGAGCGAGCGCTGCAGCGCGATGAGGTCGGCCAGCTCGGCGTCGTCGAGAATCCCGACGATCAGCAGCGCCGAGCTCGCGCCCGCCGCCACCGCCTCGTAGACCTGGTAGGGATCGACGACGAAGTCTTTGCGAAGCAGGGGGAGCGCGCACGACCGCGACACCCGCGCGAGGTCGTCGAGCGATCCCTGAAAGAACTTTCGATCGGTCAGGACCGAGATCGCGTGGGCGCCGGCCTCGACGTAGCTCGCGGCGACGGCCGGCGGATCGACGTCGGTTCGCAAAGTGCCCTTGCTCGGCGACGCCCTCTTGATCTCGGCGATCAACCGGATGTCGTCCCCGCGCAGGGCGCCGGCGTAATCGCGCGGCGGCGGAGCCTCTTTCGCGCGGTCCAGCAGCGCGCTCAAAGGCAATCGCCGCTTGGCCTCGGCGAGCTCTTGTCGCGTGTTGGCGACGATGTCGTCAAGAATCACCAACTTCTCCTTCGACCCCCGGTCGTCCTCCAAGCACCGTGACCTCACGCGAATCGCTGACTTACCGAGGCCAGCTTCTCCAGCCGGTCGGCGGCCGCGCCGGAATCGATCGCCCGCGCCGCGAGTGTGACGCCGTCGGCGAGGCCGTCGGCGAGGTCGCATGCGACCAGCGCCGCCGCCGCGTTCAGCAACACCACCTCGCGCCGCGGGCCGTCGGCGCCGGCCAGAACCGATCGGCTGATCGCGGCGTTCGTCGGCGCGTCGCCTCCTCGGATCGCTTCGGTGGTTCCCCGGGAAAATCCAAAGTCCTCGGGCGCGACCGTGTAGGAGCGGATCTCACCGTCGCGCACCTCGCTGATCCGGGTCGGCGCGCAGATCGAGATCTCGTCGACGCCATCCTCGCCGTGAACCACCAGGGCGTGGTGCGATCCGAGGAGCGCCAGGGCTTCGGCCATGCGTTGCACCAGGACCGGCGACGCGACGCCCAGCACTTGCGCGTGGGCGCCGGCCGGATTGGTGAGCGGCCCGAGGATGTTGAAGACGGTCCGGATGCCGATCTCACGGCGGGGCCCGGACGCGAACTTCATCGCCGGGTGAAAGAGCAGTGCGAACATGAAGCCGATTCCGACCTCGTCCAGGCAGGTCTCGACCTGCGCCGCAGTCAGGTTGATGTTCACGCCAAGCGCTTCGAGCACGTCGGCGCTCCCGCACCTGCTGGTCATCGAGCGGTTCCCATGCTTGGCGACGACGGCCCCGGCCCCCGCCGCGACGAACGCCGCCGTCGTCGAGATGTTGAAGGTTCCGCTTCCATCGCCGCCGGTGCCGCAGGTGTCGACGACCGATCGGCGCGGGCTCACCGGCGTGGCCAGGCGCCGCATCACCGAGGCGAATCCGGTGATCTCCTGCACCGTCTCGCCCTTGACGCGCAGAGCCGTGACGAGCGCGCCGAACTGGGCCGGTGTGGCCTGGCCGGTCATGATCTCTTCCATCACCGTCGCGGCCTCGTCTCGGGTTAGGTCTTGCCCGGCGACGGCTTTCTCGATTGCCTCGCGAATCACGCCACCCTCCCGTCGTTCAAGAAGTTGCGGAGCAGATCCTTTCCCACGACGGTCATGATCGACTCCGGGTGAAACTGCACGCCCTGGATCGGATAGGTCCGGTGCTTCAGCGCCATGATCGTGCCGGATGACGTCTGCGCCGTCACGTCCAAACAGTCCGGTAACGTCGACCGGTCGACGACCAGCGAGTGGTAGCGGATCGCCTCGAACGGACTGGGCAGACCGGCGAGAACCCCTCGGCCGTCGTGGTAGACGAGCGAGCTCTTGCCGTGCATCAGGGTATCCGCGTGAACCACCCGGCCGCCGAAAGCCGCGCCGATGCACTGGTGCCCCAGGCAGACGCCGAGCAGCGGCAGCGATGGCCCGAAGCGACGGATGACCTCGACCGACACGCCGGCGTCGTCGGGATCGCCCGGGCCCGGGGAGATCACGATCCGCTCGGGATCGAGCCTCTGGATCTCCTCGACCGTTACCTCATCGTTTCGGCGCACCAGGACGTCGGCGCCGAGCTCGCACAAATACTGGTACAGGTTGTAGGTGAAGCTGTCGTAGTTATCGATAAGCAGCAGCATCGCTCACTCCCACTTCGATCGGCGAAAGCTCGCGCTCGGCAAGATCGATCGCGTTCAGCACCGCCCGGGCCTTGTTCAGCGTCTCCTTGTGCTCGAGGTCCGGCTGGGAGTCGGCCACGATTCCGCCCCCCGCCTGCACCGAGACGATGCCGTCCTGGTAGACCGCCGTCCGGATGGCGATCGCGGTGTCGAGGTTTCCCGAATAGCCGAAATACCCAACCGCGCCGGCGTAGGTGCCTCGACGATCCGCCTCCAGCTCGGCGATGATCTCCATCGCCCGGATCTTCGGCGCGCCGGAGACAGTGCCGGCCGGGAAGCACGACTGAAGCGCGTCGTAACCGGTGAGGTCCGAGCGAAGCTCGCCGTTCACGTGCGATACGAGGTGCATCACGTGCGAGTAGCGCTCGACCTGCATCAACTGGCTCACCCGCACCGTTCCTGGCTTGCTCACTCGCCCGATGTCGTTGCGCCCCAGGTCGACGAGCATGATGTGCTCGGCGCGCTCCTTCTCGTCGCCGGACAGCTCTTGCTCGAAGGCTTGATCCTCGGCCGGCGTTCGGCCCCGGCGCCGGGTGCCGGCGATCGGATGGGTGGTGACGACCCCATCCTCGACCCGCACCAGCAGCTCGGGCGACGCCCCGACGATCTGAAAGCCGCCGAGGTCAAGATAGTACATATACGGCGAGGGATTAACCGTGCGCAGCGCCCGATAGATCGAGAACGGATGGGCCACCGTGCCGCGGGAGAACCGCTGCGACGGCACGACCTGGATGATGTCGCCATCGGCGATGTATTCCTTCGCCTTCACGACCATCTCCTGGTAGCGACCCGGCGGCACGTTCCCGTACAGACCATCGCCGAAGGAGTGGCCGTTCGGCTCGCCGGGGCGTCGACGGGTCGGCGTGATCGCGGCGGGATCTTTCAACGGGCGACCGAGCCGTTCAACCAGCTCGTCGATGCGCTCGACTGCACGGTCGTAGGCCGCGCCCGGGTCGCCGTCCAGGTGCGCGTTGCTCACGACGAGGATCTTGTGCTGGAGATGATCGAAGACGAGCAGCGTATCGACGAAGAGGAAGATCGCCTCCGGGAGTCCGAGGCCGGGCCCGTCCGGGCTGGGCAGCCGCTCGAAGTAGCGCGCGCACTCGTAGGCGAGATAGCCGACCGCGCCGCCGACGAAGCGCGGCAGCCCGGGCACGTCGCCCGGCCGGAAGCGGCCGAGCTCTTCGCGCACGATGTCGAGCGGATTGGTGAAGCACTCGGTCCGGGCGCGGCCGTTTTCCGACAACCGGGCCTCGCCTCGTTCGAGCTCGGCGATCAGATACGGCGACGTGCCGAGGAAGGAGTAACGGGCCAGCCGTTCGCCTCCCTCGACGCTCTCCAGGAGAAAGCTGCCCGGTCCCCGGGCGATTTTCAAAAAGGCCGAGACCGGCGTCTCCAGGTCAGCCAGAATCGGGCGGTAGACCGGCACCATGTTGCCCGGGCCGCGGTAGTTGACGACGAAATCACGGGATGGGCTATACATTGCTCGCTCCTTCTCGTGGCGTGGACAACAAAAAAACCTCGCGCCCCCACTTTGGGGACGGAGGTTCCGTGGTGCCACCCCACTTGGTCGCGTTCGCGACCCACTCTGACGAATACAGGCCATCCGCGCTCGCCACGACCGTCGTGGCGGCGAACAACGCCGATACCCGATTCCCGTAACGGTGGAATCTCCGGCCGCGCCTACCGAGAAATCAACTTCCTTTCGGGCGGCAACTCACGGGTCCATTCGGCACCTGCGCTGACGTCGGCTCACACCGTACCCGACTCTCTGCGACTCGCTGGGTGCGTACTCGTCCCGATCACCGTCGATACGCTATTCGGTTGGCACTGAGTATAGCAGCGCCGTGGCTTCTGTCAAGGTTTCGGTTCAAGCGTGCGCGTATACCGTCGTCTTGACACCACAGACTGTTCATGTATATTCTTCAGCCCGAACGGGTCGTTCGCCATTCTGTTTTGCGCCCTCCCGCGCCTGACCCAACGATCGCACCCCCGGGTTGTCCTGCAATAGTCACCGAGTTGGCGGCGTCCCCGGAAACGGCATCACGAGCTCGACGAGAGTGCGGAGGTCACTGGTGATCGGCGGTCGGTCTTCTCGGCGGTCGGCCATTCGACGTGCCGGAGCCACGTGCGCCGCCTTCGCGCTCGAGGCGCTCCTGGCCGCATGCGGTGGAGAATCTCTCTCTTCCGGTCGATCAACCTCGACGACCGCCCCTGACGCCTCTCGACCGGTCACGACCTCTGCGGCCAGGCCCGCCGCCACGAGCCCGGCTAGGCCGGTAAAGCGGGGCCGGCTCGCCGTGTGGTTCAATGCTAACTGGAACGAAGTGACCGACGCGGCGGTTGGAGACGTCTTCAAACAATGGGGGAAAGAGCGAGGCTACGACGTCGATTACCAGGTGCTGGAGTTCGGGCAGGACGAGAAGCTCAGCGCCGCGCTCCAGTCGGGTCAGCCGCCGGACGTCGATCAGGCCGCGGCGAGCGTCTACTGGTGGAAGCTCGACGCGCTGGTCGAGCTGACGGACTTGTACGACCGGCTCAAGGACCGGAACGGCGGAATGCTGCCGGTGGGGCACGACGCCGTC
>JAJPKB010000062.1 GCA_021323915.1 Chloroflexota bacterium | reverse complement strand
GCCCCGACGGTCGCCGCCGGATCCGGCCGGGGCGAGGGAACCGCTGCCGGTTGAGGAGTCCGCGACGGGAGCGCGGTAGGTGCGATGAACACCCGCTCGGACACCGGACTCGTCTTCCCACCGCATCCAGCGGCCGCCAACAGCGCCGCGAGCGAAGCGCCGCCGATTAGCGCCGTTCGCCCGAGAAATCCACGGCGCGTCTCGCGCCGTGGAGCAATTTCGTGCGCTGGACGGTTCTCCGTCGAACGCTCCGCGGAGGCTGAATCCATCCCACTACCCCCCAACCAACCCGATCGAATCTAGCAGCAGGTGTCGTGCCGACCGCGCCCCGGAAACCCTGGCGGCATCCATCTAAATTGTATTACAAACGACGGATGAGCCGCGCTTACTCGTAGCGAAGAGCCTCGATCGGGTCGAGCTGAGAGGCCTTACGCGCGGGGTAATATCCGAAGAAAACTCCGACAAAGGCGGCGAACCCGAAGGACAACACGACCGCCTGAATCGTGATGACCGTGCTCCAGCCGGCCAGCCTGCTCATGCCGACCGACCCGCCCATCCCGAGGAGGATGCCGATCACGCCGCCGACGGCGCTGAGCAAAACGGCCTCGACCAGGAACTGCGACAGGATGTTGCTCTTTCGCGCGCCCACCGCCATCCTGATGCCGATCTCGCGGGTTCGCTCGGTGACCGACACGAGCATGATATTCATGATTCCAATCCCGCCGACGATTAATGACACCGCCGCGACCCCTGCCAGCAAATAGGTGAGCGTATCGCTCGCCTGCTGGGCGGTATCGATGATTTGATTGTTGTTGCGGACGCGGAAGTCGTCGGGTTGCCCCGGTCGAATGCGGTGGCGGGCGTGCAACAGATCGGTGATGCGCTGTTGAACGGTGTCGATCTGACTGGACTGACTGACCTGCACGAAGATGGTGTTGACGAACGGGCGGTGGAACAGGCGAATCTGAGCCGTCTCGTAGGGCATGAGGATGATGTCGTCCTGATCTTCGAAGCCGTTGCTACCTTTCGAGACGAGTAACCCCTTGACCGTGAACGGCACATTCCGAATCAGGATCGTCTGGCCAACCGGATCGTTGGTTCCGAAAAGGTTGGTCGCCACCGTCTGGCCGATATCACACACGAGGGCAGCCGAGGTTTCGTCACCTTCGGAATAGGCCTGACCCTCCGCGATCTGCCAGTCCTGAATCTCGAAGATCGACGGATAATCCCCCTGAATGGTCGTGCTCCAGTTCTGGTCGCCCGCGACCACCTGAGTACCACCCGCCCGCAGATCCGGACTCACCGCGGCGACCCCCGGAACCGAGCTGAGGATTGCCTGGGCGTCGGTTTCGTTCAAAGATGGTAAGCCGCCGGCGCCGGATCGCACGCCCCCGACGTTTCCCGAGCCCGGAATGATCGTGAGCAGATTGGTCCCGAGCCGCGCCAGGCGCGCCTGAACCGACTGACGCGCCCCCTCGCCGAGACCAACCATCACGATGACCGCGGAGACGCCGATAATGATTCCCAGCATGGTCAGAAGCGCGCGGAGCTTGTTCGCCTGGAGCGCCTCCAGCGCCGAGACGACGCTCTGGCCGATCGCCATCGAGCCGCTCGCCTCCGCTGGCAAGGGCCCGAGCGCGGCCGATACCACCCCTTCGACCGAAGCGATCGAATCGCCGGGCGGTCGGACGGGCGGCGCGGTAACGACCGACGCCACCGTTGCTGAACCGTTTCGGTGTCCGTTCGTCGCTCCGGTCGCTCGACCGTTCGTCGCTTCGCCGCTCTGGCCGCTCGCTGCCGAATTCGTCCGCCCGTCCAGTGTGCTCATCCCACGCTCACCTCCGGCTCTTCCGCGGGTAGCTCGGCCAGCGCCGCCGCGGCCAGGCGCCGCCGCTCGTTGGCCTGATCTTGAATCACTCGTCCGTCGCGGAAACGCACGACTCGCTTACAATACGTCGCGATGTCTGGCTCGTGAGTCACCAGGACAATCGTGATGCCCTGCGCATTCAGCTTCTGGAGAATCGCCATCACCTCGATGCTTGTTCGGCTATCGAGGTTGCCGGTCGGCTCGTCGGCCAGGATGATCGACGGACCGTTGACCAGGCTGCGGGCGATGGCGACCCGCTGTTGCTGCCCGCCGGACATCTCCGACGGGCGGTGATCGGCCCGTTCCTCCAGGCCCACTGCCGCGAGCGCCGCGAGCGCCCGCTCCTCCATGGTTTTGTGGGGAACGCCCGCGTAGATCATCGGCAGCATCACGTTGCCGAGCGCGGTCATCCGTGGCAGCAGGTTGAATCCCTGAAAGATGAATCCGACCTTCCGGTTGCGGACCAGGGCCAAGTCGTCCGCCGTCAGGTTGGCCACGTCCAGCCCATCCAGCAGGTAGACTCCGCCGGTTGGCCGATCGAGGCAACCGATCAGGTTCATGAAGGTGGACTTTCCCGACCCCGACGCGCCCATCACCGCGACGAATTCGCCCGGGCACACCTCGAGCGTCACCCCACGCAAGGCGTGGACAACGTTGTCGCCGAGATGGTAATCCTTCGTCAGATGCTCGACGTGGATCGAGGGAACCGTTTCCGCGCCGTCAGTCGCCGCGCTCATCCTCCGAAGCCCCCGACGAACCGAACCGGAGCGTTGCCGCCCGGGCGATTGTTCGCACTCGCCGGCCGAGTGCCCGCCCCCGCGGTTGTTCCATTACTCTCTCCGACGACGATTGACTCGCCATCCTGCAGCCCGGAGACGACCTCGGTGTTCGTCCCGTCGGTGATGCCGAGGGTGAGACGAACCGGCACCAGTTGGCCATTCTTCAGAGTCAGGACGATACCACGGTCCGCGTTCGCTCCCTGGCCCGCGTTGGCGCCCGGTCCCGCGTTCGGACCACGATTTCCCGCTGCCGACGAGACCTGGCCGGTGGCCCGCCCCGCTCCGGTTTGTCCCGTCGCCCCGGTTCCGTTGCCCTGGCCAGCCTGCTGGCCGCGGCCGCGGAACTGGCGCGCCTGTCCCGAGCTCTGAACCAACCCATCGCGGAACGCGGCCTGGGCGAACGTCAGCGCGGTGTTCGGAACGACGACGACGTTGTCCTTTTCGGCGGAAACGATCGTCGCGGCCGCGGTCATGCCCGGATAAAGCACCGCGTCCTTGGCCGATTGGATCGAGCAGGTCACGTTGTAGTTCACCACGTTCTGCACCGTCGTGCCGACCGGTTGGATCGCGAGAACCTTTCCAGCGAATGCCTGATTCGGATAGGCGCTCACGGTGAAGTTCACCGGGTCGCCGATCTTCACCTTGCCGATGTCCGCCTCGTTCACCTGCGCAACTACCTGAAGGTTATCCAGGTTCACCAGGGTGAACAGTGCAGAGGTACTCGCGCTCGACCCGGACAGGGCGGACGTATCGCCGCCCGAGATCCACTGTCCCACCGCGCCGTTCACCGCCGCGACCGTACCGTCGATCGGAGACACAAGAGTAGCCGAATCGAGATTCCCCTGGGCCGACTCCACCGCCGCCTGGGCGTTGGCCACCTGGGCCTTCGCGGCATCAAGGTCGGCCTTGGTCGGCGGAGCGACCGTCTGCTGATAGTTCGCCTGGGCCGACTTCAGCGCCCCGGTGGCCTGATCCGCCTGGGCTTGCGCGCTCTGAACCGTTGCCGTCGCCTTCGCTTCGGCCTGGCTCACGCCGATCTGGGCGGTCGCCAGGCTATCCTGGGCCTGCTTGACCTGGTTCTGCGCGCTAACCACCGCCGCGGCCAGCTTGGTCTGGTCATTGGCCATTTGCGCCTGCGCCGCGTTCAGCGCCGCCTGCGCCTGGTCGATGTTCTGCTGATCCTGCTTGGCGCCCTGCGCCTGCTGGGCGACCGCGGTGTTCAGCGCGGTCTGCGCCGTCGCCACGCTCGCGTTGGCCGATCCACAGTCGGAGCCGGATCGGCTACAGGTGAAATCGCGGCTCGACTGGGCCGCGTACAGAGCGTCTTTTGCCTGTTCCAGCTGCTGCGCCCGGACCGCCGCGTTCGCCGTCGCCATGGCCTTCGCCGCGTCCAGGCTCTTCTGATCGTTCGTCAGCGTCACCTGATCCGCCGCCAGCCCCTTGGCCTGCTCGTCCTGGGCCGCCTTCAGCGCGGCCTGCGCCGAGGCAAGGCCGGTTTGGGATGCTGCCACGCTCGCCCGCGCTGCCGAGAGATCCTTGGCCGAGCTGGTCTGGCTCGTCGTCACGTTGGTCTGCGCGTCGGCCGCGCTCGTCTTGGCGTTATCGACCGAAGCCTGGGCCACCGCTTTCTGCGCGCTGGTCGCTCCGGCCTCCAGCTTTTCGAGGTTCGCTTGCTGCTGGGCCAGATTCGCCTTAGCCTGATCCAGCGCTATCTGAAGGTCGGTCGTATCCAGCGTCGCGAGCACTTCACCCTTGGTCACGTGGTCGCCCACGTTCACCTTGACTGTCGCGAGCTTTCCGGAGGTCTTGAAGGTGAGCGGCAGATCATTGATCGTTGAGACCGGGCCGGTCGCGATCACGCCGACCTGCACGTTGCCGGTCCCTACCGTAGCCGTCTGATAGGTTGGCGCCGGTTGCCTCAGGCCGGGGATGAGCTGCCTTGCCTGGGCAAGAACTCCAGTGGCACCGAGAATTGCCACGATGACGATCACGATCACCGCGCCAATCGCCATCTTGGGAATAGCTATCCGGCCGCCAGAGGGCGAAGCGATGATTGTTCCACGAGCCATCTCGACACTCACTTCCTTATGACTTGCCGTTTGAACCTATACTAAGCCCGAAATGTTAATTGGCAATTAAATGTCAAATAGGCAGGAGTAAAAAAGGATCAATCGAGCGGAACGACAAGCGCCATCACCCCGATACCGCGGCCGGACCGTGGATGAGGGCCGACCACGATCGGGTGCTCGCGCCCGAACACTCCCACGACGAGATGGCCGTCCTCGCAAGCATCCGACGTCCAGGTGTAGCCACTCGCCAGGGGGAAATCGCCGGTGGCACGAGCGTGATGCCAGATGATCTCGACGCACTCCGCGGCCGTTCCGATCACGGCCCGACAGCCATCGGGTATCGATGCCCGAAGCTCGGCGACGAGATCCTCGCATTCATCAAAAGGCCGATTCAGGGAGCCCGGAAGAATTTCAGGACGGTAGGCGACGGAACGGGCGACTGTCGGAGTCTCGGTCACCCCCGGGGCGAAGTCGCGAAAGTAGCGGGTGCCGCGGAACGGCGCGCCACGTCGGCGGAGCTCAGCCAGGGTGAGTCCGGCTGATACGTCGACGACCGTCCAGCCGCTCCGACGAAGGCCGTCGGCAGTAACGGGGGCAAATTCGAGGAAGTCTGTCTTTTCGTCCACGCCCATCATTCATGCCCTTCGCGGTGGCACTTTCCATTGTACTCCACTTTATTCCTCGCGATAACCGACGATACACCGGCCAACGAAACGTCTAGAATAAAGACGGATACACCTTGAGACGCGGCAATCGAGCCGCGTGACTCGTGTCGCGTAAAGGGCGACGCGTCCGGTCCGCGGATGGCATTCTCGTGGGAAAAGGGTGAGGGATATCCTTGCGGATCGCGGCTCTGTTATACTCGTGGTCTCGCCCGTGCACACTCGTGGGTCCGTTCGGACCGAGTCCGCGGATTGCGCTGGACTCCGGATAAACCCTGGGTCGAAGTCGGTCGACGTCGTTCATGATGGCTACGCGGGGGATCTTATGCCGACGACCGCCATGCGAGATGCGACGGTGCTCCTTTACCTGTCCGAGCTGATTGGTACTCGTGTCACCAGTCCGTCGGGCGAGCGTCTGGGCACCCTGCGCGATCTTATTGTTCAAGTTGGGACCGAGTCGTTTCCTAGAGTCAAAGGACTCGTCGTCACCGTCGGCGGAATCCCAACGCCGGTGTATGTGCCCTGGGACGCGGTCGAAGCGATCGCCCGTACCGGTGTAAAGCTCTCGACGAGTCGGCTCGACCTCCGCCCGTTCGAGCGCCGCGACGACGAAGTCCTCCTGGGCCGAGACATCTTGGACAAGCAGATCGTGGACGTCGCCGGCCGGCGCGTCGTCCGCGTCAACGACGCCCAGCTTGCGCTCTACGGTCGAGTCCTTCGACTGGTGGCCGCCGACGTCAGCACGGCCGGATTTCTCGGCCGGGTGCTTCCGCGCTGGATGATCGAAGGACGCCTCACCCGCAAGCTAATCTCTTGGAGTCAGGTCGAGTTCTTCGCCAGCGAGGTTCCCCAGGTCAAGCTGCTGATCCCTCACGAAAAGATCGCCCGGCTACACCCGGCCGACATCGCTCAGCTGGTCGAGGAGCTCGCCTATCCCCAGGCCAGCGAAGTGCTGGCGTCGCTCGAGGACGAGATCGCCGCTGACACCGTGGAAGAGCTCGAGCCGTCGAAGTCGACCGCGATCATTTCTTCGTTGCCCCCGGCCGACGCGGCGGACATCCTCGAGGAAATGGATCCGGACGACGCGGCCGATCTGCTGGGCGAGCTGCCGGCTGAACAGGCCGAGGGGCTCCTGAAAGAAATGGAGGCCGAGGACGCGGCGCAGGTACAGCGACTCTTGACCTATCCGGAAGACTCGGCCGGGGGCATGATGACGACGGACTTCGTGACCGTGCCTGAATACCTGACTGCACGCCAGGCGATTGCCCGTCTTCGGCAGCGTAAAGAGCTGCCGGACGAGATCTACTATCTCTACGTCGTCGACAACGAGATCAATGGGCGCCTGGTCGGCGTTCTGTCGCTTCGTAACCTGGTCACGTCTCCGCCGGACTCTCAGCTCAAAGACATCATGGTCCGCGACACGATCCGCGCCCATGCGACCGATCCCGCCGACGAAGTCGCGCGAACGGTCGCCCACTATAATCTCCTGGCCCTCCCGGTCGTCGACGAGGGAGATCATCTCCTCGGCATCGTCACCGTCGACGACGCGATCGACGTCATTCTTCCCGAGGAATGGCATCACCGCCTGCCCAGGCTCTTCCGGTGACACCAGCGGTGGCGGCATGGCGTTGAAAGACGTTTGGCATGCGCCGCTTCTCCAAACCATGTCGCGCCCGTGGGTATCGCTTCAAGACCGGATCCGAGTAATCCGGACCGGCTCGCTGCGTCGCCTTCCGCTCCTTCCTTACCTGGCGATCCTTGGTCCTGGCCTCGTGTCGGCTGCGGCGGGAGACGACGCCGGCGGGATCGCGACGTACGCCAGCGCCGGCGCCTCCTACGGATACGATCTGCTCTGGATGATCGTCCTGATCACGGTGAGCCTTATCGTCGTCCAGGAGATGTGCGCGCGCATGGGCGCGGTCACCGGTAAAGGGCTGTCCGAGCTCATCCGCGAGCGGTTCGGTCCGCGTTGGACCGTCTTCGCGATGGTGCTGCTCCTCATCGCGAACGGCGTGATCACGATCTCCGAGTTTGCCGGCATCGCCGCCAGCCTGGAGCTGTTCGGGATCACCAAGTACATCTCGGTTCCGATCAGCGCCGTGCTGATCTGGTGGCTGATAACCCGTGGCTCATACTCGAAGATCGAGAGAGTCTTCCTCGTGATGACACTTGCCTTTTTCGCCTATCCGATCTCGGCGTACCTCGCGCATCCGGATTGGGGCCAGGTCGTTCGATCTACCCTCATTCCCACCTTTCATCTAAATCCCGGCTTCATCTTCATCTTCGTGGCGACGATCGGAACGACGATCACACCGTACATGCAGATCTACATTCAATCGTCGGTCGTCGACAAGGGAATCACCGCGCGGGAATACCACTACGAGCGCGTCGACGTGATCTTTGGCTCGATTTTTGGAGACGTGATCAGCTTCTTCATCATCGTCAGCACCGCGGCTACTCTCTTCGCGCACAACGTCACGATCAACACAGCCGCCGACGCCGCTCTCGCCCTCGTCCCGGCGGCCGGCCAGTACGCCGAGGTTCTGTTCGCCGTCGGATTGCTGGGCGCCTCGGTGCTCGCGGCGGGCGTGCTGCCGGTCGCGACGGCGTTCTCGATCACCGAAGCCTTCGGCTGGGAGAAGGGCCTCTCGTTCGATCCAAGCGAGGCGCCCGCGTTTTACTTCCTTTTCACCTCGCTGATCGCGATCGGCGCGCTGGTGACGCTCATTCCCGGCATACCGTTGATCCAGCTCCTACTGATCGTCCAGGTCATCAACTGCCTCCTGCTCGTGCCGCTGCTCGTGTTCATCGTCAGACTGTCAAGCAGCCGCGAAGTGATGGGAGAGCATCGCAACGGGCTGGCTTACAACGCCCTCGCCTGGGCCACGGTGATCGCGATCGGAGGAATGTCGGTTCTCTACATTCTGGCGAACGTGCTGGCGCCCCTGCTCGGCCTGAGCCTGGGCGGTTAGCGGACAAAAAAATCACCGGCGCCCATTTCCATTCTTTGAGCGCCGGTCGAGCAGATTGAATCGCGTGCGTGCCTATATAATCCGTCCAGCCATGAATTGCTAGAACCCCCCTTTCGTCCTACTCTTTATCCCCCAAATGTCCTATAAGCCTGAGCTCACGCGCCTCACGGCCGTCGACGACGAAGCTCGTCATAGAAGTCGGCCAGTAACGGGTCGGTCAGCGCGGCTCCAGCCGAATCCCAGAATTCGTCCGCCCAGCGCGCGGGTCGCGGCTCTCCCTGATCCTTCGAACGGCGGCTCGGTCGGCGCCTTTCTGACTTCCCCGTGCGCCGCTCCAAGCGCTCGTATTCAAGCGCCTGGAGGGCCATCTCCAGCTTGTCGAGCTGGCGGACGGCGCGCGCCTCGGGGCTGGCCCCGGCCTCGTACTCACGCCAGAGGTCGTCGAGAGCGGGCCCTTCCGGAAGCCCGGCGACAATCTCGGCAAAAGCCGCCCCCTCCCGAGCGTGCTTGTCGGCGGCGCTGATGCCGTCGACCGGGGTAACATCACCCACGCGCGCCTCGGCAAGGTCGTGAAGGAGGGCGAGTCGCAGCATCTTTTCGACGTCGAGCCCCAGGCGGGGACCGAAAAGGATCGCCATGAGCGCGAGGCGGTAGCTGTGATCGGCAACGCTCTCCGGATGGGGTACACCGGCGCGCACCCATCCGGCCCGGGCGACGCGCTTCAGATCGCCGGCCGCCGTCAACACGGCAATCAATCCGTCGAACGACCGACGCTCGCTCACCACGTCATCTGCCCACCTTCGGCGGTATGTTGAGGCTCACGTTGAGGGTAGATTGCTATAAGAGAACGCTAGACTGAGTGCAACCCGAACGGCCTGTTGGCGGCCGGAATCTCGGTTGGGTGCCGAGGTAAACGTAGTATAGCACGGCCCGTTGCCAGGTAATCCCTTACCCAGCATGCGATCGTTCCCCGACAGACACAGATTCCGCCCCGGCGTATGATTCTAAGCAGGATGAGTCCACCGTCGCGCCGATCGGCACTTATTGGGGGAAGCCCATTTGGGAAATCATGGTGAACGACACGCGGGTTACGTTCAGGCGCCCATCGTCTCTCATGCGTTCGCCGGGCGACTGGCGGGCACGTTCGTGGCGATCGGACTTGCCGTCCACCCGGACCTCGTTCTGGCCGATCCTCGTTCGCCGTTCAATCCGGCCTCGCCACAAGCCGGAGCGATCGCTAGCCTCTTCACGTTCCTTCTCGTCGTCGCCGGCCTGATCTTTGTCGGCGTCGAAGGGACGATTCTGTACTCCGCGTTCGCTCACCGCGAACGGCCCGGTCGAGAAGCTTCGCAGTTCACCGGCAACACCAAGGTCGAGATCCTGTGGACGGCGATTCCGGCCGCGCTGCTGATCGTCGTCTTCATCCTCACCGTGCAGACGATGCACGCCATTTCAGCTCCGAGCGGCGATCCGGTGGAGATCAGGGTCGTCGGCCACCAGTGGTGGTGGGAATTCGATTACCCGAACGAAGGCGTCGTCACTGCCAACGAGATGCACGTTCCCGTCGGCGAACCGGTGGTTCTTCACGTGACGTCCGCCGACGTGATTCACAGCTTCTGGGTGCCCCAGCTCGCCGGCAAGCAGGACGCGAATCCAGGTCAGACCCACGACCTTACGTTTACCGTGTTGCAGCCCGGCACGTATCTCGGTCAGTGCGCCGAGTTCTGCGGAATCGAGCACACCTTCATGGCGATTCGGGTGGTGGCCGATCCACCCGACCAGTACGCGGCCTGGATTCGCTCGCAACGGCAGCCGGCGGCGCCGCCAACCAATAGTTTCGCGGTCGAGGGCGATTTGATCTTCCGGAGTCAAACCTGTGGCAGTTGCCACGCGATCGCCGGCACCCCGGCGAATGGCGTGGCTGGTCCTAACCTGACCCACGTTGCCAGTCGAGCGACAATCGGCGCTGGCGTCCTGACCAACACGCCCGAGCACATGGCGCAATGGCTTCAAAACCCCCAGGCGGTCAAACCCGGCGTTCTGATGCCGAACTTCAAGCTCACGCCCGATCAGGTCAATGCGCTCACCGCGTACATGGAAAGCCTGCGCTGACGCGAGGAGGATTGGTTAAAGGATGACAAATGGCTGAGCAAGCTCGCCCCTACGCTCCAATCTATCCGCGCGTGTCCGCTCCCGAGGGACTCTGGTCCTGGTTTGCGACGGTAGACCACAAGGATATTGGCGTTCTCTACATCCTCACCAGCCTCGTGTTCTTCCTGATCGGCGGGTTGGAAGCCGTCTTCATGCGACTTCAACTGATCACCCCCAACGCGCGGGTGTTGAGCCCCGAAGCCTACAACCAGTTCTTCACGATGCACGGCACGACGATGGTCTTTCTGGTGGTCATGCCGACGCTGGTCGGCTTCGCTAACTATTTCGTCCCGCTGATGATCGGCGCCCGCGACATGGCGTTTCCGCGCCTGAACGCGATGAGCTACTGGTTGTTCGTCTTTGGCGGTATCTTTCTCTACTTCAGCTTCGTGGCCGGTGGAGCGCCGGATGGCATGTGGTTCATGTACGTGCCACAGACCCTTCCACCTTTCACGACCACGGCCAACCCCGGCCCTGACTACTGGGCGGCTGCCCTTCTCGTGACCGCCGTGGGCACGATCGCCACCTCGGTCAACCTGATCGTGACGATCCTGGCGTTCCGCGCGCCAGGTCTGCGAATCTCCCGTCTGCCGCTGTTCGTCTGGACGGTCCTGATCAACTCTTTCCTCATTCTCTGGGCGTTCCCGACGCTGGCCGCGGCCCAGGTGATGCTGCTCCTGTCGCGGGGGCTCGGCGCGAACTTCTTTAACGTGGGCGCTGGCGGCAACGTGCTCCTCTGGGAGCATCTCTTCTGGTGGTTGGGCCATCCCGAGGTGTACATCCTGATCCTGCCGGTCTTCGGCATGATTTCCGAAGTCATTCCGGTTTTCGCCCGCAAGCCGATCTTCGGCTACACGTTCATCGCGGCTTCAACGGTTGCGATCGCTTTCCTGGCGCTTTCGGTGTGGGCCCACCACATGTTCACCTCCGGCCTCGGACTGACCCTTGACACGTTTTTCGCCGGCGCGAGCATGCTCATCGCCATCCCCACCGGGGTGAAGGTCTTTAACTGGGTCGCGACGATGTGGCGGGGAGCGATTCGCTGGACGACGAGCATGCTGTTCGCCATCGGCTTTATCGGCGAGTTCATTATCGGTGGCCTGACCGGTCCGATGCTCGCGACCGTCCCGGTGAATTGGCAGGTCCACGACAGCTATTTCATCGTCGCCCACTTGCACTACGTCTTCTACGGCGGCAGCGTCATGGGGTTATTCGCCGGCATGTACTACTGGTTTCCCAAGATGACCGGCCGCATGGTGTCGGAGACGCTGGGAAAGTGGCACTTCTGGCTGACGATCGTCGGCCTGAACCTGGCCTTCTTCCCGATGCACTTCCTGGGTCTCCTGGGTATGCCGCGCCACGTCTATACGTATCCGGATTTTCCCGGCCTGGCCGAGCTGAACTTCTGGTCGACGATCGGCGCGCTCATCCTGGCGGCCTCGGTGGTAGTAATGGTGTGGAATCTGGTGGTGAGCATGCGCTTTGGCCGCCCCGCGGGTAACGATCCCTGGGACGCCTGGACCCTCGAATGGGCGACGACCTCACCACCTCCACCGTACAATTTCGCGACGGTCCCGCCCGTTCACAGCCGGCGGCCGCTTTGGGACCTGAAGCATCCTGAAAATCCGGATCGAAGGTGAGCTAGTCGATGGCACGACAGCCAGCCTCCAGCGCGATCGGGCACCTGCAAGAAACGGCTCCCCCGATCGAAGGGATCCAACGCATGGACCCCAACGCGCTGGGTATTCTCGTCTTCATTAGCTCGGAAGCCATCTTCTTCGCATCGCTGATCATCACGTACATCGTCTACCGCGGCCAGAGCACTGGCGGACCAACCGCCCACGTTCTCGACGTGGGCACGACCGCGATTTTCAGCGTCTTTCTGTTTGCCAGCAGCGGCACGATGGAGCGAGTCACGTCGCACCTGCACCACAACGACTCGGCTGGCGTGCGGCGCTGGCTCTTGATCACGATCGCCCTGGGTGCGATTTTCCTGATCGGACAGGGCATCGAGTACACTCGCCTCTACCAGAGCAACGTGACAATCAACACCAACCTCTGGAGCTCGACCTTTTTCACCCTGACCGGATTTCACGGGCTTCACGTGCTGGTCGGTTTGATCTCGATGTCGATCATCGCCAGCCTCGTCGGCCCCGGTCCTGATCGACTACGCGCGAGCTCGGCCGTCCACACCATTTCCTACTACTGGCATTTCGTCGACGGGGTCTGGGTGGTGATTTTCCCGGTGGTGTACCTTTGGACTTTGATCTCCTGAAGCAATGGAATTTCGATCCCAGCATCGTCGGCGGGATCGTCGCGCTGGCGCTGCTGTACCCGGCGTGGCTGAAGCGGGCAAGATTCCTTGTTCCTGATCGTTCGTTTTCAGTCCAACGGCCCACCGCCCTACCGTCGACGGATCGATGGCGGATCGCGAGCTATTATGGTGGTTTATCGATCCTGGCGCTTGCCCTGGCCTCACCGCTCGACGCGCTTTCGGACCGATATCTCTTCACTGCGCATATGTTCCAGCACGTTCTACTGCTCTTCGTCGTACCGCCGCTGATGCTCTGGGGCTTACCGGACTCCCTGCTGGCGCGGGTGCTCGGCGCCGTTCCCGAGAGCTCCTTCATTCGAAAGGCAGCCGGCCCGGTCCCCTCGCTGGTGCTCTACGCGGTGTCGATGTGGGTCTGGCACCTCCCGAGCCTGTACGAAGCCGCGCTCGGGAACGAGGTCATTCATCTGTGCGAGCACCTTTGCTTCCTCGGCTCGGCGACGCTTTTCTGGTGGCTGATCGTGCGACCGGGCCTGTCCCTCGCGCCGATCCCCGCGCTGGCGCGAATCGCCCTCCTGTTCGGAGCGGCGATCAGCTCGACCGGCCTCGCGGCGCTGCTGACGTTCGCCACCACGGTGCTCTATCCGACCTACGCGCTGGGCCCACCATACTCGGCAGTGCGCGACGCGCTGGGCATGACTTCTCTCATCGATCAACAAATCGGCGGGCTGCTGATGTGGATCGGCGGTGGCTCCTGGTACCTGGGCGCCGTGGCCATCGTCTTCTTCCGATGGTTCGAGGGAACGTCCGAGGACGATAGCGCGAGCCTCGATCATGCACCCGCCCGGAGCAACGGAGTAATGACGTGACAGATCCAGTTGCCAGCCAGCCCGTTCAGCGCCAACCGACCGAGCACGGGCCGACGATTCACCTTCCACGTCCAACCATCTGGCCGGCGGTCATGGCAGCCGGCATCACGATGGTGATGGCCGGCCTGATTACCAGCCTGGCCTTCTCGGTGGCCGGGATCGTCGTCTTCGCGATCGCGCTGGCTGGCTGGATCAGGGAGCTACGACGTGGCTGATGAAGTAAGCCGACGGGAGTTCCTCGGGCGGCTGAGTATTGCCTTGAGCGCGCTGGCCGCCGCGGTGGTCGGCATTCCGATCGTCGCCTACCTGCTCAGCCCGCTGATTCATCCGGCGGTAAACCTCTGGCGGTCTTTGGGACCGGTCTCGAATTTTCGGGTGGGCCAGACGGTCCAGGTGAGTTACGAAGACCCATCCCCGCTGCCCTGGGCGGGTCAAACCGCGCGAACCGCGGTCTGGGTCAGGCGCAACAGCTTGTCGCCGGGCGACTTCACCGTCTTCGCCGTCAACTGCACTCATCTTGGTTGCCCGGTGAACTGGCTTCCCGACGCGCGCATCTTTCTCTGCCCCTGTCACGGCGGCGTGTATTACTCGGACGGAACGGTAGCGGCGGGGCCACCCCCGCGGCCGCTCTTCCGATACCTGGTGCGCACGCAAAACGGCGAGCTGGAGATTCTGACTCGCCCGCTGCCGGTCGGCTGACGAGGATGCGATGAACGGAGGAAAAGGGTTCTATCACTGGTTGAACACGCGCCTGGGCATTTCGGGTGCCATTCTACCCGTCATCGAGCACCCGGTTCCCCGGGGCGTCGATTGGTGGTACGTCTTCGGCAGCGCGACTCTGACGGCGTTCGTCTTCCAGGTAATCACCGGCGTCGCGCTCGCGATGAGTTACGTGCCAGCGCCGAACAGCGCTTATCAGTCGATCGACTTCATCACCAACTCCGCCGTCCTGGGAAGCCTGATCCGGGGAATCCATTACTTCGGCGCCTCAGCGATGGTCATCTTGATCGCGATTCACCTCGCCCACGAGTTCCTCGTCGGATCGTACAAGTTTCCGCGTGAGCTCAACTGGTTCACTGGCGTCATTCTCTTCTTCCTCACCCTGGGCATGGCCTTCACCGGCCAGCTGCTTCGCTGGGACCAGAACGCCTACTGGGCGGTGGTGGTTGCCGCGGAGCAAGTCGGCCGCACCCCTTTCATCGGGGAGCAGTTGGCGCAGCTGGTCGTCGCCGGACAAACGGTCGGCGGCGCGACGCTCACCCGCTTCTACGCGACCCACGTCTTCTTGATTCCGGCGCTCATGTTTCTCCTGATCGGGGTCCATCTCTATCTGGTTATCTTTCTCGGTATTTCTGAGCCGCCCAAGCCCGGCGTGCCGGTTGAGCCCGAAACCTACGAACGGCATTACCACGAAATCTTGGAGAATGGTATCCCATTCTTCCCCGATGCCGCGTGGAAAGATGTCGTCTTCGCGCTGGGCGTCGGCGCGGTGGTCGTCGTCCTCGCGGCGATCATCGGACCGCCGCAGCTCGGTCAGCTCGCCGACCCGACGATTGTCCAGGCGAACCCTCGTCCCGACTGGTATTTCATCTGGTACTTCGCGCTGTTCGCGCTGATCCCACCCAGCATCGAAAACGTCTTCATTCTGGTCTTTCCGCTCACCGTCGCGGTGTTGCTGCTGGCACTTCCGTTCGTGGCAAACCAGGGCGAGCGGGCACCCTCCCGGCGCCCCTGGGCAGTCGGCATCGTCGTAATCGCAGCCCTCGCGATCGCGGTGCTCGTCCGTCAGGGGGATATCGCTCCCTGGTCACCTAATTTCGATCCGGGTCCGGTTCCGGCCACCGTCACCGCGGAGATGAGCCCCTCGGCCCAGCAGGGCGCGATCGTTTTTCAGCACCTGGGCTGCCATAACTGTCACATGATCGCTGGCACCGGCGGACTCCGGGGGCCCGATCTCACCCACGTGGGCTCGCGCTACACCCGGCCCCAATTGATCACGCGGGTCCTCAACGGCGGCAGGAACATGCCGGCGTACGGCGGAAACATTTCGCCGAACGATCTGAACAACCTGGTTGACTTCCTTTCGAGCCTGAAGTAGCGGCGCGCTCCCGTCACGGATCTTTCGCCGGGTCTTGCCTTTCAGTCGGCACGCTGATTTGTGATACTATTGGCTCTGGTTCTACCCCTCGCACCCACCCGGCTGTCGGCCGGGGATCGATTCGAAGTATTCGAGGAGGATCTCGGATGACGCGCACGCCGATCGCGATCGTCGGCTGCGGTGGCATGGGACGCCGCCACCTCACCGGCGTGACCGCGCTCTACAACTCGGACTTTCGCAACATCGATCTGGTCGCGGTCTGCGATATCAACGAGAAGAACGCCGAGGACCTCGCCGACGAGGCGAAAGCGTCGCTCGGCAGCCGTCCGAGAGTGTTCACCAGCATCGCCGATATGGTCAAGGCGATGCCGGAGATCCAGGGCGCCGACGTTCCGACCGATACCGGTTCCCACCACCGTGCGGCCACCGAATGCCTGCGCGCCAACCTGCACGTGCAGGTCGAGAAGCCCCTGGCGATCACCCTGCGTGGCTGCAACCTGATCATGGAGACCGCCCGTGAGAAGGGTAAGATTCTCTCCGTCGCCGAAAACTACCGTCGCGATCCAATCAATCGCCTCGCGAAGGCTTTGCTCGACGACGGCGCGATCGGAACGCCCCAGCTCATGATCGAGACCGGGATCGGCGGAGGAAACCAGCTCTTCATCACCCCGTGGCGTCACCAGAAGCTTCGGGGCACTCTGACCCTGGACGCGGGCGTCCACAACGCGGACATCCTGATGTATTACATGGGCGACGTCGAATCGGTGTTCGGTGATGCGCGCCTGTACGAAAAGTACCGGTACAAGACCAACAGCGCCGGTCCGGGCGGCTTCTACGCGAAGTGGGCCGATCAGGTTCCCGACAAGGTCGAGGCGACCGGTGAGGATGCCATGTTCGGATACATCCGGTTCAAGAGCGGCGCGGTCGGTCAGTGGATCAACCACCACGCCGGCCACGGCCAGCCGATGCACGGCCGACACGTTTACGGCAGCAAGGGATCGCTGACCTCACCCGGCGACCGCAACGGACGCCCGCTGAAGCTCTATTTCGACGGGGGCAAAGAGATCTCCGACGAGCGCCTCCTCGACTACGCCCCCAGCTATCGCCTCAGTCCGGTGGCTGCCCACCTCTTCGGCGGCGAGCGCGTCTGGACCTACAACTTTCCCTTCGTCGAGACCGATGCGAAGATCCTCGCGACCGAGTACTACGAATTCGCGGATTGCATCCAGAACGGACGAAAGCCCGAGGTCGACGGCGCGGTCGGGCGGCGTGATACCGCGCTGGTCTACGCGCTCTTCGAATCCGGCAAGGTTGGTCGAGCGGTTACTCTCGACGAACTCGAGGCAGTCAAAGTCGACGCGTACCAGCGCGAAATCGACGAGCATCTGGGCCTGCTTCAGCCGGTCGGAACGAGGTGAGAATTTCCCACCCCTCCCCGGCTTTCGCGAGCGGAAGCCAGGGAGGGGTGGGATCTCTTTGCATTACGATTTAATCAGCTCGCGCACCCGATCGCGGAAGATCGTCTCGGCGATTCGGTTGCGGTTTGGCTCGCCGCGGGCCAGCGCCTCGGCCAGATGGATCGCCTGCTCTGGCGTGATCTCGGCTAGCATCGGCGGCTCGTAGGGGTTGACGATACATTCGACGATGGCCGGCTTGCCCGAGCGCATCGCCTCGTCGATCATCGGCTTCACGTCCTGCGGTCGGTCAGCACAGAATCCGACTCCCCCGCAAGCGCGCGCGTAGCCGGCGAAGTCGATCGGCCAGAGATCAACCCCGTACTGCGGGTTCCCCAGAAAGACCATCTGCTCCCACATGATCTGACCGAGCACGTTGTTCTTGATCACCACGCAGAGGATCGGCAGGTCGTATTTGACGGCGGTCGCGAACTCGCCCATCAGCATAGTGAACGCCCCGTCGCCGACGAAGGCGATCGACTGGCGGTCCGGATAGGCAACCTTCGCCGCGATCGAGTACGGCAGCCCGCACGCCATCGTCGCCAGGTTGCCGGCGAGCGAAAAGCGTTGGCCACGGCGGATCTTGAACTGGCGAGCGATCCAGGTCGTGATCGTGCCACTGTCCGTCGACACGATCGCGTCGTCGTGGGCAAGCTCGGACACCGCGCGCGCCACCACCTCCGGATGCATCGGCATCGCGTCCGAAGTGGCGCGCGCTTCGATCAGTCTCCACCAGTCCTGCATGCCACGCTGGGCTTCCTCGAGGAAGCTGCGGTCGGTATGAGTCCTGATCAGCGGGGTCAGGGCCTGGAGGGTCGCCCGTGCATCGCCGACCATTCCAACCTCGACCGGATAACGCAGCCCGATCCGGACCGGGTCGATATCGATTTGAATGCCGTGCGCCCGGTGCTGCTTGGGATAGAAATCCATGTAGGGAAACGTGCTGCCGACGATCAGCAGAGCGTCGCAGTTCGCCATCGCCTCCTCGGAGGGCTTTGTCCCGAGGAGGCCGATACCGCCGGTCGTGAACGGGCTGTCGTCGGGAACGCACGCCTTGCCCAGCAACGCTTTCACGATCGGCGCGCCCAGCTTGTCGGCGATCGCTTCGAGCTCAGGCCCGGCGCCGAGCGCTCCCTGGCCGGCGAGGATGCACGGTCGCTTCGCCCGGTTGAGAATGGACGCCGCGTGCTGAAGCTCGCCCGTCGACGGCAAGCAATGACCGAACGCGTAGACGTCGGACGTCGAGCCAAGCACCCGGGCCGACGATGGATATCCGGGCATTTTCCAGTGCTGCATGTCAGTGGGGAAGCAGACGTGGCTGACGCCGCGGTTTGCCAGGGCCGAACGACAGGCGACGTCGGCGACGATGCGCACGTTGGATGGTCCCATCACCCGCTGGTTGTACACCGAGACGTCGGCGAAAAGGGCCAGCTCGTTGATCTCCTGCTGGTAGTGCGAGCCGATGAGATCGTGATACGTTTGACCGGTCAGGGCGAGAACCGGCACCTGATCGAGCTTCGCGTCGTACAGGCCATTCAAGAGGTGAATGGCGCCGGGGCCCGACGTAGCCAGGCAGCATCCCAGGCGCCCGGTGTACTTCGAGTAGGCGCACGCCATGAAGGCCGCGGCCTCTTCGTGCCGCACCTGAATGAAGCGGATCCGGTCCGCGCGCTGGCGTAAGGATTCGAGGATTCCGTTGATGCCGTCGCCCGGTAACCCGAAGACCGTATCGACGCCCCAGTGATAAATCGTCTCGATCAAGCAATCAGCGGCCGTACTCACCAGCACCTCCGTCGCTCTAGCTCCAAAACGACATGCAGAGCGCGTGCCGGTCCGTCGACCGCGAGATCAAGGGGTGCCGTCGTTCAAGAAAGCGACCGCTATCTCGTTGAACGCGTCGGGTTGCTCGAGCTGTGGGCAATGGCCACAGCGATCGAGCACGACCAATCGCGCATCGGGAATCAAGCGCCGCGCGACCTCGCCGTGCGAAGGAGGAATGATCCAGTCATTCCGGCCCCACACCAGGAGCGTCGGGGCGCGGATCTCGGAGAGGCGTGACAGGCGGATAATCTCGGGACGCTGACCGCGAAGATCGACACCCGAACGCGCCGCGCTGACGATCGTGTCGGTCAGATCGGGACGCGCGACCCACTCTTTGCAGCGGGCGATGAGCTCGGGCTCCGATCCCCGGGGATGGTAGAACAGGTTGATCATTTCTCGTAGCGCCAGCCAACGGTTGAGCTCGATGAGGGCGGTTCCAAGTCCAGGGACGGCGACGAGACGCCAGAAGACGCTGACCTCGTGACCGAGTCCGGCGCTGTTCGAGAGAATCAGCCGATCGAGCCGATCAGGATAGCGCAAGGCCGTTTCCAGGCACACCAGGCCGCCGAGCGAGTTGCCGACGAAGCTAGCCCGGCCCAAATCCAACGCGTCGAGAAAGCCGATCATGAGGTCAGCCGTTTCGTCGAGCGTCGGAACGCGCGGACCACGCTCGGAGAAGCCGCACCCCGGCAGATCGAGCGCGATCACCCGGTTGTTCCGCGCCAGCGCGTCGATCGTAAAGCGCCAATATTCGAGGGACGCGCCGATGCCGTGCACCAGCACCACCGGCGCGCCAGCCCCGGCATCCCAGTAGCGAATCCGAAGGCCGTGAACGGGCGCGACGTTCTCGGCGACCGACGTCATCACGTTTCTCCTCGCGGCAGAATGCTGCCCGCTCGATCGTTCCGCGGAATGGCTCAGCGTTGGGACACCCGGATCCCGTCGCTCAGATCGACCGCCACACGGAGGGTCGCCTCGTAGACGTGGTCGCGCTGAAAGAGCATCATCTCGTCGGCGAGTAACGAGCTCAGGTCGGGAGACTCGTAGCGCGCGATCCGGCGAAGGGTTGGTGCGCCCGGCACGTCCGCTTCGGTCAACACGTGTCCGTTGTCGTCCTCGCGTACCGCCAGGAACCGGGCGACCCGGCCCGCTCCCAGGGAGACGCGGACCAGCCCGTCGAGACCGCTTCCGCGCACCGCCCGCGGCGCCACCCGTACCATTCCTCCATCCGCGCGGCGCAAGCGATCGCGGGATGCGCTGCCGGGCTGGATCGTCGACGTTTCATCGAGCCGCCAGCCGAGCTGGTGGGCAAGCCAGCTCAGCAGCAGCCATCCCTGGGCCGGCCCCGCGCCGCCGGGGACACTGTATTCGATTTCCACGTCGTCGAGATGGTAAAGGTGGGGACGAAGCGATGGGGAGTCGAAGAACTGGGCAACCAGCTCGCGCCAGGGCGTCAGGCGGGCCCAGTTGAGATCGCTCGGCGCGCAGGGTTGATGCCGTCGCCGCGCCAACCGGTACAGCTGGTCCATCGACGGCCCGAGCAGACCGAAGTCGGACGAATCGGTCACCAGCCGATCCGCCAGGCTCGTCAGGCGCTCGAACAACATGGCCCGCGACGAGGAAAGATCGCCGACCCACCAGAGGAACGACGGCAGATCCGTCAGCATCAGCTGATCGGTGAGCGAGGGCAAATAGCTGATCGCCGATCCGCGGGCGGCGATCACCACCTGCTCCCCGAACACCGCCCGCTCCTGGTCGCCGCTACCGGAGACGCCGGTGGCGAACCAGACCTTCACGTTCGTATCGGACGCCCTGAGGTCCGGGAGCAGGATGATCGTGCGAGATGGATGTTGCCGCGACAGGTGCTGAATCGCTTGCAGCACCCGGTCCTTGGCGGAGGGATCGACGACGCAAACGATCAGGCTCAGGACACTCGCCCGTGCGACTGGCTGAGCGTCGCCCTGGGCCGAGCGAAGCTGACGCCAGGAAGCAGACAGCGCTTCCTCGATCGCGTCGGCGGTGACAGAGCCGTCGAGCGGCAGACCGAACTCGGTCGACTGGTCCACGGTGCCCTCGCTCATAGCCGTCGCCAGCGGCGGCCATCTTCTTCGATCAGTCCGTGGGCCGCGTCTGGTCCCCAGGTGCCGGCCGGATAGTTCGGAAAATCGACCGCGGGGCGCTCCTGCCAGTTCTCCAGAATGGGCATCAGTAACCGCCAGGCGGCCTCCACCTCGTCGCTGCGGGTGAAAAGCGTCGAATCGCCGAGCATGCAGTCCAGCAGCAGCCGCTCATAAGCCTCGGGCTGTTCGACGCCGAACGACAGACCGTAGACAAAATCCATATTGATCGATCGAATCTGGACCGTCGGCCCCGGGACCTTCGCCCCGGCCCGGAGCGCGATGCCCTCGTTCGGCTGTATGCGCAGCACGAGAACGTTCGGCTCCAATCCCTCCGCCGCCTGACGGAAAAGCAGGTGCGGGGCGCGCTTGAACTGAATCGCGATTTCACTGACCCGCCGTGGCAGACGCTTTCCGGTTCGCAGATAGAACGGCGTATCCGCCCAGCGCCAGTTGTCGATGAAAAGCTTCATCGCGACGAAGGTCTCGCACGACGAATTAGGATTCGCGCCCGGCTCCTCGCGGTAGCCCGGCACGTTCTCCGCGCCCACCGAACCGGGACCGTATTGCCCGCGGACGACGTAGCGCGGCACGTCCGCGCGATGGATCGGGCGAATCGCGTGCAAGACTTTCACCTTCTCACCACGGACGGCATCGGCATCAAACGCCACCGGCGGCTCCATAGCCACCAGCGAGAGAAGCTGCATCAGGTGGTTCTGGACCATATCGCGCAACGCGCCGGTCTCGTCGTAGTAACGGGCGCGGCCTTCCATTCCGATGCTCTCGCTCACCGTGATCTGAACGTGGTCGATGTAGCGCCGGTCCCAGATTGGCTCGAAAATGCCGTTCGCGAAACGAAAGACGAGGATATTCTGGACGGTCTCCTTCCCGAGATAGTGGTCGATGCGGTAGACCTGGTCCTCGTTGAAGACCTCGGCGACCTGTCGGTTCAGTTCGGTGCCCGATTCCAGATCGTGTCCGATCGGCTTCTCGATGATGATCCGCGACCAGGCGCCCGAACCGGACGGGCGCGCCAAACCGGAGGCGCCGAGCTGACGGATGATCTCCGAATAAGCGCTCGGAGGAGTCGCCAGGTAGAAGACGCGATGCCCGGCGGTGCCCCGCTCCCGATCGATCTGATCGAGCAGCGCGCCCAGGGTCTGGTAGCCCGCCGGGTCGGAAAAGTCGGATTGGAGGTAATAGACGCCTTGCGCGAACGTCTCCCAGACCGCCGGCTGCGCCGGCCTGCTTCGCGAGAACTGGTTGACGCCATCGAGCATCGCGGCGCGAAATCGCTCCGTTCCGATGTCTCGTCGCGCGAACGCGACCACGCTGAAGCCCGGGGGAATCAGCCGCTCGCGGGAAAGGTTGTAGAGCGCTGGGATCAGCTTGCGACGGGTCAGATCCCCCGAAGCGCCAAAGATTATCATGACGCAGGGCTCCGGGGTCCGCTCCAGTCGTAGTCCCTCCCTGAGGGGATTGGGTCCCAGCGCTTGAATGTCCATGAGTTTGTCGGCTCTCCTCGCGGTACGGTAGGCTTTCTGAATCAGCGTAGCGGACCCACCGGTGACTGTCAAATCCAGATTCGAATCGTAGAGCGGTTCCGGCCTTGGAGGAGTAAGCGGACGGAAACTCGGTAGTACGGAGGCTTGTTACGCCCGTCCCGTTGCCCGGAGCGGGGACAAGCCTCCGCACTACGCGACGACCGATCGGTAGAGCAGTCGAAAGCTGCTGGAACCGCGGTAGCGGGTTGGCCCGAGCGTCGGATCGGCAATCCAACGTTTCCAAGCGTGAGACGGATCCTTAGCCAAGTCTTCCAGCCGGCGAGGCCCTTTGAATCATGACGCTGGCCCAATCCCTGCGGATTCCTCCCACGTGGAGGTGGCGTCGTGGACGACGTGCTGGGTGAGATTTCCGCGAAACCGACCGTGGGGGGAGCGACGGTTGTCGGGCTGGCGACCGGGCCTCACCTGGAGATTCGAGTTCCCGCTCGCCACAACCCAAAGCTCAGGCAGCTCGTCGCCGAGGTCAACGCCGACCAGCAGCTTTATCAGCTCTGGTGCTCGGCAAATACCAACGCGAATCGATTGGATATGAGTGACCACGGGCCAGTTCACGTCCAGATCGTGGCCAACACGTCGCTGAGGCTATTCCGCATGATCGTCGAGAGCGGGGGCGTCTCCGGCGTCGTTCACGACTACGGACTCGCCGTGAGCGACGCGGAGATCGTCGTCGTGCTTGGCGCCCTCCTCCATGACGTCGGCATGGCGATTCACCGCTCCGAGCACGAAACCTACAGCCTGATCGTGGCGACGCCGGTGATCGGCCGGTTGCTCGCTCCCATTTACGAGGAGACGGAACGCACGGCCCTGACGTCGGAAGCGCTTCACGCGATCATCGGGCACCGGGCCGGCGGCCACCCGCTGACCTTGGAGGCAGGCGCCGTCCGCGTGGGCGATGCCCTCGATATGTCTCAAGGACGCTCGCGAATCCCTTATCAAGCCGGCCAGATCAACATCCACTCGGTTTCGGCCGCGGCGATCGAGAAGGTGGCCATTCTGCCCGGTATCGCCAAGCCGGTCAAGATCGAGATCACCATGACCAACTCGGCGGGAATCTACCAGGTCGACGAGCTTCTGCGCGACAAGCTCCAGGGCTCCGGTCTCGAGCCCTACGTGGAGGTCGAGGCGCGCATCGAGGGCATCTGCGAGAAGAAGCTCTTCGACGTCGTAAAGCTCTAAAATACCCCTCGGTACTGTCCCCCGTCGATCTGGATCACCGTGCCGGTGATGAAGCTGGCCCGGCTCGAACAGAGGTAGACCACGGTATCGGCGAACTCATCCGGCCGACCGGAGCGTCCCATCGGAATCGCCGCTTCCGCCTGGCGGGCCACCTCGCTCACCGGCAGCCCGGTGCGCTGAGAGCGGGCCGCGTCGAGCTGCTCGATCCGCTCGGTGTAGATTCTCCCCGGGCAAACCACGTTGACCCGGATGTTCTCGCGCGCGACCTCTTGCATGAGGGTCTTGGCCATCAAGACGACCGCGCCGCGAATGCTATTCGAAAGGATCAGATTCTCGATCGGCTGCTTGATCGAGATCGAGGTCGAATAGACGATGCTGCCCCCGCCCTGCCGACGCAGGTGCGGCAAGACCTCACGCGTGAGCCGAACGGCGCTCAGGTGATTCAGAGTAAAGGCACGCTCCCACGCGGCGTCGTC
>JAJPKB010000216.1 GCA_021323915.1 Chloroflexota bacterium | reverse complement strand
CTCGACTCCTGGGGAACGCCGGTCAGGGCGACTTTTTGTAAGAGATTCGCCGGGGGATCGAACCGCGACTCGTAGCCCTGCAAGGGACGGTCCAGGAGCTTGGCCGCGGCCCGGGTCACCGGCACATCGGTCATGGCGTGGACGCGCATCGACCCGGTGGCGGTGTCGACCGAGCAGAGCAGTCCGCCGATGAACGACGAATCTGGTCCGAACACCTCGGGCACCGCGTCGGTGATGCGCTGGGCCAGCCCGGCCACCTCGACGGTGTTGACGAGAATCGTCGTCAGGTGACGCAGCGCCGAAAGCTGGCGGGCGTGCTGGCGGAGGTCGGCCTCGATTCGGCGGGTGTGGAACAGCGTGCGCACGCGCGCCAGCAGCTCCTCGGCGTCGAAAGGCTTCGCCAGGTAATCGTCGGCCCCCGCCTTCAGACCGCGGGCCCGATCCGAGGCGCTGCCCCGCGCGCTGAGGAGGATGATCGGATGGCGCGACAACTCGGGAGTAGCCCGAACCAGGCGGCAGAGATCGAGCGCGTTGCCGTCCGGCAGGATGACGTCGAGGAGCGTCAGATCCGCGGAGCGGATCTTCCGCAGCCCCTCGGCCAGGCTACCGGCGAGATCCACCTGATAGCCTCGGGTCTCGAGCAAGCCGCGCAGCACCTCGGCGATGCCCGGGTTGTCCTCGACCACCAGGACGCGGCCGTTCTCGCGCGTTCGTTCTACGTCGTTCGTCACAGGTCACACTATATCGGTCTTCAAACGAGTCGGACAGGGGACAGGGGTACTATTTTAGGGGACACACCATCCCACTTCAATACTACGAGCGCTCTCCGGGCGCGGCAAGCAAGCGCCCGGGAAACGGTTGCCGTCAGGGAAGGGGCCTCGTACCGGCTCTCGCCTACACCAGGTGGAGCGCCGCGTACACCAGGTACAGGACGATCAGGGAGGCGCCTTCGAGGCGGCCGATTCGGCCGCGGGCGAGGAACAAGGTCGCCAGCCAGGTCGCGACGACCAGGAATGGCCAGTCCAGCCGCCAGATCCGCGGATCGACCGCGACCGGCGCGATCAGCGCGATCAAGCCGAGGTTGAACAGGACGAAATAGAGCAGCGTTCCGACCAGATTCCCGGCGCTGACCTCGGGATGGCCTTCGCGGGTAGGGATAGCCTGGCGCGCGACCTCCTCCAGCTCGATCGCCGCGGGAGTGATCACCATGCCCATCAGGAGGGCCGGCACACCCAGCGTCGTGATCACCCGGCTGGCACCGGTCGCTACCAGCTCGCCGCCGATGCCGACCGCGACCAGCCCCAGGACGGTCATCCCCAGCGCCTCGGGCCAATCCGGCTTCTCCTCGGCTGCCTCCCGCACCTCGTCACTCTCCATGAAGGCGTGGCCGCGCGACGCCGCGATCAGGTAGGCCATGCAGCCGACGAAGACGATCAGCAGGACGACGCCGGCCACCCGACTCGTCGTCGGGCCGAAGACCGCGAGACCCGGCAGCAGCGGGGCGACCGCCAGGACGACGAGGAAGCCGGTGGGAAGCCGCACCCGGATCGGGTAGAGCAACGCGCCCAGGCCAAGCGCGATGCACACCAGGAACGTCGCGCCGCCGAAGACCGTGCCGAGGGCGATCGGCGCGCCGCCGTGAAAGGCGGCCGCCAGCCCGACCGCGACGTTCTCGGCCTCGAAGCCCGAGAGCACCGCGCCAACCGCGAAGGTCGAGAGCGCGGTCAGGCGGGCCAGCCCGACGAGTCCTTCCAGCAGCCGCTCGGTCGCCCAGATCGCCAGCCCCGCGCCCACGACGAACAGCGCCACCGCGACCAGCACGTCGATCATGCCGAGCGACCTCCGAAACGAATCGAGAATCCAGGATTCAGAAGCCAGAAGACGAGAAGCGCCCAACCGCGCGGCGCCGACGGACGAATCCGAAGCCGCCGTCTCAGCGCGTAAAGGTTAGCACGGTCTCGCTGCGCATGCGCTTTTCGAGGCCGGACGCCCCCGGGGTGCGCGGCGGCGGAAGGTAGCGCCGGTCGGGTGGGAGCACCCGCTCGTCTTCACTCGTCAGGCGAAGCCCGATCCGCTCGGCGGCGCCGGTCAGCGCCCGGGCGTTTCTGATGAAGACGCCGCGCACGCGCGAGTTGCCGATGACCAGCACCGCGGTCGCCCCCGGACGCAGCACGCGGTGGATCTCGACCAGCACCCGGTGCAGGTCGAGGACGTAGCGATCGAGCATTCGCCGCTGGCGCGGAGGGAGCCGGTCGAGCGGCGCGAGCGGCGCGGTCAGCTCAGCCGCCAGATCCGCGTCGGCGAACGAAGCCGGCGCCCGCTCGGCCCCGACAGCCTCGGAGCGCACGGCGCGCAGCTCGTCGAGCCGATAGCCCAGCCAGACGAGCGCCAGCCGGTGGCCGCGCAGGTAATCGATCGCGTTGAGATAGGGCGGCGACGTGATCACCGCGTCGATCGAGCCGGTTTCGATCGACGCGAGTTGTCGGGCATCGCCGGTGGCGACGATCGCCTGGCCGGGCGGCGGCTCCGCCTCCAGTTGCTCGGCCAGGCGCGTCACCGCGCGCAGAAACTCGTCGAGCACCGGAAAGCCGTTCGCCGCGTACACGCGGTGGGGTCGACTGTGGGACACGTCGCGGGCGAGGGAGGCGCCACGGTCTTTGGTCACGATGATCCGACTGAGGCCAAGGCGCAGGGCATCGCCGATCGGACCGGCGGTCTCCTGGAGCGCGGCGCTCAAGCGGCGCAGGGCGGCGCGCTGCTCCGTGCCGAACCAGTAGTCGACGTAGGCGCGGGTTTCCGCGTCGTCGTCGATCCACGGCAGGCTGACCGTCACCCCCGGTCGGGCACGGATCGTCTCGACCAGAGACGCCGCCCTCCGACGCAGCAGCGCCGCGTCGATCGGCGTCGTCCACACCCTCGCCATCAACACCGCCAGGGGATCCAGGTCGAAGCCAATCGCCTGATGCCCCTGGCTGGCGGCGACCCGGACGACCGTACCCGATCCCGCCATCGGGTCGAGCACGCGCGAGCCCGGCGGGAGCGCCGCGACCTGGGCAAGCGCGATCTCCGGAGCCATGCGGGCGGGAAACGGGTGGATCGATCGTGGTATTCCCGGCACGGCGCATCGCTCTCCTATGACAGACCCCGGGGCGTTCACACGCCCATCCCAGACCCCGGGGCGTTCACACGCCCATCCCAGACCCCGGGGCGTTCACACGCCCGGGACCCACCCAACCGGGCAGGAGGGTGCCACCAGGGTTCGCGAGGCATTCTAGCCGGCCAGGATCCGCCGCGCAAGAGAGCCCACCGACGGGGATTGACAGCCGAGCGAGACACGCTTAGTCTCATGGCCGTTGCAGAAATGGGGCGAGCGCACGAGTGCGCGCCCTCGCGGTCGCCGATCGAGGCTGGTGCGATGACCGTGGCATCCGTGACTCCGTCGCCGGTGGAGACTGGCCGCGCACTGTGGGAGCGCCTGGCCGCCGGCGACCCGACTGCCAGCTCCGAGCTCGCCGAGGCGTACCTCGATCCCCTGGCTACCTGGCTCCGACGGCGCTATCCGCGTCTCGACCCGTCCATCCCGGAGACCGCCGCCGAGGAGGCGATTCTGACCCTCCTCCGGAATCCGTCGTCGTATCGGCCCGAGCGCCAGACGCTGGACGCCTACCTGCGGATCTCAGCGGACGGCGACCTGAAGAATCTCTTGCGTTCCGAAGACCGGCACCGGAAGCGCCGCGCCGACCTGGAGACTGTCGAGCTTTCGCCAATCCAGGGGAAGTATCTCTGGGACGAGGACGCGGATCCCGCGGCCATCGTCGAGCGCGCGGAGGACGCGGCGGAGCGGATCGCGAGCGCGGCAAAGACGCGAAGCGAGATACTTCGAGACCTCCTGCCGGGGGACGCTCGGGTGTTCGCGTTGATGCAAGCCGGCGAGCGACGGACCAGCGCCTACGCCCGGGCGCTCGGGATCGAGGACTGGCCGGCCGACCGCCAGAGACGGGAGGCGAAGCGGGTGAAAGATCGGATCAAGAAGCGGATCGAGCGGTTGGGGTACGGCGATGACTAGCCGGCTCGCGCGGCTCGCCCGCCGGGTCGAGGACGACCCGGCGTTCCTCGCCTCGGCGCTCAAACAGTACGCCACGAGCGAAGGCCTCGACGGCCGTGGGCTGGCCGCCGCGCTCTCCTGTTCCGTCGAGGCGCTGGCGCGGCTGGCGCTCTGCCGTCGGCCGCGCCCAGCGCCGCCGTGGTTTCGCCAGGACGTCGATCGGATCGCCGCCCGCTTCGGGGCGAACGCCGATGCTCTCGCTGCGATCGTCCGACGGGCCGATGCGCTGGGTCGCCTGCGGGACGTCGACGTCGGCGAGCGTGGTCTGCTGATAGCCGCGCGGGACCAGGACGGCGCCGCGCCGACCGACGCCGCCCCGGACGACGAGAGGCAGCCATGAGCCTGCCGCTCTGGGTCTCGGAGACGGCCGAGGCGTTTTGGAGCGACGCCGGGCGTCCGGAGCCGTTTCCCCGCGACCTGCGCGCGCCGATCGCCAACGCCCTCCCGCTGACGATCGTGCTGTTGCCGAGGATGCGCGTCCGGGCGGTGGACGAATGGCTTCGCCGGCGGGGCGTCCGCGGCGCGCCCGCGACGATCGACCGGGCGATCCGGGGCTGCCTGATCGCGCGATCCGGGCAGGGCTTCGTCTTCGTCGAGGGCACGGATCCCGCCGACGAGCAGCGATTCACCCTCGCGCACGAGCTCGGCCATTTCCTCCGAGACTACTGGCGGCACCGGCGCCTCGTCGTCGAGCGCCTCGGACCGTCGGCGCTCGAGGTCCTCGACGGCGACCGTCCCCCGCGTCCGGACGAGCGGATCGACGCGCTCCTCGCCCGGGTTCCCCTCGGCTTCCACGTTCACCTGATGGACCGCGACGCGAACGGCGGGTTCGCGACGCCGTCGATCGACGCCGCCGAGCGGGACGCCGACCTGCTCGCCTGCGCGCTGCTCGCCCCGCCGGAGGCCGTCCTCGCCGGCGACCTACCCGCGGATCCGCCCCGACGCCGGATCGCGGTCGAGTGCCGCCTGGTCGAGAGCTTTGGATTGCCCGGCGCGCCCGCCGCGACCTACGCCGCGGCCCTCGTCCCCCGGCCGCCCCCGCGCTCCGAGCTGCTCCGCCGCCTCGGGCTGATCGACACGTCGTGACGATTCCAGTCGAACTTTTCGCGCTGGTCGGGAAATATCAACAGGAGGGGGGAATCGAGTGAGCGAGAGCGACGGCGACGCGAACGCGCTGCCCCCGACCGGAGGAAACGCCGGCGCGCTCCCCGAGGTGTCGACGGAGGCTTTCGCCGAGAGCTTCGGCGAGAGCCTGCGCCACACCCTGGACCTGGACACCTGGCTGGCCGGTGAGGATCTGAGCGCGCTCTACGGACGGCTCGAAGACGAAGTGCGCTCGGCGGTCGCCCAGGAGGACGCGGCGCTGAAGACGATTCGCGACCGAGTCTTCCCCCGGCTGGCCAGGTACCCGGGCGCGCCGAAGGGCGCCGGGTGGTACCGGGCGGAGCCCGCCGACGTCGAGAAGGTTCACCGCGGCCTGCTCTTCAACGGCGGCGTCGAGGCCTGCGACGGCACGATTCAGCCCTACGAGACGCTTCCCCTCACGATCTTCCAGGTGGGGGTCTCGCTCGTCTCGTACCAGGGAAACCAGGGCACCTGGAGCCAGCGGCTCTATCACCGCGACCTGCGCCTTTCCGGCGGCGATCCGGTGAGCGAGATGATCGAGCTGCTCCAACGGCGCGACGACGCGGACGCCGCGGGTCAGCCGGGTCGGCGCGATCAACTCTCCGAGCTGGCCCAGCGGGGCATCATCGCCTACGCCGAGCGCGCGATCCTGCTGCGCCGCTCGAACGCGGTCTGGCGGATGGGACACGGCAATCCGGCGCCCTACGAGCTGATCACCGGCTCGGGCATGCTCGAGCTCATGGTCGAATCCACCAGGATCATTCG
>JAJPKB010000106.1 GCA_021323915.1 Chloroflexota bacterium | reverse complement strand
TACGTGGCGCACGCGCAGATCGAGCCGATGAGCGCGCTGGCCGACGTCCAACGCGGCAAGACCGAGATCGGGACGTCGACCCAGAATCCGTTCGCGGCCCAGGATGCCGCCGCTCGGGTGCTAAACGTCCCGCGCGAGCAGGTGATCGTCTACCCGATGATGTCGGGAGGCGCCTTCGGCCGCAAGAACCTGACCGACGCGGTCGTCGAGGCGGTGCGCCTCCCGAAGGCGATCGGCCGGCCGGTCCGCTTCAACTGGACGCGCCCGGAGAAGTTCCAGTTCGATCAGCCGCGACCGGCCATGCTCGTCGAGCTCAGCGCGGGAATCGACGAGCTCGCCGAGCTGGCGAAAATGGATCCGATGAGCTTCCGCGATCGCCTGCTGGCCAAGAACCCCCGCATGGCGGCGGTGATGCACCGGGCGGTCGAGATGGCGGGATGGAAGCCCGGCATCGGGTCGACCGGCCGGGGCTTCGGCATCGCGCTGAACTACACCGACGGCACCTACGTCGCCGAAGTGGCCCAGGTCGAGGTCGACAAGGCGACCGGTCAGGTCATGGTCAAGCACGTCGACGCCGCGGTCGACTGCGGCCTCGACGTCAACCCGGGCGCCGCCGCCTGTCGGGTCGAAGGCGCCATCGTCATGCAGGGGACGAGCAGCACCCTCAACGAGCAGGTCCTCTTCGACCGGGGACGGGTGACAAACGCTTCGTTCGCCCAGTACAATCCCTTGCACTTCCTCGAAGCGCCGAGCGTGAACGTGGCGTTCGTCGAGAACAAGCGCCTGCCGATGCAGGGCATGGGGGAGCCGGCGGTGGCGCCGGTCTCCGGCGCGGTGTCGAACGCGATCTACGACGCGGTGGGGATACGCCCGCGTGACCTGCCGTTTCTGCCTGGTAAGATCATGGCGGCGCTCGCCGCGAAAGGCACGCCGTGATCTCGAGGGCGCTCACCACCCGATCGGGAGTAAGGCTTGCGACAATGGGGTAGACGACTGGAGAACCCGGCGCAATTCGATATCGCTCGCCTGCGAATCGTCGGTGAGTGGGGCGAGGCCAGCCGCTACATCGGCTCGCGCTGGGAGGAGCTGGGGCTCGAGCTGCTCCGGGCCGGCGTCGAGGGGCTTAGCCCGCTGGCGATTCTGGCCGTCTGCAACGATACCGAGCTCCAGTCCCTCCTGGCGGCGACCGGCAGCAAGAACCCGGACGTCGTCATCGTGCTCGCGACGGAGGGCGCGAGCGTCCTTCAGCCGGCCGACTTCAAGTGGTCGCTCGACGTGGCGAGCTACCGCCAGATCAGCGCGCCGGTGCTTGACAATCTCCTGGGGCAGGTCCCTCGCCTGGCCGAGTCGCTGAGGGTGCTGCTGCCCCCCGAGGCGAGCGACGCCCCCTGGCGGACGCGTGACGGCATCTTCATCAGCCCGAAAACCTATCTTAACCAGCAGTTTCTAAGGTCATCGGAAAACGCGCGGCAGGAATATCCGATCGAGCCAACCGAAGTGACTTTCATTCCGGTCGAGCCGTTCGCGTTTTTCGAGCCCCTGCCCGGCTGGGCCACCGCGCGCGAGCTCGCCCGGCTCGACGGCTCGGCTCGCGGGTTGAGCCAGATCGACACCGCCGACCGCTACTACCACCTGGGCACGGGCGTCGCCGGTGCCCTGGCGGTGTCGGGAACGTCGATCTTCGACGAGGACACCCCGATCGATCCGGCGAAAGAGGTCGACCGACTTCGAGAGTTCCTGAAATCGCTGAGTCCGCCGACGACGGCGCTGGCGATCGACCGGCTCGGCGTGCAGATGCGCCACCGACGGGACCTCGGTCGACGGCTGCGCGATCTCAGTCGCTCCTCGCTGCGATTCGAGGACTTCGCGGGCCAGCTGACGGCGGCCGGCCTCGCGTCGGGCGAAGATGCCGAGAGCGACCTGTGGCGTCGCTTTGGCGACCTCTACCGCTCGCTCGTCGCGGCGGAAGAGGCCGAGGCGCGCAAGGCCGGGCGGGAGCTCGTGGCGAAGGGGGCGAAGGACGTGGAAGCACTCGATCAGCTCGAGCGCCGGCGCGACGCCTTCGAGCGTCGGCGCCGGGTGCGCGTCCAGGCAGCTATCCGCGAGCTTTCCCAATCTTCTGGTTGACCCGGCGGCTGCCGACGAAGGCGGCCAGCGGAGCGACGACCAGCGTCGCCACGAAGGCGAGCGCGGCCAGGCCAAGGCCGACGAGGCCGTGTCCGTAGTCATAGGTCCAGGCGATCTGCGAGTCGGGCACCGACGACATCGAAGGGTTCCACGCCGACGCGACGAGCACGACGACCGCCGAGACCACCGCGATGCCGAACGCCAGAGCGATCGTCCAGCCGACGCTCTGGCCGCGCCGGCGAAGCCAGCGACCGGCCACGACCGCGAGGACGATCGCGACGATCAGGCAGACGATCAAGGCGGCCGGAGCAGCGTCGTCGGCGTAAGGCACCGGCGAGAACGGCGCCTGGACGGTGAGGGCGAGCGCGTCCGCCGGTACATCCCGAAAAGTCCCGTCAAGATCGTCGCCCGTTCGGGTGAGCGCTGGGTTGCTCGCCGCCCGCCAGCCCGACGGCACCTGGACCCGCACGTCAAGCCCTCCGAAGTGGGCCCAGCTCCGCGCCGGGGCGAGCACGTAGCCGAGCTGCCAGTAGCGGGCCGGCGAATCGCCCGAGTACGCCGAGGCTCGTGCCAGGTAATGGACGCGGATCTGGTGGGGCCCCGGTGTCAGGTCGAGGTCGAACCCCAGGGTTCCGTTCCGGCGCACGCCATAGTCGAGCGCGCCTCCGCCGATGCCGGGTGTGGTTTTGGGCGGCTGCCAGCTGGCCGGCAGCTGCCCGGCGGTCGACGCGTTCGCTTTGATCGGTACTCTGTCCAGCCAGACGCCGGCCCCCCGGTCGATCAGGCCGGTCGCGATGAACTCGAGGTCGAGCGTGCGCGCGGATCCGTCGTTTCGGACGTCGTAGACCGCGTCGACGGCCGCCGGCTCGTCGTTCGAGAGCGGCCGCAGGTCGATGACCAGCGTTTCGTGCTCGATCGTCACCGTTTCCAGGCCGCCGGTCGGCTCGCCCAGCGGATCGCCGGGCTGACGCGGATTGGCCATGTTCGCCAACGCCGTCGCCGGCGCGAAGAGGATCCCGAGAGCCAGCGTGAGGCTCAAGAGCCACCGGTGAAGACTCTCGAATCGGGGCTTTCTCACCAACGTCGCGCTCCGTGATGCGAGTCGCGTCATCTTCCCCAACCGATGAGGAGGTTAATCACCACTCCACTGAAAATGGTGGATGAAGCATGACCTGGTGTCAACGGGAAATTCGTCTCAGCCGAGCAGGGCGACGAGGTTGCCCGATTCGTACCGGCGCAGCCCTGATCGAAAGACGACGACCGAGACGACAACGAAGGCGGCCGCGAAGGCGAGCACGCCGACGAAGACCATCGGGTCGAACCGCCGCAGCAGCGCGACCGGCACGTGGCCGATCATCGCCGCCGGGATCAGCGTGAACGTCACCACCTTGATCCAGCCGCGGAAGATGCTCCCGGGGTAGGTCGAAAAGTTGATCAGCGCGCTGCTTGCCTGGGCGCTGAATGACTCGGAGTTGCCGATCCAGAAAGCCAGCGAGCCGACGAGAACGTGGTAGGCGACGAAGACGGCGCAGCCGGATGCCGCGAGCGTGCCGAAGAGGACGAGACTCTCCGGACGCACGTCGCCAGCCGCCACGAACGCGATCCCGCCGAACAGCACGTCGCCCCAGGCCGACGTCGACGACCGACTGACCAGGACGTGCAGCAGCACGTCCTTCGGGAGAGGCAGGTAATAATCGAGCTGGCCGGTCGCGATCAGGGTCGCCAGCCGCGGCGCGTTCCCGAAGATGCTCGTCGCCAGGCCGAACGCCAGGGCGACCACGGCCCAGAGACGCAAGACGTCGTCCAGCGCCCAGCCGTCAACCCGCGGGAAGCGCAAGAAGAAAAGCCACCAGAAGAAGATCATAATCCCGTCGTTCACCGCCATACCGACGACCTGCGAGACGAACGACGCGCGGTACTCCATCGCCGACGACAGGTTCAGCGCTACGTAGGATCCCACGAACCGGACGATCTTCGTCATCCGCCCTATCCTCCGTTCAGGTCGATGCGGCGCACGCCGCGCCGGTAGATGATCGTCGCGACCGCTCCCAGCACGATCAGCCAGAAGACTTGCATAGCAACCGTCGAGAGAAAGCTAGACAGATCGAAGTCGGCGGCGAGCCGGGCGGGACGATACGCGATCGAGGTGAAGGGAAGGTTAGCCGCTACCTGGCGGAGCGCCGACGGAAACAGATCCAGCGGAAGAAACAGACCGCCGAGAGTGAAGACGGTCTTCTGATAGATCCAGAAGAACGCGAAAGTATCTTCAAACCAGAAAGCGAGAAGGCCGATCGTCAGCTCGACGACGAAGTTGAGCGACATCGCCAGGATCATCACGACGAGCACCGCCGGCCACGCCGGGGCCGGGATCGACGGAGGTCCGGCGAGCGCGAGCGCGATCGTCGCCCCGACGGCGAAGTTGATCGGCAGCGCTAGCAGCGCGCCCCCGAGGTAGGTGGCGAACTGAAAGAGCGCGTAGTTATAGGGGCGGTTCAGGGTGTAGGCCAGGTCGCCGCCTTTCACCTCCTGGTCGATCCGGCTGAAGGTGCGAGGGCAGCTCATGATGATCGTCTCGGTCAGAACGAGGTACCAGACCATGCGCGGCAGGTCGAACCCGGCCACCGAGGCGTGACCGGATAGACCGAAGGTGACCGTCCAGAGCTGGACGAAGACGAAAATCACCACCGCCATGAAGCCGGCCCGCGCGAGCAAGTCGACCGGGTAGGCCAGCGAGCTGCGGGCGGTGACGACCGCGACTTCAAGGTATTTGCGCGCGCTACGTCCCATCGGTCGATCCTCCAGCGGCGGTTCGGCTCGTGGTCGCGTAGATCGATGCGATGACCTCCTCCAGCGGAGGCTCCTCGACCGTGAGATCGGCGACCCGGCAGGAGCTGACCAGATCCGCGATGAGCTTCTCGATCGGCTGAACGTCGGTGTCGACGTCGAGGCGCAGCCGATATGGCTCACTCTCGACGACGGTGACCCCGGGCATCCCAGCCACGACCCGCTCATCGGCCAGCTTGAGGTCGATTACCTTCCGCCGCAGAAAGCCTCGCTTCAGCTCAGTCACGGCGTCGTCGAAGACGAGTGTCCCGTGGTTGATCACGATCACTCGGCGGCAGACCTGTTCGATGTCGCCAGCGTCGTGCGAGGTCAGGAGGAACGTGACGCCTTCCTCCTGGTTGAGGTCGCGAACCATCGCGCGGATCCGCTGTTTGGCCACGACGTCCAGGCCAATCGTCGGCTCGTCGAGGAAGACGACCTCGGGCCGGTGGAGCAGCGCGGCGACGATCTCGCAGCGCATCCGCTCGCCCAGGCTCAGCCGACGCACCGGAACGTGCAGGTAAGGGTCGACGTCGAAGCGACGGACCAGCCCGTCGAGTCGCTCGCGGTAGGCCCGGGGCTCGAGCTCGTAGATCCGGGCGAGCAGCGAGAAGCTATCCGCGGGAGGCAGATGATACCAGAGCTGGGAGCGCTGGCCGAAAACCGAGGCGACGCGAAAGGCGAGCCTTTGACGTTGACGCCAGGGAACCAGTCCCAGGACAGTCGCGTCGCCGGAGGTGGGGAAAAGGATGCCGGTCAGCATCTTGATCGTCGTGGACTTGCCCGCGCCATTCGGCCCGACGAACCCGACGGCGTCGCCGCGCGCGATCCGGAAGCTGATCCCGTTCACCGCCGTCAAGGGGGCGTACTCGGGTCGCCAGAGCGTTCGCAGGCTGGCGACGAGACCGGGGGCCTTTTGCTTCTGCTGATATACCTTGCGCAGAGCATCCACCGAGATGACGTCCACGACGACCTCCTGGCATCAAACCCACAAAAAAACGCCTCGGACCTGGTGTCCGAGGCGTTTGAGGTTTTGCTCGACCTTCGTGCTAGGGCGCCCGATCGACCTCCCGCGCCACCGCGGACACCGCCACCAAGAGGACAGTGCTCGAAAGCACCGGCTGAACGGATAGGCAAACGAGGGCAAACGCGTTCACGTGCCTTCCTCCGGGCGGACAAAATCGACCTGTTCCGATCCTAGCAGGTCGGCAGGCAGGTGTCAACGGCGGGGATGCCGCGACCTCGCGAGGCTTCTGCCCCGGCTGGCGGTGGGGACCCTTTCCGAGGCGCCCATCCAAGACGTCTGACCGGCCTTGTCGAGATTGGTTCGGCCGTTTAGATCAAAGGAAGACGAGGTTGTTGGTCCGCGCGATGTCTTCCAGGATCGTCCGAAGATCCGGATCGTCGACGCGCAGGATATGGTCTGGTGGGCAGCGAAGCGCATCGGATGCGCGCTCGAAGACAACGCCGTCGGGACCATCAGGGTCAAACTGCCACGTTGGAAACCGCAGCGCGCCTCGATCGAAGACCGCGAGCAGACGTCCGTTCTCAATTCGATCGTGGGGCGTCTGGCGGGAAACGTGCAGCAGCTTCGCGACCTCCGGTGCCGTCAGCGAGTCTTGCAGCAGCTCCTCACGCCGGGCAAACGAGCGCACCAGCGTCTCAAAGCGCAGGGCCACGCGCTCGTCTGATCCATAGGCCCTCGCTTCGGCGAATTCGCGGACAAAGCGGGCGCGATCGGTCTCCTTGGCTGGAGCAGCCGCCGCTCTCCGCACCCCATCGGCGACGGTCTCCAATTCCTCGGGGCTGAGCCGGAGGAACAGCTCCTGGAAGACCTCGGCTGTTTTGGCGAGAGCGCGGCGCTGGCGCGCGGCGGTTCGACGGTTTGCCGACGTGGGTGCAGTGACGACGAACGTCAACCGCTCAGCCGGTGCCGCTCGGCTCACGAGTGCCTCCGTTTTGGTCTGTCTCTGGCCAGATCCCTGCCCATATTTGGGTACGTCTTCACGATAGCGTGCCGTACCACCGTCAGAGATGGCAAATCGCTTGGCGTTGCGTAGTACCCGTTGCAGCGGACTGTCTATCGGGGAAAGTAGATAGTAAAAGAAAGGCCGGCACCTCTTGCTATACTGGTGCCATGGCCAATCATCAGATCACTGCCGATCGTTTCGCTTCTCGAGCTCCTCTAGTGGCGCCTCAGGTCGAGAGCGTTGACCTTCACCGGGTGCAGGGTAACGACGACTCGGCTTCCGCCGGGACCATCCATCGTGCGCAAGTCGACGCCACCATATTTCTTGCCGAGCCGATCGGCGAAGGCATAGCCGGGGTCGGGCGCCAGCTCGGCAAGCGCGCGAACCTCCAGGGTACGGAGGGGGTTCGCGCGGTCGAGGATGAAGAAGCTAATGTGGGGGTTACGCCGGAGGTTTTTGACCTTCTGACGGGCCTGGTTCAGGGAAAGCTTAATGGTGCCATCGTCCTCGGCCAGAAACCATACCGCGGTGGTCTGAGGGAAGCCATCGGGGTTGAAGGTGCTGAGCATCGCAACGTCGGTCTCGAGCAGATCACGGTGCGACTCCGGGATCGTCGCGCTGGTTGGACTCGCTATCAAAGCCTCCTGTGAGGAGCACGGTCCGCAGTTCGTTCTTCAGTTCAGCGGAAAACCTTACCGGGCACGTACATCCGTCGGATACGGCAACAACCGTATCCCGGCCATACTCTTCGATACGCCCGCTTTGGTCAGCTTCCAGGGCACGTGACACTTATTCGGCACTTCTGCGCTATAAGTTTCCATCTTCCGAGGGCCAGATCCAACATTTACGCGTCCAGGTTTCTTACTTCTCTCGCGTGGCTCTGGATGAAGCGCTTGCGGGGCGGGACGGCGTCGCCCATGAGCATCTCGAAGACTTCGTCGGCCTGGACGGCGTCCTCGACCGAGACTTTCAGGATCGTTCGCTTGGTCGGGTCCATGGTCGTTTCCCAGAGCTGCTCCGGGTTCATCTCGCCCAGACCCTTGTAGCGCTGGACGTTGGGCGTCTTGCCGTTGTACTTCTTCAGCAGATCCTCGCGCTGCTGATCCGAGTACACCCAGTGGTGCTCCTTGCCCGCGCTGATCCGGTAAAGTGGCGGCTGGGCGATGTAGAGGTTGCCGTTCGCGATCACCGGCTCCATGAACCGGAAGAAGAAGGTCAGCAGCAAGGTGCGGATGTGGCTGCCGTCGACGTCGGCATCCGTCATCAGGATAATGCGATGGTAACGCAGCTTCTCCGGCTTGAAGGTGACGCCGATCCCCGCCCCGAGCGCGGTGATCAGCGCGCGAATCTCCTCGTGCGCCAGCATCTTGTCTTCGCGCGCCTTCTCGACGTTGAGGATCTTGCCACGGAGCGGCAGGATCGCCTGAAAGCGTCGATCGCGCCCCTGCTTCGCCGACCCGCCGGCCGAATCGCCCTCGACCAGGTATAGCTCGCACCGGCTCGGATCTCGCTCCGAGCAGTCGGCGAGCTTGCCCGGCAGGGTCGTGTTCTCCAGGGCGTTCTTCCGGGTGACCGTCTCGCGCGCCATCTGCGCCGCCCGGCGGGCGCGCTGGGTCGTCAGACACTTGTCCAGGATCTTCTTCGCGTCGGCCGGATTCTCGTCGAGGAAGGTGCGCAGGCCGTCGGACACCGCCGTCTCGACCTGGCTCTTCACCTCGCCGTTGCCCAGCTTCGACTTGGTCTGACTCTCGAACTGCGGCTCGACCAGCTTTACGCTGACGATCGCCGCCAGCCCCTCCCGAACGTCGTCGCCGCTCAGGTTGTCGTCGTTGTCCTTGAGGAACCCGTTCTTTCGCGCGTAATCGTTGATCGTGCGCGTCAGCGCGGTCCGGAAGCCGGTGAGGTGAGTGCCGCCGTCGATCGTGTTGATGTTGTTGGCGAAGCTGTAGACCGACTCGGAGTATCCCTCGTTGTACTGCAGCGCGACTTCGATCGTCGTATCGCCGATCTGGCGCTCGACGTACATCGGGCGGGGATGCAACACCGTCCGACTCTTATTCATGTGGCGAACAAACGACAGGATGCCGCCCTCGAAGTAGAAGGACACGTCGCGGTCGGCGCGCTCGTCGACGAAGTGGATCATCAGCCGCTTGGTGAGATAGGCCATCTCGCGGAAGCGCTGGATCAGGGTATCCGCGCTGAAGTCGAGCGTCTCGAAGATCCTCGCGTCGGGGAGGAACGTCGTCGTCGTACCGACGCGCTCAGTCGGGCCTTCGTCGACCACCGATCCCTTCGGCACGCCCGCGGCGTACTCCTGCGAAAAGAGGTGGCCGCGTTGAACCGTCTCGACGCGAAGATACGCCGAGAGCGCGTTCACCGCCGACACGCCGACGCCGTGGAGGCCGCTGGCAACCTTGTACCCGCCGCCGCCGAACTTCCCACCGGCGTGCAGGCGGGTCATAACCGTCTCCAGGCCGGAGATGCCGGTCTTCGGATGAACGTCGACCGGGATGCCCCGGCCGTTATCGCTCACCGTCACGCTGGCGTCCGGGTGGATCGCGATCGAGATCTGATCGCACTTTCCGGCGAGCGCCTCGTCGACCGAGTTGTCCACGACCTCGTAAATCAGGTGGTGGAGGCCACGAACGTCGGTGCTGCCGATGTACATGCCGGGACGGCGTCGGACCGCTTCCAGCCCCTCGAGCACTTGAATACTATCGACGCCGTATTCGAGAGTGTCTTTGATTTCCCCAACTGCCATATACATTCCCCTGCGAAGACCGCTAGCGATGCGACTCGATTCTCGATTCTGGATTCTGACCGCTGGATTCCGGCGAGCCAACCCGCCCCAGAACGCCGGTTGCCGCCGGCAGACGGGACACGCGGGTCTTGTAATAGAGAAGGCTCGCGGCGGTAAGCCCGCTCGCGATGTAGGCGTTTCCGATGATCGCGACAACCATCCCCGCGTCGTTGTCGCCGAGCGCCTTCCAGATCACCTGCATTCCCAGCGAGATGACGTAAACCAGGACGATGAAGCCGACGGTGGACCAGAAATTGTTGGCCACGACTCGGGCGCTGCTCACCGCGGCCCGAACCGGTCCAACCTCGCTGACGACAATCGCGTCGACCAGGAAGAACAGGTAGATCATGAAGAGAATCGCCGCGATGTACGCCGCCGAAGAGGCCAGAGCGAGCATGACCACCCCGACGCCCGGCGCGATCAGCTGCACCAATCCAACCGCCAGACCGATCGGAATCGAGATCACCAGCGTCAGCCCGATGACCAGAAGGATGAACCCGATGACGCTCAGCCAGTAGAACCAGACGCGCCGACCAAGCTTGGCGATGACCACCCGCCCGTCCCGAACCTGCTGCGCTAGCACGCCCAGGTAGAGACAGCCGATCAAAATACCGACGACTTCCGCCAACAGGACCACCCCGAGCAGGCCGCCCAGGGTGTCGATCTGAAACGTCGGCACGCCTTCGCGCGTCGGCGGAAGGACGCTCGGCACGCTGGCGATGTTGATGACGAGCAGCGAGAGCAGGTTGAATTGTCCGGCCTGGGCCTGGAGCGACGAGACCGCCTGGCGGGCCTGGTCCAGCGAGCCGGCGTCCACGCCGCCCGCGACGCTGGCGTAGGTATCGACCATACTGTTGTACCAGCGTCCGATCTCGTCGAACACCGGACCAGACGACAGTCGGGGGCCGAGCCAGAGGAACAGGTCGACCAGAACCGGCAGCGCCACGACCCAGAGCACGCGGTTCACCTGATCGAAGCCCGCGGAAAGCGTCTCGATCACTCCAGGCACCGCTTTGTTGGAGGCCGGCGTTACCGGTCGCACGATCGATCTCCCTGAATCTGGCTCCCCGAGTCTGGCCGCGCGCGCGAAACGGCGGTCGGGATGATTCCCGACCGCCCGGTCATAACCCACAACCATACTGCCTCGAACGTCGAGGCGTCAGCTATATGTTACCAGATCCGCCCCTAGCTGTCTCTCCTTCCGAACGTCTGATCGAGTTCGAGCCAGAGGGCCTGCCAGTCTAGGCGGCCCGGGGCGCCTCCTCGGGATGCTCGATCCGCTGGAGAATCGCTTCGGCCATCTTCGGGGTGATTTTGCCCTCCCTGACCGCCTGGTCAAGTCGAGGCCGAATGACTCCCAGGACCGTAGCCCGCAGGTCGTCCTCCGAGACGCCCTTCTCGCGGGCCAGCTCGCCAAGGCTCTTACCGGTCTCGAGCTGGTTCTTCAGATCCTCCAGGCTCATCCCCAGCCTGGTCGCCACCGCCTCGAACATCGCCTGGGTCTGGCGGTGCCTCCGAACCAGGAACGACCAGGATCGGTTGAAGAAGCCACGCTTGCCGTGCTCGATCCGTTCCTTGATCTGCTCGGCCTGCTTCTGCGTCAGATAGCCGTTCCGGAGGCTCTCGTCGACCGTCTGCTGTGCCGCCTCTTTGAAGGACTGCTCGAGCTTCGGCTCGTCGATCCCCAGAATCGCCGAGAGCTTGCCGAGGAAGACCTCGCGGCCGCGCTCGCTCATCGCGTGCATGTGACTCTTTCCTCCATTTCATCAGCGTGCGAATCAAGACGTGGAAAGTCGGCGCCCCCGTGGTCGGGCAGCGTCGGGCAGATCGCGGTCACATATTTCGTGCCAGGCGAAGTAATTCGGGACTGTGCCCACGGGAGTTTGCTTGCGCCCGGACGACGACTGCGCGACAATAAAACACGTGGCGTTTGAATTATTCGGGCGGCTCATCTATCGACTTCGCTGGCCGGTGGTCGGGTTCTGGATCGTCGTCAGCCTGGCCGCGTTGCCGCTCGCGCCGTCGTTGCCCGGCGTTCTCAAGGCCGGCGGCTACGGAGATCCGTCCCTCGAGTCCCAGCGGGCAAGCGCCGTCCTCGGCCAGGCGCTGGGCTGGCAGTCGAGCACGCTCGTCGTCGTCTTCCACAGCGATACCCTGACGACCGACGACCCCCGCTTCGCCGTCGACGCCGATCGCGCGATGACCGGCCTGCGCGGGCTGGCCGGCGTCGGCCAGATCTCGACCTTCGCGCTCAACCCCCAGCAGATCGCGCCGAACCACCACACCGCCTACGATACCGTCGACCTGAACGTCGCGCCCGAGGACGCCCACCACCTGCTGCCGGTCATCCGCCAGCGGATCACCTCGGACGTGCTCCAGGTCAACCTGACCGGCGATCCCGCGTTTTACTCCGATGTCGAGACGGTAAGCGAAGAGGACCTCCGGCGCGCCGAGATTCTCACCTTTCCGATCGCGCTGTTCGCGCTGGCGCTGGTCTTCGGCTCGCTGGTCTCCGCGGCCGGTCCGGTCATCATCGGCGGGGTCGCCGTCGTCGTGGCGCTGGCGAGCCTGGCCTTGATCGGACGGGTGACCGAGCTTTCGATCTTCGTCATGAACATGGTGACGATGCTGGGATTCGGTCTCGGAACCGACTACTCGCTCTTCCTGGTCAGTCGCTTCCGCGAAGAGCTTCCCCGCCGCGCGCCCGAGGACGCGGTCGCGGTCACCGTCGCGACTGCCGGCCGGGCGGTCGCCTTCTCCGGGCTGGCCGTTTTCGTCGGCCTGCTCGGTCTGTTCACCTTCCATTTCATGATGCTGCGGTCGCTCGGCATCGCCGGCGCGATCGTCGTCGCCCTGGCGGTGCTGGCCGCCTTGACCCTTCTACCGGCCCTGCTCGGGATATTGGGCCCGCGCGTCAACCGGCTGCCGATCGGCCCCGGCTGGGAGACGCGCAACGTCTTCTGGGATAAGCTGGCACACTGGGTGATGACCCATTCGGTCCGGGTGATGCTCCCGGTCTTCCTGCTGCTGATCGCGCTCGGGCTGCCGTTTCTCCAGGCCCACCTGAGCCTCCCCGACGCGCGCGTCTTGCCGACCAGCGTCTCCTCGCGCCGGGGAGCCGACATCTTTCAGCGCGACTTCGGCGAGAGCGAGCTTTCCTCGATCGTGATCGCGGTCCAGACCAACGGCTCGGTCTTCGCCCCGGATAACGTCGCCGCCCTGCGACGCTTCGTCGTCGACCTCCAGGCAGACCCGCGGGTGCGCCACGTCACCAGCATCGTCAGCCTGGATCCCCGGCTCACCCTGGCGCAGTACCAGCTTCTCTACGCCAATCCGAGCCAGATCTCCGATCCGTACGTCGCGGCGGTCGCCCACCACCTGGCTAATGGCTCGACCACCGCCGTCATCGTCACCACCCGGGCGCCGGCCATCGCCCCGGAGACCGAGGATCTCGTCCAGGCGATCCGCGAGTTCCAGCCGGGCGGCGGCCTGCGCTTTCTCGTCGACGGCAGCGCCGGCGCCGAGGTCGACATCGTCGGCGAGCTCTATCACCAGTTTCCCCGGACCCTCCTGTTGATCGTCGCCCTGACCTACCTGTCCCTCTTCGTGCTGTTCCGCTCGGTGATCCTGCCCCTGAAGGCGATCCTGATGAACTCCTTGAGTCTGTTCGCCAGCTACGGTGCGCTGGTGATCATCTTCCAGGAGGGGTTCATGGCGAAGCTGCTCGGCTTCCAGCCGCTCGGCTTCGTCGAGGCGACCTTGCCGATCATCATGTTCTGCATGCTGTTCGGGCTCAGTATGGATTACGAAGTCTTCCTGCTCAGCCGGATGCAGGAGATCTACGAGGAGACCGGCGACAACTACCGCAGCGTGACCAACGGCCTCGCCCACAGCGGTCAGGTGATCACCAGCGCGGCGCTCATCGTCGTGGTTGTGAGCCTGTGCTTCGTCAGCGCCGACATCGTGCTGATCAAGGCGCTCGGCCTCGGCGCGGCGATCGCCATCTTCCTGGATGCGACCGTCGTGCGCGGCCTCCTGGTTCCGGCCCTGATGCGGCTGCTGGGAGACTGGAACTGGTGGGCGCCGGCGGTCTTCCACCCGTCCGTGCCGAAGCCGAGGGTCCAAACGGCAGATCCGGCCCTCGTCGGGGCCTCTTCCTTCTCCGTCTGGGAGAGGGTCCGGAACTCAGCCACGGCAGGGCTACTCAGACCCTCACCCCTTTCCCCCTCTGACCCCCTCCTCCAGGGGGAACCTTCTTCTCACAACGGGACAGGGAAATCGGTGCCGCCCGGGCCGGGGCTAGAAGGATGAGCGCATCCCCGGTGCGGTCCAGCCGGAGAGGAGTGTGTCGAATTCGGTTCGTTCAGCGTCGCTCCGCCGCGGGTGATCGTTGGGACGCGGGCTTCCGCGCCGCGTCGGGCCGCCGTACCGGATTCAACACGATGTCTCTCATCGTCCGATTCGCCCGACTGCTTCTGCTGGCGGCTGTCCTGGCCGGC
>JAJPKB010000121.1 GCA_021323915.1 Chloroflexota bacterium | reverse complement strand
GGCGGCGATGACCTCGTCGAGGCTCGCCTCGGGTCGGCCGTAGGCGATGTTGTCGCGGATCGTCCCGGTGAAGAGGGTCGTCTCCTGCAGGACGATCCCGATCCGCGCGCGCAGGCTCTCGATTGTCACGTCGCGCACGTCGATCCCGTCGATTGTCACCTTCCCCTCGGACACGTCGTAGAAGCGGGGGATCAGGTTGATGATCGTCGTCTTGCCGCTGCCGGTCGCGCCGAGCAGGGCGATCGTCTGGCCGGGCTCGGCGACGAACGAGACCTGGTTGAGGACCGGATCGCCGCCTTTGAAGTAGCGGAAGGTCACGTTCTCGAAGACGACCCGCCCGGTCACCTCGGCGAGCTCGCGCGCGCCGGGCCGGTTCTCGATCTCGTTTCGGGTGTCGAGAATCTCGAAGATGCGTTGGGCCGACGCGGCGGCCTGGGCCATCAGGTTGATGATGAAGCCAAGCTGGCCGATCGGAAAGAACAGGTAGGCGAGGTAGAGGCTGAACTTCTGCCATTCGCCCAGGGTCAGGGTGTTGTCAATGATCTGGCGACCGCCGAAGTAGAGCACCAGCGCCTGGCCGAGGTTCGAGATCAGGAAGATGATCGGGAAGAGGAACGAGAAAGTCTGGGCGACCCGAAGCTGCTGGGCGACCAGGTCGTCGGCCGAGCGGGTGAAGCGCGCCACCTCGCGCGGCTCGCGGGCGAAGGCGCGGACGACCTTCAGGCCGGCCAGGTTCTCCTGGAGCACGGTGTTCAGGGCGCTGATTCGGATCTGGACCTGGATGAACAGCGGCTGGGCGATCGCCCCGAAGCCCAGGAAGGCGAGGAAGGCGATCGGCAGAATCGGCAGGATCACCGCGGTCAGCGCGTGGTTGGTTGCCCAGAGCACGGCCAGCGTCGCGACGAGCAGCACCACCGCCTGTACGCTCATCACCAGGCCCTGGCCGAGGAAGAGGCGAACTTTCTCGACGTCGTCGGTCGCCCGGATCATCAGCTGGCCGGTCTGGTTGCGGTCGTGGTAGCTGAACGAGAGGCGCTGGATCTTGGCGAAGAGTTCGTTGCGAAAGTCGTAGGCAACGTTTTGGGATAGCCGCTCGGAGTTGTAGCCCTGACCGAACGAGAAGATCGCGCGTATGGCGGCGAAGAGGACGATCGACACCATCGCCACGACCAGCCCCTGAGTGGCTCTCCCGCGCACCGAGGGCAGGTTCAGGATCGTTTGGGCGAGACCGCCGGGCGACTGGCCGGTGAAGGCGGCGACCAGGGTATCGATGATCGACTGGATGAGCTGCGGCACCATCAGCTGGGCGGCGACCGCGACGACGAGCGAGCCGTAGGCGAGGAAGGCGATGTGACGGTACCGGGGGATATAGGCCACGGCGCGCCCGAGGATCTTCAGGTTGGGCGCCGGCTGACCGGGACGGCCGCCGGGCCGATCGCGTCGTTGTTGCATTTCCCTACCTTAGCGCAGAATCAGGGCACCCGGCCCAGGGGGCGCCCCACATTGGTGCCCTGCCGTCTACCCTCTAACCCCCTTTTTCAGGGGGAGCCATCCCCGCTCTGGCGAGGCGCTCAGCCGAGATTGGAGGTGAGGGCGTCGAGGTACACCTCGATCAACCGGAGAAACTCACGCCGATCGTCCGCGCTGAGACGATCGAGAGTCTGGGCCATGCGCTCGCGGCGGGCGGCGAGGACCTCGTCGAGCATTTTCTTTGCCCGTTCGGTCACCCGGACCTGGACCGCGCGCCGATCGTCGGGGTCCATCACCCGCTCGACTAGACCATCGGCCTCGAGCCGGGTGACGATGCCGGTCATCGTGGCCGAGGACTGAAAAAGCTGGTGGGCGAGATCGCCCATCCGGCAGCTCTGGCCGTGGCGGCTGATCGCCGCCAGGGTGTAGAACTGGGGAATGGTGAGGTCGTAGCCGGCCAGGATCTGGGCCAGGCGTTTGGAATCGACCCACATCAGCCGCGTCAGCCCGCGCGTCAGCCGCTCGACGTCGCTCGCGTCCGCGGCGATCGTTGCCATGGTTGTGCCTCCGGTGACCGGTGCGTCGCTTTGCACCGAGAAATACTTATCATGCAAATTGTTTACTACACGAGATAATACCACGAACGAGGGAGCCCGGCAACGATTAACCGCGGACCGGCTATGAGGCGGAAACGTAAGGAATCCTCTCGGAGCGCGGGCGTCTCGCCCGCCTACGCTCGGTTTCCCCGGGCAGGCGAGACGCCCGCGCTCCCGGGTTGAGTGCCTTCCCGCGATTCCGCGCTATACCCCGCGGATCGCCGGTTCGAACTGGCACTCAACCTGCAGAAATGCTCGGTGGTGACGGTCGGCCAGGGGCGAACCGGTCCCCGTCCTCCTCGGGAGCTCGCCAATGCGCGACGCCGCGCTCCTCGCGCTCATCGGGCTCTACTCCGTCGGCGTCCTACTGGCGGACCTCACCATCTGGCCCGGGCGCGCCCCGACGATCCTGCTCGCGCTCCCCATCCTCGTCGCCGCGCTGTGCAAGTCGCCTCAGTTCGTCATCGGCGCCGCCCTCGTGGCCATCGGCATCGACGCGCTGGATATCTTCAAAGAACACCTGCCGCTTGCCCTCTGCGGCGTCACGTTCTTCGCGCTCGTCGGGATCAGCTTCGTCGCGACGCTGATCGCCCTGCGGCGACAGCAGGAGGTCGAGCGGAGTCAGCAACAGGAGGCGATGATCCGGATGGTCGAAGGCCTCCGACAGCCGCTGACCGTCATCATGGGGTATACCCAGATCCTCCGCGCCCGACCGGACCTGCCGGATGGCGTCGCGCTTCCCCTCAAGAAGATCGATACCGCCGCCAGGCACCTGGGGCAGCAGATCGATCGTGTCCTCGCCGATCATACGAGCTCCCCGAACTGAGCGCGCTTTCCCCACGGAGTCGCGATCGGGCAACGCCATCAACGCGACCGGCTCCCAACCGAAGCCGAATATGATAGTCACCATAAGAATAACCATATCTTCTAATTTTCATTTATGGTACGACACTGTGTGCATGAGGTATGATCGTGCTCGCGCGTTGATCCGGCGCAAAACGCCCGTTCCGAACGAGAATGGCCCGAGGCGATGCCGCCGGGGCCGGAGCCGGATCGATCGGAAGAACGGGAGGCGCGCCCCGCGGAAAGGAGGTGAGCGAGTCCTAAAGAACAACTGCTTTCGCGACGTGTCCACGCGGACAAAAAAGGGGCTGGGGTGAATGGCCCGATGAGCAATAACCGATGAGGAGAATAATGAGCAACGTCGGCTCGATCGATGACGCGGTTGGTCAGTTGATCGCCCAGGGCGAGGTCATCGGACGCCTCGCTCAAGACGAGGGCGGGTTCGCCGCGGCAGTCGCGGCGTTTGAGTCGAAGGACGCCAACGCCTTTCGCTGGGTCCTGCAACGGCTCGAGATGCTTCCCCGGTGCGAATTGATTTGCGAGTGGCTGCGCACCAAGCTCTGCGTCCTGCGTTGCCTGGAGGTCTGTGGCTTCCCCCGAGAAGAGACGCCAACGCCGGATTTACGCGCGTTCGCCCAGGCGGTGGTGCGCTTATCTTCGAACGAGAAGCTCCTGCGCCGGGTGGTCGACGCCATCGAGTGCGGCAACGCGGACGACTACCAGGAGGCGCTGGGCGAGCTGCAGCTCGGCCCGTTCTGCCACCTGCTCTGTTCCTGGATCTGCTCGATCGCCTACCGTCGGGTGTGCGAGGTTGTCTGCACGCCCCAGCCGGTCCCGGTCCTCGATCCGGTGAACGAGATTCGTGACGCCGGCCGACTCATCGGCACCCTGCTCGCCGACGAGCGGGCGTTCGAGACGGTCAGCGCGGCCGCGGTCGCGCTCAACTGCGAAATCTTACGGACGGTCATCGGCCGGGTCGGCCCGATCCGGGAGCCCGGCTGCGAGATCATCTGCCGGTGGATCTGTAGCTGGCGCTGCGTCCGGGTGTGCCACGAGCTCTGCGGGCCGCCCCGGCCGGTCGCGACCGCCGGGCCCCTGGCGATCGAGGAAGCCCGCCAGTTCGCGCTCGCCCTGCGACCGCTCGTCGCCCAGCCGCGGGCCATCGGCGACCTGGTGAGCGCGGTCGAGAGCCAGGATGCCAAGACCTACCAGGCGATCATCTCCCGCTTCGGGCTGGGGCCGTACTGCGTGCAGGTGTGCGCCTGGGTGTGCTCGATCGTCTGCACCGAGTTTTGCACCTGCGTCTGCCCGCCGCCCGAGCTGCTGCCCGACTTCACCGCGATCGGCGTCTACCAGTACCTGACCCAGGTCGATAGCGCGCTGCCGGCAACCGGGCTCACCGTGGGCGATACCCGCGCCTTCTTCGACACGCTGCGGCTCAACGGCATCCTGACCCAGACCCTCGGCGGCCAGCCGATGGAGTACCGCTTCGAGTTTCAGCCGATCGCCCGCGCCTCGACCGCGCTTGCCGGCGCCATCACCGCCGCGCAAACCACGATCAACGTCGCGAGCAGCGCCGGCTTCCCGGCCACCGGCTCGTTCAACGTTCAGATCGGCAGCGCCGGCGGCGGCTACGAGATCATGACCGTGACGCTCGTCGTCGGCACCACCTGGACGGTGCTTCGCGGCCAGCAAGGGACAACCGCCGCGCCGGCGGCGGCCGGCGCCACGATCGTCAGCGGTACCTCGCCGGTCGGTCCGTGGACGCCGGTGTTCCCCGGCCAGATCGCCCGAACCGTCATCGGCCTCTGGGAGCACTTCGTCGGCGGACCGAACCCGATCGAGACCAGGGTCTTCACCGTGAACGGAACGCCCGGGCCCGGCGAGTTGGTGACCACGATCAGTCCCGACGGCTGGATTCAGGTCCCCCAGATGAACGACGTGTTCTCGGCGGCCGGAGCCTTCTTTCCCAACGGCAACCTGATTGAGCTCGACTCGCGGACCCTGGCGCCGTTCCCGGTCGCCGACGAGACCGGCGTCTCGGCCGGTGGTCCGGCGAGCCATCCCCTGTCAACCGACCTCTTTTTCGGCCTGCGGATGCGCGTTCGCCAGCAAGGCGTTCCGGCCTCCGAGGCCGACGCCGGAACCTGCGGCGTCGTGGCGATCAACAACACGGTGTACAACAACGTGACCCACCACCCGGAGTGGGACGGGGGCACCGTCAGCGGGCAATTAGCGGTCGCGCTGATCGACATCAAGGAGCTCCAGGGCAACGGCTGCGCCGGTATCACCGACTCGCTCACCGTGCTGTTCACCGCGTCCCACGCCAACCTCGGCGGCGTCAGCGTCAGCATGATCGGCCCGGGTGGTCCGTACGCCTTCACCCTGCCGACGCCGGTGCCGGAGACCGGCGATTGGTACGGCGTCGCGACGCCGAATGGCTGGAGCCTGGCGGCGCTCACGCCGTGCGCCTACATCGTGAATCTCTCGGTCAACCTGCTGCTCACCACCGGCGACAGCGACCCGCTGCCGCTGATCGATCAGATTGCCTTCTGCCTGTCCAAATGAAGCCCGGGCGGGGTGGTGAGGAGGTCGAGCAAATGAGCGTCTGGCCACGGTTCGTGCTCGCCGTCCTCGCGACCTGGCGGGTGTCGCACCTGCTGGCGAGCGAGGATGGCCCGGCGGATCTGATCGTTCGTTTTCGCGCGCGTCTGGGCGAGGGATTGGCCGGGCGCCTCGTCGATTGCTTCAACTGTCTCAGCCTGTGGATCGCCGCCCCGGCGGCCGTCTTCGTGTCACGCCGTCCGGTCCCCTGGCTGTTCAGCTGGCTCGCCCTCTCCGGAGGAGCGTGCCTGCTCGAGCGGCTCGGCGACCGGCCGGTCATCATGCAGCCCACCGCGCAACCGGTGGAAGGAGAAGCCAACGATGTGCTGCGGCAATAAACGATCGATTCTTCGCAACGCGGCTCCCCCGACGGCGTCCGTTCCCCGGGCGCCGCGACCCAATCCGGTCGCCGGCTCGCCGAGGTTGGCGACGGATCCCGCTCCGGCGGTGATCCTTCACTACCTCGACCGCGATCCGGTTCGGGTGTGGGGTCCGGTCACCGGCCGGGCGTACGAGTTCTCCGGGGAGCGCCCGGACCAGCCGGTCGATCCGCGGGATGCGGCGGTCCTGTCGCGGAGTCGCTTCTTCCGCCGCGGTTAACGCCTCGCACCGCTCCGGGCGTTCCCCGAACGCCCGGAGCCTGGCTCAGCCAGGCGGCCGTGCGCCGGTCGTCCAGATCGTTCCCGAGGCGGGTGCCCGATACCAAAAATCCCCGCCCGAGCAATCTCGGCGGGGATTTCTTTCAACACCTCCATTGTAGCAGGCCGCGCCGGAAACAAACAGTCTTCTCACCCGCCGTAGGGTCTGCTAGGCTGACCCTGGATGCCGCCGCGCGGTTGATCGGGAGGATCGCGATGCGCTTGATCCTAGTCCGCCACGGCGAATCGCACCACGCCCAGCGTGGGATCGTCGCCGGTCTGGCGGGGTGCGCCGGGCTGACCGAGCGCGGCGTGGCGCAATCCCGGGCGCTGGCCCAGCGCCTGGCGGCGACCGGCGAGCTGAGCGACGCCGTCGCGCTCCTCTCGAGTCCGGTCCCCCGGGCGCGCCAGACCGCCGAGATCCTCGCCGGGGCCCTGGCGTCCGGACCTGTCGCGACTGACCGCGGCCTTTGCGAGCTGGATCCAGGCGAAGCCGATGGCCTGTCGTGGGAAGATTACCGGTCGCGCTACGGCGCCTTCGACCTGTCGGCGAACCCCGAGCGACCCTTCGCGCCCGGGGGTGAAAGCTGGTCGGACTTCGTCGGCCGGGTGCGGGCGACCCTGGGTCGGCTCGCCGATCGGTTTGACGGGCGAACGGTGGTCGCGGTCACCCACGCTGGCTTCGTCGTGGTCTCGCTGCTCGACCGACTCGCCATTCCGTCGGCCGGCGAGCGCGCGCGCCTGGAGCCGGAGCTTACGTCGCTGACCGAGTGGCGAGTCGCCAACGCGGCGTGGTATCTGGAGCGCTACAACGATACTTTTCACCTGACCGACCAAAAGGAAGGCGTTTGAAAGAACGACTCGCGCACGTGCTCTGGATCGGCGGATCGACCGATGCGGGCAAGACGTCGGTCGCCCGGGCGCTGGCGGAGAAGCACGCCTGGCAGGAATACCACTACGATCGCTTCGATCGGTTCGAGCCGCCGGGCCACTGGGCGCGGATCGATCCGACGCGCCATCCGCACCTGCACGCTCAGCGGGACGTCAATCTCGACGACCGGTGGGTCAACACCACGCCGGCGGAGATGGTCGCCGACTGGCTCCTCTCAACGCCGGAGCGCTTCGATCTCACCCTGGAGGATCTCCGGGCGCTTCCCCCTGCGCCCCCGATCGTGGCCGAGGGGTACGGCTTCTTGCCGGACCTGGTGCTGCCGTTACTCTCCTCGAAGCGACAGGCGATCTGGCTGGTGTCGACCGAGCAATTCAAGCGCGCGTCGTACGAGCGGCGAGGAAAGGGCCGCTTCGCCGGGACCAGCGATCCCGAGCGGGCGCGCCGCAACCACGTCGGTCGCGACCTGCTGCTCGCCGCCGAGGTGCGTCGACGGGCGCGCGAGCTGGGCCTGACGCTGCTCGAGATCGACGGGACCCGGCTGCTGGAGGAGATCGTCGCCGAGGTCGAGGCGCACTTCGCGCCGTGCGTCCCCGAGCCGACGAGGTGAGGGGCGAGAATGCCGGGCGAGAAGACGATCTGCCGGGACTTCGACGGCACGCTGGGCTATCGCCCGGAGGAATGGGCTGGGAGCCTGCTCACCTTCCTCGACGAAGAAGTGTCCGATCACGCCGTCGCCGCCGCCGGCCTCCGGCCGTTCCGGCACGAGGGTTTCACCTGGCACCCCTCCGAGGTTGCCCACCCGGAGCTGGCCGATCCCGATGCCTGTTGGCGCCGCCTGGAGCCAGTGTTCGTGAACGCGTACCCGGGCCACGGCGTCGACCGCCGGATCGCCGAACGACTCGCGTCGCGGATGCGGGACCGACCGGCGGATCCCGCCATCTATCTGCTCTACGACGAGACCCGGCCGGTTCTCCGGCAATTGTCTGACTTCACCCCGGAGACTCCTTCGCTTGCTGTTGAAAGAACCCCCGGGCCAGCCTTTCCATGTCGAGCACGTTCCCATCTCCGAAGCACCCGTCGTACCCCAGCGCCAGCACCTCCGAGCACCGGGCTAATCCGCGGCTGTGCATTCCGACGACCGGGACCGTGCGAGTGGCGGGATCCGCCTTCAGCGCGCGCAGCAGTTGAAGGCTGCCCGGCACCGAGACGTTCATGACGATCAGCCACGGTCTTTGGTTCTTGACCTGCGCGCTCACCCCCTCGGTCCCACACCGGGTCTCCACCGTCACCCCCAGGAGCTCCCGGGCCGCCATGGCGAGCATGTCGCGGAGGTCGGGATCGTCCTCGACGATCAGCACCTTGTGACCCTTCACCGGATCCCCCTGTCTCGACCGATTGCCGTGTCGGTTATTCGCGCGTTCAGGAGTTGAAACGTAAAACCGTTCGTGGCGTGACTCTCCCCTCGCGCAGGAGACCCTTGGGCCACTCCGACCGACCATCCGGCCGTCAGAGCGCGTTCAGGGATTATTCAGGCGGGACCGCGGCCCATTCAGCAGATAGTCAGGAAACAGGCTTTACCCTCGATCCAGACCTCCCCGAAGGGGCGGAAAGGCTGGCGCACGGCGCCTTCGGGAATGGCAGGGGGAAGAGTGGAAGCGACATCCAAGCCGACGATCCTGGTGGTGGACGACGAGCCGATCGTCCGAAAGCTGTTGCGGATGACGCTTGGCTCGGACGTGGTCACGATCGTCGAGGCGCGCGACGGGTTGGAAGCCATCGCCATGGCTCAGGCGACGCGGCCCGACCTCGTGCTGCTCGACGTGCGCCTCCCCGAGCTGGACGGCTACGAGGTGTGCGCGCGGCTGAAGGCTGATCCGGCGACCGCGGATTCCCACGTCGTCCTCCTGACGACCGCCGTTGCGGATGGTCAACCGGCGCTCGACACGCTCGACGTCGACGGCGTCATCACCAAGCCGTTCAGTCCGCTGGGGCTGCTCCATCTCGTGTACGGTACGCTTCACCTCACCTGATCGTGGCTATGGCCGAGCCCCACGACCGTTTCCCCTCTGACAAAGCTTGGCATGTGACCGAGGCAGCTCGCCCGGCTACCGAAGCGGGTCGCGCCTGCGTGGGTCGGGGTTAAACCGGCCGGACAAGACCGAGTCACCCGACCGGGCGGCCAATGGTCACCCATTCTTCTTATTGCCTCCGGGGCTTCTCGGCTGCTATCATCGGGAGGTGCTTCGTGTCAGGACGGGGGTGTCGTGGCGGAGACGGCCCCGCGCATCCCAGCGTTCGGCTGTCCTGGCCGGGGCGGACGCGACCGGTCGGGGCCGGCCCCGGAGTGACGCGTCCTCGCACCTCCCCTTCGGCCTCCGGTGCCTCCGCCAGAAGACCCAACGCCACCGCGCCGTGCCCCGGTCCGGCGTTCCACGCGGTCGCGGACGGCGGTTGTCGGGAAAGGAGTTGTACGGATGCCCCGGACGATTCTCGTCGTCGACGAGAATCGCGACTTCCATGAATTGATGGGCGCGATCGTCCGCTGGGCTCACCTACCGGTCGAGATTCGGTGCGCCGGTGACTCCCAGGCCGCGTTCGCCATGGCAAAGCAAGAAAGGCCCGACCTGATCGTGATCGGGGACCTGTATCCCGACGCGTCCCGCCCGGAGCTGTGTCAGCATCTCCGCGCCTGCGCGGTGACCGCTACGATCCCCATTCTGGTCCTCGCCGCGGATCCGTGGCTCGCCCGAGACCAGGACTTACCCGCCTGCGCCGACGCGGTTCTCGGAAAGGCGAGCGACCTGGACGCGATCGTCCGGACGATCGCGCAACTCCTCGCGGCACCTCGGTAACCGGTTTCGGTGGTGAAATCGCTCCGTCCGCGGCCGGCTCACCGCCTCAGCTCGCCAGGCGGGTGATCAGCTCGACGTTGTTGGCGACGACGACGATCGGGGGGAGCGACATCGCCAGGAAGAAGACCCAGGCGTGCCGGAAGCGGGACGTCGTCCGCTGTACGGCGAGAAAGAGGCCCGCGACGAGAACGATCTTGAGGCAGTACATCATCAGCTCGCCGTGGGTTCGTAACACCGCGAGAAGGAGCGGGTTGTCCTCGGGAATTCCGAGACGGAGGCCGATCGCCGTCGTCCCGATGTCCAGACCGTGCGCAACGACCAGCAAGATTAACCAGAAGTAAGGCGCCTCGATTCCCGCCCGCCAATCCAGGCCGCGCCGCATGAGCCCACCCTCCCGAGGTCCCCGTCTTCGGGGACCTAGAACAAATCGTAAGAAGAATTGGCTGGCGAGCGTTAGCCCCCCTCTCCCAAAGGGAGAGGGAGAACCACGCCCGAGCTCCAACTGAATCAGTCGCCCGTTTGCTCTAGGTCACCGGACATGGTCGAAGTCGCATGACGATTGTCTACCTGGATCGAGGAAGGCCGCCAGCCCAGAACAGGCCCCCCCGATGGTCATGCGATTGAGTTTCCATTGAGTAAAAAAGCTCTGAGCGTGGCGGCAGGATGGCCGTTATGATCCTCATGATATTTCTGGCTTCGGAAGCCGTTGACGACCGTGCGACGAAACGAGATCATAGTGCTGCATGCGGGCGGGGGGTTGCCGAGGCTTCCCTCACCCCCTACCCTCTCCCAGGCGCGGGAGAGGGGTCT
>JAJPKB010000610.1 GCA_021323915.1 Chloroflexota bacterium | reverse complement strand
CTCCAGTACACGATCAACAACCTGAACACGACCAGCCAGAACCTGTCGGCGTCGGAAGCCCAGATCAAGGACGCGAACGTGGCGTCGGTGATGGTCCAGTTCACCAACGAGCAGATCCTCCAGCAGGCGGGCACCGCGGTGCTGGCCCAGGCGAACCAGGCGCCGCAAACCGTCCTCAAGCTGCTCGGCTAAGCGGCGTTCTCGGAATGAGCGCCGTGCCAGCCTCCGGGTGGCACGGCGCTCATTCCGAGACTCTTTATCAGGAGGGAGGTAGAGGACGGTCATGGGCATAGGTTTAGGCGGCGTAGGCGGATCGACGAGCGGCAGCTCCGGGAGCGGCCTGTTCCAGTTCAACGGCGTGATCTCCGGGCTGAACACCAGCGCGATCATTCAGGCGATGCTGACGCAGTACACCCAGCCGATCAGCCTGCTGCAAACCCAGAGCTCGCAGCTCACCAGCCAGCAGTCCGCGATCAACCAGATCAGCACCGACACCTCGGCCCTCCAGACGGCGATCCAGGCGTTGACCCTCGCCTCCAACGTCGCGGCGAAAACGGCCACCACCAACACCCCGGCCGGCTCGCCGGCGGTGGTCACCGCGACCGCGGGTTCGGGCGCGGCGAACGGCTCGTTCCAGGTGACCGTCAAGCAGCTCGCGACCGCGACCTCGGTCACCAGCGCCAGCCCGGATGGCGGCACGACCGCGGCGGCGATCGCCGCGGCGGTCAATCTCACCGCGCCGCTGGCCAGCGCCGGCCTTGGCACGGCGATCACGACCGGCACCTTCACGATCAACGGCAAGACGATCACGATCGACGGCAACACCGCGCTGGACAACCCGAGCAACCCGACCGAGAGCATCGTCGACGAGATCAACAACTCCGGCGCCGGCGTCACCGCCAGCATCGTCGACGACGCCTACGGTCGACCCAACGAGATTCGGCTGATCTCCAACTCCGGCCAGCCGATCCAGCTCGGGAACAACTCCGACACCAGTAACTTCCTCGCCGCGGTGGGGCTCTCCAGCGGCGCGATCGTCGGCAACACCGCCAGCACCGTCACCGGCATCCCGGTCGCCGCCGGGGTGATCGATGCCACGATGATCGTGGATGGCAAGACGGTCAATCTCAATCAGACGAACAGCGGAAACACCGGCGCCCAGAACGCTGCCTACATCGTGAGTCAGCTCAATGCCGCCGGCCTCGACGTCACGGCCTCGGTGACCGGTACCGGCAACGACCAGATCCAGCTCACCCAGAACACCAAGGGCTCCCAGCAGGTCATCGATATCACGGTCTCCGGCACCAACGCGTCGGCGGTCGGTCTGACCAACGGCACTTACCAGAACGGCACCGACTCGGTCACCACGACCACTCCGCTCGGCGAGACCAACCCGACGGCGTCGATCAGCTCGGTGAGCTTCGCGACGCCGCTGGCGCCGGTCAGCGGCGGGGGAACGATCTCGATCAACGGCACCCAGATCAACTGGAGCACGTCCGACTCGCTGAACAACATCCTCAGCAAGATCAACTCGTCGAGCGCCGGCGTGCTGGCCTCGTACGATCCGCTCACCGACCGGGTGACGCTCAGCGCCAACCAGACCGGTGGCGGCGCGATCAACCTGCAGGACGTTTCCGGCAACCTGCTCGAATCGCTCCACCTGATGACCAACGCGACGACCAGCGTGCCCCAGCAGCTCGGTAAGAACTCGATCGTCGACATCTCGACGGTGAACAACGGTCAGGACATCGTCTCCTCGAGCAACAACCTGAACGGGATCGTCCCGGGGGTCAACCTGACGCTGAACAGCACCAGCGCGACGCCGGTGACGGTGACGGTCGGCCAGGACACGACGACGACTACCAACGCGGTTCAGGGGTTCGTCAACGCCGCCAACACCCTGTTCGGCGACATCGACAAGCTGACCGCCGAGACCGGCAACGCCGCGACGGCCGGGGTTCTCGCCGGCGACACCGGCATTCAGAGCATCGAGGATACCCTCAAGACGATGATCGCCAGCCCGGTCACCGGCGGCACGCCCGGCTACAACACCCTGGCGAGCGTCGGCATCACGACCGGCGCGATCGGCAGCGCTCCCGGCACGACCAACCAGCTCCAGCTCGACACCGCGACCCTCGACGCGGCGCTCCAGGCGAACCCGAACGCGGTGCAGAACCTGTTCGCCGGGCTGAACGGCACCCTGGGCGCGGTGACCCAGACCAGCGGCACTGGCAACTTCGTCAGCGGAGCGAGTGGTCTGCCGACGAACAGCCACACCAACGGGACCTACGTCGTCACCGTGGACGGGTCGGGCAACGCGACCGCCGAGTTCGACCAGGCCGACGGCCAGGTGCTCTTCAACAGCTCGGCGACGTTGAGCGCGAATGGCACCAACAACACCCTGATCCCCGGCGTGACGCTGACGACCGGAGCCACCGTTCAGGCGGGGACGTTCCAGATTCCGGTGACCTGGAACCAGGTCGGCGCGGCGGTCAGCCTGAACGATTACCTGAATTCGCTGACCAATCCAACCACCGGCTTCTTCGCGAACCGGAACCAATCGATCACCAGCGAGCAGACCGACATCTCGAGCCAGATCAGCGACCTGCAGAACCAGATGAGCGTGGCCCAGCAGGGGCTGCAGCAGGAGTACTCGCAGCTCGAAGTGACGCTATCCCAGCTCCAGATGCAGAGCGGCGCGCTGAGCGCCCAGGCGGCCGCGCTCGCCAGCATGTCGTCCAGCGGGACGGGGTCGAGCGGCTCGAGCAGCTCGTCCACGGGGCATTAGACCGTCGCATCACACCAATCAGGGGGAACTCGGCCATGTTTCCAAACGGAGCGAACGCGTACCGCAAGAGCCAGGTCACGACCGCGAGCCCGACCCAGCTCGTGGCCCAGCTATACCAGGGCGCGATCACTTTCGTCGAGCGGGCGATCCAGGCGATGGACCAGCGCGACGTCGAGAAGACGAACGATAGCCTGATCCGCGCCCAGGCGATCGTCAGCCACCTGCGCGCCACCCTGAACCGCGAGGCGGGCCCGCTGGCGCTCCAATTGGACGGCCTCTACGACTACTTCTTCCGGCAATTGGTGCTCGCCAACGTGAACAAGGATCCCCGGCCGGCCCGCGAGGTTCTCGGCTACCTTCGCGACCTCCACGCGGCGTGGCTCGGCATCTCGGCCTCGGCGTGGTCGACCACGCCGACGATGGCAATGGACGCTCGCCAGCCGGTCGGAGCCGGAGCGAGCGGGAGAATCTGATGGCGAAGCAGCCGATCCTCGACGAAATCGTCGCCCTGACCGACGCCCTGCTGGCGGTCGCGCGGTCGCCGCACCCGGACCTCGACGAGGCGGCGCTGCTCCTCCGGGAGCGCGGCAACCTGATCGCGATCCTGCCGCCGCCGAGTCCGGAGGAGCGACCGGAGCGACGGACGGTCTTATTTCAGCTGCAGGCCGCCGACGCCGAGCTGCGGGCGCGCTTCGAGGGACGCCGGGACCGGGTCGACGCCGAGCTGAGAGCGCTCGCGAAGCACAATCCCCGCTGGCCTCGCCAGACCGCTCGGCCGCGGCTGCTCGATCAGAGCGTGTAGACAGGGGACCTCACCCGGGATCTCCCTCATCCCCTACCCCTTCCCCCATCACGAGGGGGAAGGGTCTACAGGGAGATGCTATCCTCAAGACCCCTCTCCCGTGGCTGGGAGAAGGTTCCCCCTGGAGAACGGACGGTTCTCCCTGGGAAAGGGAAGGTTCCCCCTGGATAAGGGGGTCAGAGGGTAGAGGAGAGGGTTGGTGATCAGAGGGTAGACGAGGGTAGGGGGTGAGGGAATCTCCCCACGTGCCCTTTCCGGAACGACCGGGCCGCGCCTCCGCGCCCTTCTTCCTCGTGAAAAGCCATCAGCTCACACCGAGGAAGCGCATGGATGTCCTGAACACGCTCTACACCTCAGGTTCTGCCCTCACCGCCCAGCGGCTGCGCATGGACGTGATCGCCAGCAACCTCGCCAACCTGGAGACGACCTCGACGCCCCAGGGCGGACCGTACAAGCGGGAGATGGTCGTCTTTCAGCCGCGTCCGAATCCCCCGGGCAGCGACAACGGCGCCCTGGACCAGGGCGTTCAGGTGACCGCCGTCATCCAGGATACGACGCCGCCCCGGCGCGTCCACGATCCAGGCAATCCGCTCGCCGACGCGAACGGCTACGTCAGCTACCCGAACGTCGACCTCTCGACCGAGATGGTGGATCTGATGGCCGCCAACCGCGCCTACGAGGCGAACGCCTCGGTGATCAAGACGACAAAAGACGCCGTCGCCCAAACCCTGGATCTCGGCAGAGCATAACCGGAGGATCTCGTGGCCATTCCAGCGATCTCGCCTATCACGATGCCCAGCCTGCCCTCGCTCTCCCCGACTGGCGTCACCGGCCAGCCGTCGTCGTTCGAGGGAATCCTCGGCAACGCGGTGCAAAGCCTCGCCGGTGCCCAGAAGAACGCCGACGCCCAGGCGGTCGGCCTGGCAACCGGCAAGAACGTGAATCTGGTCGACACCGTTCTCGCGATGCAGCAGACCTCCCTCGACTTCAAGCTCGCGATGCAGGTTCGCGACAAGGTCCTGGAAGCCTACCAGGACGTCATGCAAACCCAGATCTAGTCTGAAGGGTGGCGAACGGCGTGGGAGTATCTCTGCTCAATCGAGCCCGCGACGCCTGGGACGGTCTCGCCCCGACCCGGCGGCTCGCCCTGCTGGTGATCCTGGCCGGCGTGGTGGGCACCCTGGCGCTCTGGGCGTTCCTCGGGTCGCAGGTCCCGTACGACACCGCGTTCCAGGGTCTCAAGCCCCAGGACGAGGCGGCGGTGACCGCGAAGCTGAAAGAGCTACAGATTCCGTACGAGCTGGGCGACGACGGAACGATCCGCGTCCCGTCGAGCATGGTGAACGAGGCGAAGGTCCAGGTCGCGGGGGCCGGCATCCTGACCGGCGGGACCGTCGGCTACGAGATCTTCAATCAGCCGTCCTTCGGAATCTCCGACTTCATCCAGCAGGTCGACTACCAGCGCGCCCTGGAGGGCGAGATCGCCCGTTCGATCGAGCAGATCGACGCGGTCGACTCGGCGCGCGTTCACCTCGCCATCCCTCAGCCGAGCGTCTTCGTGAGTCAGCAGAAGGACCCGTCGGCCGCGGTGATCGTCGCGCTGAAGCCGGGTCGGGAGCTGACCAACGCCCAGGCCCAGGCCATCGTCAACCTGGTCACCGGCGCGGTCGCGGGGATGAAGCCATCGCAGGTGGTGCTGCTCGACACCCAGGGCCAGCTTCTCCATCGAGAGGGAGCCACCGGCATCGATCCGAGCAGCGCGACCGACCAGTACAACACCCAGCTGGCGATGGAACAGAACATGGAGGCGCGCCTCGAGGACATGCTCGACCGGGTCGTCGGGCCCGGGCATTCAAGCGCCCAGGTCAGCCTGGACCTCGACTGGAGCACGAGCGAGGCGACGAGCGAGACGTACAACCCGAACGCCCAGCCGACCCAGGTCGCGACCAGCCAGGACGTCTTCGACACCCAGGGATCCGGCTCGACGGCGGGCGGCGTGCCGGGTGTGACGAGCAACGTTCCCACCTACCAGCAGAACCCCACGCCGGGGCCGACCGGGAGCGGGTCGACCCACACCGAGTCGAGCCGCACCTACGACGTGTCCCGCACCGTCGAGAAGACGACGAGCGCGCCGGGCGCGATCAAGCGGATCTCGGTGGCCGTCGCGGTGGACTCGAGCGTAGCCGACCCGACGATGATCGCCAACCTGACGACGATGGTCCAGAGCGCGGTTGGCTACGACGCGAAGCGCGGCGACGTGGTGACCGTCGTGCCGGTGGCGCTCAAGCCGGTCGCCGGCAACGGCGCTTCGACGCCGCCGGCCAGCGCGTCGAAGCAGTGGCAAACCCTGGAGCTGGCCCGGACGGCGGCGATGATCGCCGGACCGGTTCTCGCCGTGCTGATCCTCGGCCTGCTCCTGCTGCGCCGACGCGGGCCGGCGCCGGCCCGGACGCCGCGGGTGCGAACCATGCCGGTGCCCGAGGTCGCCGCGCCGGCGGCCGCTGCCGTGACAGTGTCGCCGGAGGTGCCGGTCCAGGATCCTCACCGCGCCTTCCTGCGCGAGCAGCTCGGCTCGATCGCCGACAAGGACCCCGCCCTGGTCGCGTCGCTGCTCCAGACGTGGGTTAAGGAAGATAAAGGAGCGCGGGCGTGAGCGGGGGAGAGCTGACCGGACGGCGCAAGGCGGCGACCGTGCTGCTCGCCCTCGGCCCGGAGCGTTCGGCGCAGGTGCTCCGCCACCTCAGCCAGAGCGAGGTCGAAGAGCTCGCCCTGGAAGTGCTGACCATCGGCGCCCTGGGAGAGGATCAGACCAGCCAGGTGTTCGAGGAGTTCTACCAGATCGCGGTCGCCCAGGACTACCTGGCGGTTGGCGGCATCGACTACGCCCGCGAGATGCTGGTCAAAGCGCTGGGGGAGGAGCGGGCGCGGGATATTCTCGGCCGCCTGTCCGAGCGGGTTCGGCCGCGGCCCTTCAGCTTCCTGCGCCAGACCGATCCGGCCCAGCTCGCGACGTTTCTCCAGGAGGAAAAACCCCAGACGATCGCGCTGGTCCTCGGGCACCTGCCGCCGAGCCTGGCGGCGAACGTTCTGAAGACCCTGCCGCTCGAGGTCGGATCGGCGGTTGCCCTGCGGCTGGCGGCGATGGACCGAACCGCGCCGGAGATCGTCCAGGCGATCGAGGCCGCGCTGCAGCGTCGGATGGGCAGCGTGTTGACGACCGACTACACCCGGGTAGGCGGCGCCGAGTTCATGGCGAAGGTTCTGAGTCAGGCCGACCGGGCGACCGAAAAGGCGGTCCTCGAAGCCCTCGAGGCGCGCGATGCCGAGCTGGCAACCGAGGTGCGCCGGCTGCTCTTCACCTTCGAAGACATCAGGATCCTGGACGACCGCTCGCTCCAGCGGGTCCTTCGCGAGGTCGATCTGAAAGACATCCCGCTGGCGTTGAAGAACGCCCCCGCCGAGCTCCAGGAGCAGATCTTCCGGAATCTCTCCCAGCGCTCCGCCGAGGTGCTGCGCGAGGAGATGGGCCTGCTCGGACCGGTTCGGACGCGTCAGGTCCAGGAAGCGCAGCAGCGCATCGTCGCGGTGATTCGCCGCCTCGAGGAGCAGGAGGAGATCATCATCGAGCGCGGGGAAGGACAAGATGACCTCGTTTAGAGCAAGCGGCCCAGCGGTGACGAAGGCGGTCTTCTCGACCTTTGCCCCCGCGCCCCGATCGGAGCAAGTGGCCGCGCCTCCGCCCCCGGACCCGACGATCGTCCTCGAACAGGCCCGCGCCAGCGCCGAGAAGGCCGGCTACGCCGAGGGCTACGCCCGGGGGCGGGCCGACGCCGAAGGGGCCCTCCGCGATCAGGTGGAGCGGCTGACCGCCCTCGTCGGCGCCGCGGTCCACGACCTCCGCGAAGCCCTCTTCGAGCTGGAGCCCCAGGTGATCGAGCTGGCGATGACCGTCGCCGGACGGGTCGTCGAGCGCGAGCTCGCCGCGGATCCCGAGCTGGTCGTCGACGTGGTGCGCGCCGCGCTCGACGCCGCCGTGTCGCTGCCGGTCGTTCGCGTCCGGGTTCACCCGGCCGACGAGCCGATCCTGGCCGCGGCCTGGGCGTCGCAGGGATCGACCGGTGGAGCGCCGGTCGAGCTCGTCGCCGATCCCACGATCCAGCGGGGCGGCTGCCTGATCGACACCGCGTCGGGCCTCGTCGACGCGCAGCCGCGAACCCGTCTCGACGAGCTGCGGATGCAGGTCCTGCCGGTCACCGAGGGGCCGCGATGAGCGCGCTGTCGCTGCGGCCGCTGATCGAGACCGTCCGCCGGGCGCCGGCGGTGCGCGTTCAGGGCCGGGTGGTTCGGGCGATTGGACTGAGCCTCGCCGTCGAGGGGCTGTCGCTGCCGCTCGGCGGACTCTGCTTCGTCTATCCGGGGGGCGACGCCGCCCGGATCACCGCCGAGGTGGTCGGCTTTCAGGAGAATCTCCTGATCCTGATGCCCTACGACGAGATGGACGGGGTGCGCCCGGGCAGCCCGGTGGTTCCGGCCGGCCGCCCCTTCCTGGTGCCGGTCGGCGACGAGCTGCTCGGCCGGGTCGTCGACGGACTGGGTCGCCCGCTCGACGGCGACCGCCCGCTCCGCGCCCGCCGCCTGCGCGCGTTGAGCGCTCAGACCCCGAACCCGATGGAGCGCAAGCCGATCGACGAGGTGTTCGTCACCGGCACCCGGGCGATCGACGGCCTGCTCACCCTCGGTCAGGGCCAGCGGGTTGGCATCTTCGCCGGCAGCGGCGTCGGCAAGTCGACATTGCTGGGTATGATCGCCCGCCATTCCCGCGCCGACGTCGTCGTCATCGCCCTGGTCGGCGAGCGCGGCCGGGAGGTCCAGGAGTTCATCACCCACACCCTGGGCCCAGAAGGGCTCGCGCGCGCCGTCGTGGTCGTCGCCACGTCCGACCGACCGGCCCTCCAGCGGATCAAGGCTGCCTGGGTCGCGACCGCCATCGCCGAGGACTTTCGCGACCGCGGCCAGCACGTCGCCCTGATGATGGACTCGGTGACCCGGTTCGCCATGGCCCAGCGCGAGGTCGGCCTCGCCGCCGGCGAGCCGCCGGTCGCCAAGGGATACACCCCGTCGGTCTACGCGCTGCTGCCGCGGTTGCTCGAGCGGGCCGGCACCGGTCCCCGCGGCGCGATCACCGGCCTGTACACCGTGCTGGTCGAAGGCGATGACCACACCGATCCGATCGCCGACTCGGTGCGGAGCATCCTGGACGGCCACGTCTGGCTGAGCCGCGAGCTCGCCCACGAGCGCCACTTCCCGTCGATCGACGTGCTGGCGAGCGTGAGCCGCCTCATGAACCACCTGGTATCCGGCGAGCACCGCAAGCAGGCCGGGCAGGTTCTCGAGGCGCTCGCCACCTATCGGCGCATGCGCGATCTGATCGCCGTCGGCGCCTACACGCCCGGCGCCCAGCCGGAGGTCGATCGCTCGATCCGCCTGCTGCCGCGCATCACCGCCTTCTTACGCCAGGATCCCGACGACATCTCCCGGTGGGAGACGTCGCTCGCCGCCCTGGCAGACTTGCTCAAGGAGTAGCCCATGCCCGGCTCGCCCTTTCGTCTGGCCTCGGTGCTCACCTACCGCGAATCGCAGCTCAGCGAGGCCGTTCAGGAGATGTCGCGCCTCGAGACGCGCCTGCATGCGCTCGAGGCCGACCTGGTGAGCGTGACGCGCGAGCGCGACGATACCCTCGGCCAGGCCGTTCCGGTCCGCGACACCCGCGTCGCCGACCTGCGCCTGGCGATCGAGTATCTCACGGTTCTCGAGCAGCGCGAGCTCGGGCTGCGGCGCGAGGCCATCGCGCTGGTCCGCGAGCTGGTCCGGGCGCGGGCCACCGTCAAGGAGCGCCACCAGGCGGTGGACGTCCTGAACCGACTGCACGGGCGTCAGGTCGAGGCGGAGCGAATCGACGCGAGCCGCCGCGAGCAGCGAGCGCTCGACGAGGTGGCCGGCCTGCGGGCCGAGCTGCGCCGGCAGGCGGGAGGCTGAGCCGATGCTGAGAGCACTCGGTCTGCCCGAGGCGCCGCCGATCGCGACGACGGCGGCGCCGGCCCCGAACGCGGGGCAAACGCACACCGTCTCGTTTTTGCAGACTCTGGCCCGGGCGGCCAATCGAGTCGTCGCCCCGGGCGCGCCGGCGAGCTCTCAGCGCCCTCTCCCCCTGGATGAGGGCGAGAGTCTGGGCTCCCTGGCAGCCGCGGTCGGCGGACCCTCACCCCTTCTACCCTCTAACCCCCTTTTCCAGGGGGAACCTTCCTCTCCCAGAGGGAGAGGAACAACGACGCCCGGCTCGCTCCGCGACCTGATCGCCGCCGCCGCCCGGCAGGAGAAGATTCCGCCCGCGCTGCTCTCGGCGGTCGTCGAGGTGGAGTCCGGATTCCAGCCGCGGGCGGTCTCCTCGGCGGGCGCGCGCGGGCTGACCCAGCTGATGCCCGGCACCGCCCGGTCCCTCGGCGTCGCGGACCCGTTCGACCCCTGGCAGAATCTGGTGGGCGGCGCGCGCTTTCTGCGTGGCTTGATCGATCGCTACCCGGGGAATCTGTCCCTGGCGGTCGCCGCCTACAACGCCGGCCCCGGCGCCGTCGACGCCGCCGGCGGCCAGATCCCGCCGTACGCCGAGACCCGGAAGTACGTGCGGCTCGTCCTCGCCGCCTACCAGCGCAACCTCGTGCAAAATCAGGGCATCCAGCCCAAAGGGCACCCCGCGTTGGTGCCCGACCACCCCGCCCCGGAGAGGGAAGTTTGGGGGATACCCCCAAACCCCCGCTCTGACGAGGCACTGGGCATCCAGCCCGACGGAGGCACGACGTGAACGGCCCGGTCGAAAATGTTCTCCAGGCAGCGCTCCACGGTCTCAACCTGCGCCAGCAGGTGACCGCGAACAACATCGCCAACGCCGACACGCCCGGCTTCAAGGCTCAGACGGTGCGGTTCGAGGACAAGCTCAGCGCCGCGCTGAGCCAGGCTGGCGACGCCAGGCAGCTTCTGGACGAGGCGGCGCCCGAGGTCGACACCGTGGCCGGTCGGGTGGGAAAGGCGGACAAGAACTCGGTCGACATGGACCAGCAGCTCCTGACCATGACCGATACCAACCTGCGCTACAACGCGGTCGCCCAGGCGATGAGCGAGCGCATCGCGCTGTACCGATCGGTCATCACCGACGGGAAAGAGTGATGCTCGATCCGCTTCCGGCCGCGTCCCGGGCTTCCGACGCGCCGGGCGACGGGCCGGTTGGGGGCCGTCCCCGGCTGTCGGACGCGTCGTTCTTCGCGGCGCTGTTCCGCGCCACCGTGCTTCACCAGCGCGGCGCGATCGCGCCCTCGTTCGGCTCAATCCCGTCGGCGAGGGTCTCGAGGCCGGCCGTCGCGCCACCCGGGTTCCAGTCCCCTTTCCCGCTGGGAGAGGGCCAGTCAGGTTGGGGAAGAGCCGGGGCTCCCTCATCCCCTACCCTTCTACCCTCCCTGCCGTCGCTGCCCGCGCTGCCGCGGGTCGATCCGTCGGGCATCGTTTCCGGGGTTCTCGGGCTGCTTCCCGGAGCGGCGCCGCCCCCGACCACCGACTCGTCCGCGCCGATGGCGCTGAGCGACTACCCGCGCCCGGCCGGAGACACCGGCCGCGGCTTTCACTGGATTCCGACGCTGCACCAGGACCCGGCGGTCGTCGACGCGTTCGTCCAGAAGGCGAAGCAGCTGGGCGCGAGCTGGATCACCTTCCTGAACGACGGCAGCCAGGTCGGCGACAACGACTACCTCGTCCAGAAGCTGGTCCAGAACGGCATCGAGCCGGTCATGCGCATTTACACGCCGCACGGACAGCCGATCGGCGGCGACCTCACCGGCATGGTCCAGCACTACGCGGCGCTGGGCGTCCACTACTTCCTGCCGTACAACGAGCCGAACCTGCCGGACGAGAACCCGGACGGGCAGGTGTCGGTGAGCGGCTACGTCGACCGCTGGATTCCCGCGGCCAAGGCGATCCTGGCCGGTGGCGGGCTCCCCGGCATCGGCGGCCTGGCGCCGGGCGCGCCGGTCGACGACGTCCAGTTCCTCCACGCGACCCTCGACGAGATCAAGCGCCGGGGGGCCGGCGACCTGCTCGACAAGGCCTGGATCAGCGTTCACAACTACACGTTCAACCGCCCGGCGGACTACCAGGCCGACAGCAACGGCTTCCTGAAGTTCCGCTGGTACGATCAGGTCGCCCGCCAGGTCCTCGGGCGCGACGTGCCGATCATCAGCACCGAGGGAGGCCCGCGCCTGGGCGACGACGTGGACCACCGGTACCCGCCGGTCGACGAGGCGCGGCGCGACCAGATCGCGGCCGACACCTTCGCCTATCTCGATCACCGCGAGCCGTACTTCTTCGCCCAGACCCAGTGGGTGCTGGCGAACCAGGCGGGTGGAGGGCACGACCAGGCCTGGAACGCCGACGCTCTCTACGGGGCCAACGGGACGCCGACGACACTCGCCCAGATGCTTCAGAATCAGGAGGCAACCGCGTGACATCCGCCGCGCCCGCGCCAGCCACGGTGGGACCGAAGAGCGCACCGGTGGCGGCCGCTCGTCGCTCACCAAAAGGCCATTCCCACGACCAGCGCGACCAGGAATCGCCGGATCCGCTCGTCACCGCCGGACCGGCCCTCGCCTTTCTCGCGGTGCTGCAGAGCCTGCCGAGGCCGGCCGCTCGACCGACCGATCCGAGCTCGTCGCCGAGCCCCGCCGCCGGCCCGCTTCCAGCCACTGCCCCGCTTCGGACGACGCCGGCTGGCGCAAGGGCCGGAGAGGATCAGCCGGCCAGCGCCCAGTCCCATCTCCCAGCGGGAGAGGGCGAGGGAGAGGGTGAGGGTCTGGCGGGCCTCGCCCCCGCGCCGCGGCCTGGTATAGGCGCGACCGGAGCTTCCCTCACCCCCTACCCCTTCCCCCATTCGAGGGGGAAGGGTCTACAGGGAGAGGCTCCTGCCGAGACCCCTCTCCCATCCGAGGGAGAGGGGGTAGGGGGTGAGGGAGGCCCGGCGCCCGGCGAAAAGGTGGCCACTCCCCAGGGTCTGGGCCCCCTTCCCAGCAGCAGAGGGAGGGCGGCCGGCCCCGAACCGGAGTCGCCCGCGCCCGCTCCGAGCGCCGTCCAGAAACCCACCCCGGTCACCACGCCGGCCATCGTGATCGCTCGGCCGCCCCCTTCCGCGGTCCTCGGCTCCAGTGACGTGGCACCGAGACAGTCCGGCGCGCCCGCCGGTCCCCGCCGACCGGTCGGATCGTCGGCGCCGGCGGTCACGATCGGCTCGAGCGATCCGGGCTCCGGCCGGCCGGTCACCCCGATCGGGGTCGCCGGCGCGGGCGGCAGGCGAGTCGGGGAAGGCGCACCGCCCCGGGATCGGACCAGGTCCGCTGCCGACGCGAAGACGGGCCGCCTCGACGCCGCGCCGGCCAGCCCGCTCGCGGGCGCGTCGGCCACGGCCCCTGGATCGATGCCCGGAGCGGCGTCCGGACCGGCGACGAGCCTGCCGTCCGAGCTCGCCCAAACCGTGCCGTCCCAGGTGATTCAGCAGCTGATCGAGCGACCGCCCCGGCCCAACACCACCGTTGTGCTTCGGCTCGACCCACCCCTGCTCGGCAGCGTCGTCTTACGGGTCATCGCCGGCGACGGGAACCGGATCCGCCTCCACTTCGGAGTGGACGATCCGCGGGTGGGCGACGCGCTGACCGCCGGGCTTGGCCGGCTCGAGAGCGCGCTGCGCGCCCAGGGGCTTTCGCCCCAGGGTCTGTCGGTCGGATTGAACAACACCCAGCTCGGCGGCGGCCCGCCGGGCCAGTCGGGGCAGGATGCGCCGCCGACCTTCGGAGGCCGACCCGCCGGGGGCGGGAGCGGCGCGATCGAGGTGGCCCCAACCGCCGGCGAACCGGCCAGCCTCGTCCGGGCCAACGGCGGTCGCTACATCGATTACCTGCTCTGAGTCGATTCTCTCTGAGCCAACGGTCGAAAGTCTGTCACCAGGAGGGCGCCCATGCCGCTGCCGACCGTCTCCGGACCCAGCGCGAGCGGGCCCACGAATCCGAGCCTGGCCTCGCTCGCCGGGAACAACAACCAGCTCGGCGAGCAGTCGTTCCTGCAGCTTCTCGTGGCCCAGCTGCAGAACCAGGATCCGCTGCAGCCGATGGACGACACCCAGTTCATCAGCCAGCTCGCCCAGTTCTCGACCCTGCAGACGATGCAGCAGATCCAATCCAGCCTGCAGAGCTCGTTGGGCGCGCAGCTGCTCGACCACGCGATGAGCTTCCTGGGCCACACCGTCACCGCCACCGGATCGAGCGGCACACCGGTCACCGGGACGGTCTCGGGGATTCAGATCCAAAGCGGCAACGTGCTTCTCGAAGTGGGAGGCACGACG
>JAJPKB010000332.1 GCA_021323915.1 Chloroflexota bacterium | reverse complement strand
GGCATCGGCGGCATCGAGACCCTCGGACAGCAATTCAAGGTCTTCTTCGACAAGGGACCGTCGCGCGTCAGCCCGTTTCTCTGCACGATGATGATCGGAAACATGGCCGCGGGCCACGCCTCCATCGTCTTTGGCATGCGGGGACCGAACTTTGGAACGGTATCGGCGTGCGCCAGTGGCGCCCACGCCGTCGGCGAGGCCTACGAGACGATCCGCCGCGGAGCGTCGCCGGTGATGCTCGCCGGCGGAGCCGAGGCGCCGGTCGTCCCAATCGGCATCGGCTCCTTCAATTCGATGGGCGCTCTATCCAAACGGAACGACGAGCCCGAGCGAGCCAGCCGCCCGTTTGACGCCGAGCGCGACGGTTTCGTGATTGGGGAGGGCGCGGGGATGCTCGTCCTCGAGGACGCGGAATACGCCCGTGCCCGGGGCGCGAGAATCTATGCGGAAATCGCCGGTTACGGCGCGACCGGCGACGCGTTCCACGTGACCGCGCCACCTGAGGGCGGATCCGGCGCCGCCAAGGCGATGCTTCACGCCCTCGCCGAGGCGCGGATGCCGGCGGCGGAGATCGATTACGTCAACGCCCATGGCACCTCGACACCTCCCAACGACAAGGCGGAGACGAGCGCGATCAAGGCGGTGTTCGGGGACCGAAGCCGTGAAATCCCGGTCAGCTCGACGAAGTCGATGACCGGCCATCTGCTTGGGGCCGCGGGAGCGGTCGAGGCTATCGTCTGCCTGCTGAGCATCCGCGACGGCATCGTGCCGCCGACCATCAATCTCGATCACCCCGACCCGGATTGCGATCTGGATTACGTTCCGCACGTCGCTCGGAAGCACGCCGTCCGCGCGGCCCTGTCCAATTCGCTGGGCTTCGGAGGCCACAACGCGTCCTTGATCCTCCGGGCCTGGGAAGGATAACCGGGGGACACGATCGACGTCGTCAAGAGGGCCGAACGAATACTCGGAGTCAAATTCAATGATCCGGGCCTTCTCGAGCAGTCGTTTGTCCACCGCTCGTTCCTCAACGAGAACCCCAACTTTCACCTGCGCTCGAACGAGCGCCTGGAATACTTGGGCGACGCGGTGGTCGGCCTGGTCATCTCGCGGTATCTATACGACCGCTTTCCCGAAACGCCAGAGGGCGAGCTCACCTCGATGCGCGCCGCGCTGGTCCGTGCCCAGACCCTGGGCCGCATCGCGCGCGACCTTGGCCTGGGAGACCTGCTCTACCTCAGTCGTGGCGAGGAGGAAGCCGGTGGACGCGTTCGCCGCCGCCTGCTCGCGCAGACGCTCGAGGCGGTCGTCGGAGCGCTGTATCTGGATCAGGGCCCCTCGGTCGCCGGCGACTTCTTGCTCCGCTACATGAAGCCGGAGGTCGACCGGCTGGAGCGCGATCACCCGATCACCGATGCCAAGACGTACTTGCAAGAGCTAACCCAGGCCGAACAGGGGCTCCGACCGGTCTACGACGTCCTTTCCACGACTGGTCCCGGACACCGCCCGCACTTCGTGGTGGCAGTCAAGCTGGGAGACCGCGTGCTCGGGACCGGCGAGGGCAGCCAAAAACAGGAAGCGGAACAAGCAGCGGCACGGCAGGCGTTGAAGAACTGGCCCGTCGCGCCGCGCCACTAACCTACCTGTCGTCGTGTATCTCAAGGCATTGACCATTCAGGGCTTCAAAACCTTCGCTCAGCGCACCCAGTTTGCCTTCGAGCCAGGCATTACCGCGATCGTCGGCCCGAACGGCAGTGGCAAGAGCAATCTAGCGGACGCCATCCGATGGGTGCTTGGAGAGCAGAGCTTGCGATCGCTGCGGAGCCGGCGGACCGAAGACGTCCTATTCGCCGGTAGCCCCGGCCGACCTCCGGCCGGAATGGCCGACGTCACCCTCACCTTCGATAACTCCGGCCGCTGGCTCGAGTCGCCGTTTGAAGAGGTCAGCGTCGGGCGGCGCGCCTACCGGACCGGTGAGAACGAGTACTATCTGAATCGCGATCGGGTCCGGCTTCGCGACGTGGCCGATCTCCTCGCACGGATCAGCCTCGGATCGGACGGATTTGCGATCGTCGGTCAAGGAACGGTCGACGCGGCGTTGAGTCTTCGACCGGAGGATCGACGGGGTCTGATCGAACAGGCAGCGGCGGTCAGCCATCTCCACGCTCGGATCGAGGACGCGCTCCAGCGGCTCGACCTCGCGACCACGAATCTCGCACGGGTGTCCGACTTGATCGCCGAATTGACACCCAGGTTGAGAGTGCTGGAGCGCCAGGCACGACAGGCACGGGAACGTGAGGTGTGGCAGTCGGAGTTCCGACGTATCCTGGTTCGCTGGTACGCGCACCTCTGGTTCGGTCCTCGGCAGCGTTGCCTGGACGCGGAGCGCGAGCTGCGTGCCCTGCGCGTCGAGCTTGACGACCTGTCCGCACGGATGCAATCGTCGGCCGAAATCCTCAACCAGCGCCGCGCCGATCGGACCCGTGCCGAAGACGCGACCGTGAAGACGCGGGAGGTCGTCCGATCGCGCGAGGCGGAGCTCGCGGCACTTGATCAGGCTGCCACGTTCGATGCGGCACGCCGAGCCGATTTATTACGCCAGCGAGACGAGTTCAAAGCGATGCTCGAACGGCAGAGACGGGAGATCGAAGCCGAGCGAGCCTCGATCGAGGCTCGCGACGGCGACCGCATCTCGCTGAAGCGGGAGATCGAGGGTATCGAGAAAGAGCTCGCGAAACTGGAGCGCCAATCGGCCGAATGGCAGGCCAGACAAGACGGCGTCGAGACAAGGGTTCGTGAGATCCAGCGGCAGGCATCCCAAGCCGAGGCGCGAGTGGCGATGGCATCGGCGCGCCTCCAGTCCGCGCGCGACAGACTGAG
>JAJPKB010000155.1 GCA_021323915.1 Chloroflexota bacterium | reverse complement strand
GGAGTGCCCTTCGTGGCCTGGCTGTATCGCCTCGCCCACAATCTGGTTATCGATCACTACCGGGGGAAGCGTCCGACGACTCCGCTCGAGGATGTCGGCGAGGCGGAGCAGCCTGGCCACGACGTCGAGACGACGGTTCAGGATTCCCTTGACGCCGAGGAAATTCGCCAGGCGGTGAGCCGACTCCGTCCGGAGTACCAGCAACTGCTTGTATTGAGATTCGTCGAAGGTTTGAGCCACTCAGAAGTTGCGCGGATAATTGGTAAGAGTGAAGGTGCAACGCGCGTTATTCAACATCGGGCTCTTCAAGCGCTGGCGCGAGCGGTTGAGGTTGGCGGACCGGACCGAGGACGCCCACGAACCGGAGCTCCTCGCCCGTTGCCTGAATGATCTGGACGAGCGCGGCTGGAACCTGGGAGAGTACCTCTCGGGTAAGCCAGACCTGCCAGCGTCGGTGCCGGTGCTTCTTCGAGCCGCCGGCGAGGTAAGGGGCTTTCCCAAACCGACCGCGTCGTCGGAGTTCCGGGCCCGCGCTCGCGCCCGTTTCGAAAGCAGGCTCCAGGCCGGCACTTCTCGCCCGCGTTGGTTCGATCGCGCCAGAAGGCTGGCCCCACGCGGTGCGCTCGCGCCAATCGCGGCAGCCGCGGCCGCCGTCCTGTTGCTCGGAGTAACCGTCGGTGGAGTCGGAACCGCCTCGGCGTCGTCACTGCCGGGAACGCCGTTCTACCCCGCCAAGCTCGTCCTGGAGCAAATTCAGCTCTTCGTCGCCTATTCCCCCGAGCTAGAGGCGCAGACCCATCTCAAGATCGCGAGCGCGCGCCTCGCCGAGGCCGATGCCGAGAACAAGCGAGGCGACCAGACGATGGTCGATTCTCTTTTGAAGAACTACCAGCAAGAGGTCGTGGACGCTCGGGCCGCGGCGGCGACCGTTCCTTCCCCCTCTTACCACAGTCAGGTCGATCGGCAGGTCGCGACGCTCGACGCGAAGCGCGCGGTGATCTTGACGCCCGCCCCTGTCGTCAATCAAACCACCATCGCATCGGTCGCGCGTCCCGGCCACGACAGTCAATCCACGCCAACACCGGCGCCGACCGCCCCGCCCACGGCGCGCCCGGCGCGCGACCATTCGGAGCCTACCGTCGAAATCGCCTCACCCATCCCGGAGGTAATCGATCAGGCAAGTAAGCAGACGGGTCCGACGCCGCGACCTGATTCGGCGAAGCCCAAAGACCGACCCGCGGCTGGGCGGCACGCGGACGCGGTATCGACGCTGATCTCTCGCGCGCTCGCCGGCGATGAGCGAGGAACCTCCCAGGCGTTAGCCGAGCTCGTTGGCAACCTTCGGTCGGCCCACGATCTCAAACCGAGCGCGATTGCCCTCCTACGCCAGCAACGCACCGAGCTTCGCCAGGCGCTCGCGAACGCGCCTGCGACGACGGCACCACGAATCCAGCAGGCCATCCGCGCTATCGATTCGATTCTGGGAGACACGTCGCTCCAGCCCAATCCCTCGGGAAACAATCTTAACGGGAACGGGCCAGGCGACGGTTCCGAAGGTGACGGCTCGGGGGATGGAAACTCCTGGAACGGAGGCCATCAAGGGCAGGATGGCCATCAGAACGGCTCCGGGCGCGACCACTGAGGAGCAGGCTCCTGATGGGTCCTTCCCATGACGATTGACATCGATCCCATCCTCGGGCGAATTGGTCCTTTCACCCTCGGCTGGGAAGGAATTTTCATCGGCGTTGCCTTGCTCGCCAGCCTCCTGGTCGCGGCGCGGGATACGCGCCTGGCCCGCCTGGATCCTGAGCTCGTTTATGGAGCCGCCGTCTGGGTCATTCCGTTCGGGTTCATCGGGGGTCGCGTCTTCCACGTGATGGATGCCTGGAACTACTATGCCGTCCATCCACTCGACATTATTTCGGTGGGCCGCGGCGGTTCGGCGATCTACGGGGCGATCATCTTCGGCTCAGCGGTCGCCTTAGCCTTCGCCGTAAAGCGGCACGTCGCGGTGGGCCGATTTTTCGATGCATGCACGCCCGGCCTGACGCTTGGTCTGGCCATCGGACGGATCGGGGGCTTGCTCACCGGCGCCGAGCTCGGGCGCCCGGCCAGCCTGCCAATTTCGATCCGTTATACCAATCCTTCCTCATTCGCTACGAGCGCGCTCGCCGTCTACCCGGCCGCCGCCTTCGACTTGATCTGGGCCCTTGCCCTTTACCTTCTGCTCGTCAGGTTACGACGGAGTCGCCTTCCGGACGGGAGCATCTACTGGACATTCAGTACGGTTTACGCGGTCGGACAGGTTTGGATCGGCTTCTTTCGCGTCGAGCCCGCGGACGCGTTTGGCTTCGGTCAGACTCAGCTGATCGGCGTCCTCGTCCTAACCGTGAGCGTCATCATCCTGGCCGCGCTCGTCGCGCGGACCTTTCGTCCGAAGTCTCCGTCTGGACCGACGCTGCCCCGTCCGTCCTTGCCGATCCACGAAGGCCGGCACGGATAGTCGAGCGGCAAGCAGACTAACGCCGCCACGGCACGCTCTTTGCAGCGAGTCGTGGCATGCTTGTCGATGTAATTCACCAGATCCAGGTCATTTCAACGTCCGGAGATCTCGCCGTCCCGTTCGCCGGGGTCACCGCCGATAGCCGCGACGTCGGAAAGGACGACGTTTTCGTCGCGTGTCCCGGTCAGCGCGCCGATGGTCGAGACTTCATTCGGGACGCGATCGCGGCCGGGGCAGCCGCGGTGGTCTGTGAACCACCGCCGCCCGACGATCTGCCGGCGCCAGTAATCCTCGTGGAAGACGCGCGTGTCGCCCTCGCCGAGCTCGCGTCGGCGCTGCACGATCATCCGTCGCGGCGGATCGGGCTCGTCGGAATCACCGGAACCGACGGAAAGACGACGACTACCCACCTCGTAGCGGCCATCTTGAACGAAGCGGGCATCCGGGCCGGCCTCATCTCGACCATCGCCGTCGGAGTAAGCGGTTCCCTTGAGCGCAACCGAAGTCTCCACACGACACCTCCCGCGCCGATCATTCAGGAACAGCTCGCTCGAATGAGCGGCGAGGGTGTTCAGGTCGCGGTCCTCGAAGTCAGCTCGCACGCTCTCGTAACCGCCCGCGTCCACGGCTGCGTGTTCGACTGCGCCGTCTTCACAAATCTGGATCCCGAGCACCTCGACTTTCATGGCACTCTCCTCAATTACCGCGCGGCCAAAGCGAAGTTGTTCGCCCAGCTCGACCGAGGACCGGCGAAGCCGTGGGGCCGTCTCGCGGTCGTCAACCGAGACGATCCGAACTCGAGCGCGATGAGGTCCGCGTCGTCGGCTCCCTGCATCGAGTATGGTCTTTCGTCCCAGGCGGCGATACGGGCGGAGATTATCAGCTACGGCCTCGATGGAACGACGTTTCGGCTAATCACGCCTGACGGCGATGGGGAGATCCGCACCCGCCTGCCTGGCCGTCATAACGTGCTGAACTGGCTCGCCGCGACGGCCGCATCACGGCACTTTGGCGCGACGATCGACGACGTCCGCCGTGCCGCGGCCGAGTTCTCCAGCGTCCCCGGTCGCCTAGAATCCATCGATCAAGGTCAGCCGTTCAAGGTCTACGTCGACTTTGCCCACACGCCTCAAGCCCTCGCCGCCACGACCGACGTCCTTCGGCGATACTCCTGGGGGCGTTTGATCGTCCTGTTCGGTCAGGCCGGTCACCGCGACCGCGCCAACCGTCGGCGGATGGCCAACGCGGTCGTGGAGCGTGCCGATCTCGCGATCATCACCAGCGATGACCCGTACGATGAGGATCCGCAGGAGATCGTCGACGATCTGGCTCGCTGGATGCGCCAGGCCGGTTGGCGAGAAGGTCGCCAATTCTGGCGGATCGTCGACCGCGAAAAGGCGATTCACTTCGCCATCGAGATGGCCGAGGCCGGCGATTGCGTCCTGCTGGCCGGCCGGGGTCCGGAAGATGAAACAGTCATCGCCGGCGAACGCGTCCCACTCGTCGACGGAGACGTGGCTCGAGCGGCGCTGGCTCGTCGGGGCGAACCGTCTAGGCGCTCGTGATGGCAGCCCGACCGAATAGACGCTCCCGAATCCCGGTGCGTCTGGTCCGGTTGATCGTTCCGCCGGCCACCACCACGTCTCCGTCATAGCAGACGACCGCCTGGCCCGGGGTTATCGCGCGCTGCGGCTCGACGAAGCGAATGTGCAGCTGGCCCGGGGCCGTCTGGTGAACGAACGCGTCGGCGTCGGCCATACGGTAGCGGATCCGCGCCTTTACCGGTCTCGGCTGAGCAATCGCCGCCACGCTGACGACGTTCGCCTCGTCCGCCGTCAGCTCGGAGTCGAAGAGCGCTTCCTCCGGACCGACGACGATCGTCCGAGCATCGGCGTCGACGTCGACCACGTACAGCGGATCGCGACTGATCACGCCAAGCCCACGTCGCTGTCCGATCGTGTAGAACGCGATGCCTCGATGCTCGCCGATCACCCGTCCATCCAGGTCGACGATCGGGCCAGGCTGAGCAATGTCGGGGGCGAGCTTCATCAAGAAATCGCCGTAATTCCGCTCGCTGACGAAGCAGATCTCCTGACTTTCCGGCTTGTTGGCGACCGGTAGCTGGAACTTACGCGCGAGCTCGCGAGTCTCCTGCTTGGTCAGCTTGCCAAGGGGGAATACCGTCCGTCGTAGCTCCTCCTGGGTGAGCACGTAAAGCACGTAGGACTGGTCCTTTCGAAGATCGACCGCCTTACGGAGCACGCGGCGGCCGGTTTCGGGGTCGGTATCCACCCTCGCGTAGTGGCCGGTCGCGACGAGGTCCGCGTCGAGCGCCCGGGCTTTCAGGAGCACCGTGCCAAACTTGATGTGATCGTTGCAGCGGACGCAGGGGTTGGGAGTTCGCCCGCGCCGATACTCGTCGAGAAAGTTGGCGATGACCTTCTCGGCGAAGACGTCGCGAAAGTTCAGCACGTAGTGGGGAATGCCCAGGCGGTCGGCGATGCGTCGGGCATCCTCGGACGCAGCGAGTCCGCAACACGAGTCGTCTCGCTCCCAGGCATCCTCGCCGTCGATTCTGGGTGAAAGGTTCAGGGTTACGCCGATCACGTCGTAGCCCTGTTCCTTGAGCAGCGCGGCGCTGACCGCGCTATCCACCCCTCCACTCATTCCGACGACGATGCGGTTCCCCATCGCGATTCCTCCGGGCGCCGTGGACCGACCCGACGACATGTCAGGGAGACGGCCGTCCGCCTGTTGATCGAAAGGCGCGGCGCTCCGCTCATGGAGAGTGTAACACAGGGCTCGCGT
>JAJPKB010000138.1 GCA_021323915.1 Chloroflexota bacterium | reverse complement strand
TTCGCTCCGGTCAGCCCGATCTCTTCCCGCAGAACTTCGAGCAGCGTCTGGTAGGGTTGGACGAGCGCCTCGGTCGGTTCACCGTTCACCGTCATCGCGAGGTGTTGCTTGCTCATCGATTGGCTACTCCCAGCTTAGCTGTGTTCCAGGCCACGGTCAACGTTCGACGGCCGAGAACTTCGACCAGGTGACGGCGGAAATCGGCGTTGCCGCGCACGTCGGAGATCGGACGCGCGTCTTCGGCCGCCAGGCGAGCCGCGTGGTCGATCGCTTCGAGTGATACCGTCTGCCCACGGAGGGCTGCTTCGGCTTTGGTGGCGCGAACCGGCGTCGGAGCGACCGCGCCGAGCACGATCCTTACCTCGGCGCAGCGATCGCCGTCGAGCGTGATCGCCGACGCGACGCCCACCACCGCGATATCCATCTCCTTTCGCGGCGTATGGCGAAGGTAGTGCCCGCCGCTATTTGGCGCGGGCTCAGGGATCCAGACGCCGAGCAAGAGTTCGGACGGCCCCAGTACCGTACGCCGCGGACCAAGAAAGAACTCATCCAACGGAACGCTCCGCGCCCCCTCCGGGCCAAGGATCTCGGCGCGCGCCCCGGCGGCGATGAGCGGCGGCGCGACGTCGGCCGACGGCGCGGCGTTGCACAGGTTACCCCCGACCGTGGCCAGGTTACGAATTTGAATCGACCCGATCAGTCCGGCGCCGTCGGCGATCAAGCGGTACCCATCCTGAAAGAGCGGCGACTGTTGAATGGCCCGCGCTCGGACCATCGCCCCGATCCACAGACCTTCGCCGGGGCGACGATCGAGTCTTTCCAGCTCCGGCAGGTGGCTGAGGTCGACGAGATACGCTGGCTTGACCAGCCGCGCCTTTGTTTGTAGCAGGAGATCGGTCCCACCCGCGAGTAGCTTACCGCCGGGCCCGCGGTCGCGAAGCTGCGCGACGGCATCCTCGGGTGAACGCGGAGCGACGAAATCAAACTTGTACAATCCGCACTACCTCTTCAAAGCAGTGGATACCCCGGAGCCAGACGCGGACGTCCCTCGGGGGAAACGCCGGACCTGAACGCACGGCGGTATCGACGTCCCGACCGCCGCCGGCGGGCCGATTATAGCACAGCGAATCGAGCGAAGGCTCTCAAGGCCTTGACTCGGTTGCTACAATGGGTGCCACTGTCGACGTGGAGGATATCCGCGATGGATCATCGCGTTGTCGGTACCGTGATGCCGGTGTTGGAGATGCTGCTCCAACCCGGCGAGAGCATCGTATCCGAGCCCGGCGAGCTTTCCTGGATGAGTGGCACCATTCAATTGCGTACGTCGACTCAGATGGCGGGTGCCAAGGGCTTCATGGGAGTCCTGAAGCGGGCGATGGCCGGCGGTGGCTTATTCATGACCGAGTACTCGGCGCAGGGCGGCGCGGGGATGGTCGCGTTCAGCACCAAGGTTCCCGGGCAGATTCTCCCGGTTGAGGTCAGCCCGGGCCAATCCTTCTTCATCCATCGACACGGGTTTCTCTGCGGTACCCAGGGCGTCGAGCTTTCGATCGGCTTTCAGCGCTCGCTCGGCACGGGCATCTTCGGTGGCGAAGGATTCGTTCTCCAGAAGATCGCCGGCACCGCCCAGGTATGGATCGAGCTGGACGGCGAGGTCGTGACCTACGACCTCCAGCCCGGGGAGACGCTTCGGGTTCATCCGGGGCACGTCGGGATGTTCGAGAGCAGCGTCCGATTCGACATTACGACAGTTCCGGGCATCCGGAATAAGCTCTTCGGCGGCGATGGCCTGTTCCTCGCCGCGCTGACCGGACCGGGAAAGGTGTGGCTCCAATCGATGCCGCTTCCGAATCTCGCCCATTCTATTCAGCCCTACTTGCCACGCGTCGCCGAATCGGCGGCCGAGGGCGGCGTGGGCGGAGCGATCGCCGGCGCGGCGATCAAGGGAATCCTGGGCAACTAGCGGTTAGTTGGCACGTTCTGAAGGCTGCGCCACATGTACCACGTTCCCAACGTACGGTAGGGGAGCCAGGGCTCGGCAATGCGATGGATCTCCTCCGGGTTGGGCAAGTGGTCGAATCCGTAGTGCCGCTTCAACGCGCTGCGGAATCCCAGGTCGCCGACCGGTAGAACGTTCAAGCGATTCAGGGCGAAAATCAGAAACATCTCAACCGTCCAGCGCCCGATGCCCTTGACTCGTGTCAATTCTTTGATGATCGACTCGTCGTCGAGATCGGTGATCGTCGGAAGATCGATCGTCCCGTCGTGGACCCTGGCGGCCAGGTCCAGCAGATAGGCAGCCTTCGGCCGGGACAGCCCGGCCTCGCGTAGCTCGTTCGACGAACGAGCCAGGATCCCTTCTGGCGTCAATCCGCCCGGCTCGGGCATCAACCGGTCCAGCCGCTGGCGGATCGCGGAGGCAGCCTTCACCGAGAGCTGCTGTCCGACGATCGTTCCGGCGAGGGCGCCAAACAGGTTCGGATTGGGTCGAAGCTGAGGTGGACCCACCTCCGCGATAATCGGGGCAAGCACCGGGTCGCGCCGTGCTAACGTGTGCGCGAGGCCGCCAAGATCGGCAGTCATCGCTCCGTCGAAACGTCGTCGAGGGCATTGAAGAATCGATCGACGTCCTCCGACGAGTTGTAAACGTGGGCGGAGACCCGAACGCGCCCGTCGCTTCCCCAAACCTGTACGCCGCGCGCGGCCAGCTTTTCCGCCAGCTGCTCCGCCTCGGGCTCGGCGAAGCACAGATTGCCGGCGCGCTCGGCGGGCGATTCGGGGGTCATCACCAGTTTGCCACGGGCCATCAGCCCCTCGCGCACCCGGGCTCCCAGGGCCAGGACGTGCGATTCGACGTCGCGGGCGGTCAGCTCAAACAATCGGTCGAGCGCGTTGTTCAGGATGTAGATACTTGGCAGACTTGGGTTTCCGATCTCGAATCGGTCGGCATCGGGGCGAAGAGCTACCTCGGTCGGTCGATTGACGCCGCCACGACTCCGAACCGAGTGCCAGCCGATGCTCGCCGGCTCCAGGTCGTCGACCCGGGACCGGTTCCAGACAAACACGCCGACTCCGTGCGCGGCAAGCAGCCACTTGTAGCAGCTCGATACCAGAAAATCGCACAGGTTGGCGTTTACCGGAATTACTCCGAGCGCGTGGGTCGCGTCGACGATCAGCCGGGCGCCGGCCTGCCAGGCGATGTCCGCAACCGCCGCGACGTTCAGCCGCTGACCGGTTAGGTAGCTGACCTGGCTGACCGAGACGATCCGAGTGTGCTGATCGACCACCGCCCGCAAGTCCGCGAGATCGACGTACCAATCGCGCGAGGGCACCACCCGGATCTCCACCTCACGCCCAAGGCGGCGGGCCCACGGATAGATCATCGACGGGTACTCGACGTCCGCGACGACGACGTTATCGCCCGGCTGCCAATCGATCGAAGCGGCGACGACGTTGACCCCTTCGGATGCGCTTCCCAGAAGCGCGACATCGCCCTCCGGTCGGTTCACCAGGGACGATAATCCGATCTTCGCCCGCCGATAGACTTCAAACATCCGATCGCGTCCAGCCATCCCTCCGCCCTTATCCGTCGCGAAGCGCTGGAGGGCATCCAGATGACTGCGCAGCATCGGCGCCTCGCCGCCAGCGCATAGGTGCGTGGCTTCATCGATGCCGATGAACTCGGATGGTGGGATGAGCGGCGGAATCACAGGAGACCCTCGACGACCTCGGACACTAGATCCAACGAGATTCCGGACGCGATTCGTGCGTGGCCGATTCGGTCGAGCAGAATCCAATGAAGCTTAGACTCGCGCGACTTCTTGTCGCGGGCCATCCGCTCGAGGATTGTATCGACCGAAGGTGGTGGTGCGTCTCGAGGAAAGCGGACAGGCAGGCCGAAATGGGCGAGGACGGCGTTTTGCCGCTCAGCCGACGCGGGGTCGAGCAACCCGACACGGACAGCGATGGCGGCTGCGCCGGCCATTCCGATACTGACAGCCTCGCCATGCAAGAGCACCTGATAATCAAGCGCCGCCTCTAGCGCCTGTCCAATGGTATGGCCATAGTTGAGAATCCTGCGCAGATCCGCTTCACGCTCGTCCTCGTCCACGACCCGTACTTTATGCTGGGCGCACCGTTCGACGACGGCCGGCACCAGCGACGAGGTCAGATCACAGAGACCGGCCGCGTTCACGTCGAGAACCTCGAAGAGCTCGGCGTCGAGGATCAAACCGCATTTCACCGCCTCGGCCCAACCGGCCGCGACGTCGCGACGTGGCAAAGTACGTAGCGCGTCAGTATCGCTCACGATCAGACGGGCCGGGTAAAAGGCGCCGATCAGGTTCTTGCCCTTCGGATGGTTGACGCCCACCTTTCCGCCGATCGAGCTATCGACCTGTGCCAGCACGGTGGTCGGAACCTGGACGAAGGGCATGCCCCGCAAAAACGTCGCCGCGACGAATCCGGCGACGTCGCCGACGACTCCGCCTCCAAGCGCGACGATCGTGTCAACTCGCTCGGCACGGTGCTCGACCAGCCAGTCGTACAGGCGATACGTTGCCGCCAGCGACTTCGTCAGCTCACCGGCTGGAAGCTGGTAGGACACGACGGTGAAGCCGCCCGCGCGCAGCCCGTTGAGCGCGGCATCACCCCAGAGCGGAAAAACGTGATCGTCGCTGACGAGGAAAACGCGGCCGCTCAGGCCGGCCTCGCGAAGCTTCTCGCCGAGCCGAGGCAAGATTCCACTCCCAATCGCCAGTACGCTCATGTCACCTCGACTTCAAAAACGCTTTTGTCTCCAGCGTCCTCACGATCGTGTCGACGACTTCTTCCACCGTTCGTTGCTCGGTGTCGATCGCCAGGTCCGCGATCGCGTAGGCCCCGACGCGCGCCTGCAATAGCGCCTTGATTCGGCCGAAAGGGTCTTCACCCGCCAGCATTGGGCGCTCCTCGGCTCCCGGACTGGCGGTCAGCCGGCGGAAGATCGTACCGGGCGACGCATCGAGGCGAATGACCAGATTCTGGTCGCCGATCTTGGCGCGGCTCTCCGGGTCGACCGGCGCGCCTCCACCGAGACTGATGACCTGCCGAGAGCCGGCGCAGACCGCCGCGACGACCTCACCCTCAGCCGCTCGGAAGGCCGCCTCGCCATGGTCCCGAAACACGTGTCCGATCGGCCTGCCGAAACGATTGACGAGCAATTCATCGGTATCGACGAACGGCCAGCCCAGCCTAGAGGCGAGAAGGCGACCGACCGAGCTTTTGCCAGATCCGCTGAAGCCAATCAGAACGACGTTATCGGGCACCGACCGTGACGCCCTCCAGAACGTCTCGGGCGCACCGGATCGCCCACTCCACGTCCGAACGAACGATTCCGTAGTGGGTCACCATCCGAATCCGGCCCGGCGCGGCCACGTTACAGAGGACGCCTTTCGCCTTCAATGCTCTGACCAAACCGTCCGCGCCGATTGGCGAAATGACGTCAAAGATCACGATGTCGGTCCGCACTTTCTTGGGATCCAGCACGATGCCCGGTAGCTCGGCCAGGCCCTCGGCGAGGACTCGGGCGTTCTCATGATCTTCGGCCAGCCGATCGACCATCGTATTCAGGGCGACGACGCCAGCCGCGGCGATAATCCCCGCCTGACGCATTCCACCGCCGAGCATCTTGCGGTACTTCCGGGCGGTCTCGATATACACTTCATTCCCACAAAGAACCGACCCCACCGGCGCCGACAGTCCTTTCGAAAGGCAGAACGTCACCGAGTCGACGTCGGCGGCCAGAGCGCGGGCCGGCACCCCACACGCCACGGCGGCGTTGAAAATGCGGGCGCCGTCGAGGTGAACCGATACGCCGTGTCGGCGCGCCACCTCCGCGATCGATCTAGTCTGGGCCACGTCGAGCACCGCGCCGCCGTCGCGGTTGTGGGTGTTCTCGATACAGATCAGGCTGGTACGAGGATGGTGAACGTTCGGCGGCCGGATGGCAGCCTCGAGCTCGGCGAGGTCGAGCATTCCGTCCACGTTCCGTACGGTGCGAAACTGCACCCCGCCGACTACCGCGCAGCCGGCCACTTCGTAGTGGAACACGTGGGCCTGGTGGCCGACGATCACTTCGTCGCCCCGCTGGGTATGCGACAACACGCCGACCAAATTGCCCTGAGTGCCCGACGTCACCAGGACGGCGGCCTCTTTACCCATACGCTCGGCCGCGAGCTCCTCGAGGAGATTGACCGTTGGATCCTCGGAGAACACGTCGTCGCCAAGCTCCGCCTCGGCCATCGCCCGCCGCATCTCCGGCGTCGGCAACGTCACCGTGTCACTTCGAAGATCGACTACCTTGTCCGGCATCCCCATCCTCCCGTCGCGCGCTCTCTCTCACGCGGTGATGATCTCCATGAAGCGGGCGATCGATTTCTCGGTCGTGTGCGCCGGGACGTAACCAGGGAACCGACGAGCGACCGCGACGTCGCGGGGCAGATCGACCCGACTCTGTGGCACCGAGTGGAAGCTGCCACGGCGCGAATGGTACTCGGCCAGATACTCCTGCTCCGTCTGACCGGGCGTGGGAATCAAAAGCGCCGGCTTCCCCAGCTCGGCCAGCTCCATCATGGTCGTGTATCCGGATCGGCTCACCACCAGCCGAGCCCGATTCATCAGGTCGGTCTGTTGGCAACGGTTGACGTAGCTGTATACGGTCACGTTCCCGCGCGTCCAGGTCCGTTGCTCTTCGTCGGGCTTGCCGAGAGAGACGACTACCCGCCCTGGAACATCATACACCTGCCGCAGAACAATCTCCTCGAGGATGCTTCGCTGGGGCTCGGGTCCGGAGATCGAGACGTAGCAATCGAGATCCTCAGGAACCGGCCGGCGGCGGACGCTGCTGAGAATCCCGATGTACTCGACGTGATCCGATCGGACGAAGCGCGGATTGTGGCTCAAATCGCCGCTCAGGCTATCGGACTCAAAGTCGGGTACGACAAACCGGGACACTCGCCCGTAGCACCGGCGATAGATGTATTCCATCGACACTTCGAGCAGTGGATTCCGGTGCGGCGCGATGAAGCGGAGTCCATGGGTCAGCTGATACGAGGCGACACGGTGACTGCGAATGCCAAATCGGCTGTCCGAGACGATTCGATCGAAGCGCCGACCGCGCAAGAGGTGCTCGAGGGCGCGATTCTCGGCGACGATCGCACGCCAGGCAAGGGGTAGGCTGAGCGTGAACTTGGCGTAGAACATCGGTGCGCTTTTTGACAGCGAGAGCGGGAGATCTGGCCATTCGAGGAAGCCGCAGCGTCCGCCGAGCTCCTGCCGAAGCAACGCCAGGGCTCGCGCGCTCGATACGATGGTCACGTCGTGTCCGCACTCCAGCATGCGGTTGATCAGCGGCAAGTCACGGGTGGCGTGTCCAAGCCCCCACGACGCGACGGCAAACAGGATTTTCAGGTGTGCGCCGGAGCGGGGGACCGGCGCTTGAGAAGAAGTCGTTCGGGCTTCGATAAGCGCGTCCAAAGATCCTCTCAATGGGCGGCGAGCCCGCCAGTTTGAGGGCATAAGGCGCCGGGTGGCTGCACAAACGCTGCCACCCCACGCCCATCGCACGGCACATCGCCGTTATCATCTCATCATGCCAGGAATTTCGCAAGCCATCGCCAGTCGGCCCACCGGCCGCTCGCGGTGGTTTGGCGCCTCGCCGTCTGTTACCATTACACAAACCCTCCACCGTAACGTTCGAGAGTCGCATGCGTTTCCTTCATTGGACAACAGGGTGAAAACGGACGGCGATCCCAAGGAGATCCTCGAAAACGAGGACCAGATCGTTCGACGTGCGATCACACGGGACGCGACGTCCTTCGGATATTTGTACGAGTTCTATCTCGACAGGATCTACCGCTACGTCTATTACCGAGTTGGCTCGGCCGGCGAAGCGGAAGACCTTACCGAGATGGTATTCTTTAAGGCATGGGAGGCAATCGACCGCTTCGAGCC
>JAJPKB010000329.1 GCA_021323915.1 Chloroflexota bacterium | reverse complement strand
TCGGCGATGCTGTGCAGGCCCTGGCACGACGAGTGGGAGCGAGCGGGCGAGTGGTGGGCATCGACCGCAGCGCGGTGATGATCGCCGAAGCGAGAAAGCGTGCCCGAGGGCTGAACCTTCCGGTGCAATTTGGTGTCGCTGATGCCGAGCGTCTCGAGTTTCCCGCCAACACCTTCGATGGTTGCCGGGCAGAGCGCGTCTTCGTTCACTTGAACAACCCGGCGGCGACACTGGCGGAGATGGTCCGGGTCGCCCGGCCGGGGGGACGGATTGGCGTCTTCGATTTAGACTGGGATACCACGATCGTGGACGGCCCGGACAAGGAGACGACGCGGACGATCGTGCGGACCTTCTCGGACGCGATTCGGCACGGGTGGATCGGGCGGCAGTTGCCGCGGCTCTTTCAGGAGCAGGGCCTGGTCGCGGTGACATTCGAGGCGATCCCGGTCTTCGTCCCCAATGCGTTCGCGGAGTTGCTGCTAGGCGGACACACGACGCGACTCCAGGCGGAGGGCGTGCTCACGTCCGAGCAGGCTCGAACGTGGTGGGAGCAACGACGGTCGGCGGACGAGCGCGGCGTCTTCCTGGCGGTCGTCACCGCGTTCGTCGTCGTCGGCACGAAGCCGGGGGAGGCTTGAGGACCGCCCCGGTAAGGTTCATGACGAAACGGGAGCGTGGCGTGGCAACCCCTGACGAAACCGCCATCGAACAACTTCTCGGCGAGCTGATTGACGCGTGGAACCGTGGCGACGCATCGGCCTATGGCGCGCGGAGTTCAATCGGCGACACGAGGAGATCTTTCGTGGATACCTCCGGGGAAGCCAGCTTGCCCTGACAACCAGGAAGCTGCGCTTCCTTCGCCCGGATGTCGCCGTCGCCGATGTCGACACCAGTTTGTCCGGTGTGCCGGCGCAACCGCTCGGAGCGCAAGCGGGGCCAGACGGCGTGCTGCATACCTGCTTGTTGATGGTTCTCGTGAGGGAGCGTGGCTCCTGGGGGATCGCTGCCTATCACAACGTTTGGCGGTCGGTCGGCGCCTGAACCTCCGTCCGGGGGCACCCGGCCGCGACGCCGGCGACTCCCCGGATGTGGTCGGGATGGACTGTTGGAGGCGTTCCCATGCGCGAACCGTCTGAGATCGTCAAGCAGGCGATGCGCGACCTGGTGACGGCGAATCGGATCCTGGGTCACGAGGGCGTCGCGGATGCCCTGGGACACTGAGCCTGCGGCATCCGGAGCATGCGGGCCGCTACCTGCGGTCATGCTCGCGGAGCCCGGCGCTCGTGACCGAGGACGACATCATGGAGTTCGATCTCGCCAGCAGCCCGATCGACGCTCACGGGCGCGGCATGTACGCGGAGCGCCCGGCCGGACGTCAATGCGATCTGCCATAGCCACGCGCATCAGCTCATTCCGTTCGCCGTGACGGGAATGCCCCTCAAACCCGTCTGAGTCATGGGGGCGGCCATTGGTGACGACGTGCCGTTGTGGGACATCCGGGAGAACTTCCCGAACGATGACGGAATGCTCATCGTCAACGACGCCATCGGCTCGGCCGTGGCCAACCGCCTCGGTGCCGGTCGGGCATGTCTCCTGGCGGGCCGGCAAACCGGCGAACAACATCGACCACCCGCCTACGAAGCCAGCAACCGAATCCGAATGCGTCGTCGTTATCCCCAGCCTCGCCAGTCACGACCCTAATGAGGTATAACCCGATCTACGCGTCGAAAGGTCTTGAAGATGCTGGCACAGGCGGCTATGACTGGATTGAGCAAACCGGTGGCGCGAGACGGAAGCTGAGTGATCCAGAGAAGGACGATCCACGTGAAATTAGTATGGGCGACCGACTATTCGCACTTGGCCCCTTGTATTCCGACGGATCGACCGCTTCGGGAGCATTCGATATCAACTGCCACGGCAGGTCTTTTCCCGTCCCTGCCGGACGGCACTGGAAGACAACAAGGGAGGGAATCGAGAGGCTGACGGGTTCGTGTCGGCTTGGGATACTCACCCGGAGTTTTTCCGGCCCGAGCTCGAGGACCGGGATCGCGGCCGCTACTTCGGCCGCGTTTACTCGTTCCGTGACGTGGTGAGCTTACGAACGATCGCCATCCTGCTCAAGAAGCAATGGGATTCCGGACATCATTCGCGAGTATCCGCGACTGGCGCCAATCGACGTCGAAGCGGCGATCAGCTTCGAGGCGGAGCGCCGACAGAAGCAAGCAAGTTAATAAGCGTACATGCCGAGAATGCTTCTCCTGATCGACGAGAACGTTCCCGACTCGGTCGCCGCGGTGTTCCGCGAGCACGGACGCGACGTTCGCCTGGTCAGGGATCTTCTCGGTGGTGCGACGCCCGACCACGTGATCGCTGAGGTTGGCGATTATCTCGACGCGATCGTCGTGACCTGGAACGCCAGAGGCAACGCGACAAGCGGCTCCTGGTACGGATCACCGAGACCACCTTCACGGTTATTGCCTGACCCGCACCCGGCTTCCGCGCCGTGGTTCCCGTCGCAACTGTTCGCCAGCAGATCATCGAAACCGCTGCATCCACATTGAGTATTTTTCCTTCGCAAACGACGTGATCCAGTGTTCCCACGTTGGGTATTTTTCCCCTGGTAGAAGGAGCAAGGGAAACACCAGAATGGTAGCCGGGTTCGGAGGCTGACCCCGTGTCTCGGCTGCTGGCCCGCTGGATCGTCCGCGTGACAATCCTCGGTCTGTTCCTCGCCCGGTCGAGCGTAGTTCCGGCGTGGGCGTTCGCGGCCGGATCGGTCCCGACCCCCGGTCCGAGACCGCCGGTCACGCTCAACCACGGACACATTCACATCCAGCCCACCCGTCCCGACGCCCAGCGCCTCATTCAGGCCATGGCGGCGGCCTGCACCTCGGGCACCCCCTGCCAGAACGTTACCTACTTTGGGGGTCCGGTGATGAGCCAGACCACCAGTTACCTCATCTTCTGGCTGCCACCGGGCGTCCACTTCGAGACCGACTCGACCGGCGACGCGAACTACGAGTACCTGATCGAGCGCTACTTCCAGGACATCGGCGGTTCCTCGACGCACAACATCCTGAGCCAGTACTACGGCGACATCAGCGGCCAGACGGTCTATCCGGTGAACAACTCGGCCCTGGGCGGTGCGTTTCTGGATACGAGTCCTTACCCGCACGCGGGCACCTACGCCGATCCTTTGCTCGACAGCGACCTGCAGGCCGAGATCCAGAGCGCCATCGCCCAGAACAACTGGCCGACGGACACGAACGCCATG
>JAJPKB010000146.1 GCA_021323915.1 Chloroflexota bacterium | reverse complement strand
GGCCGCGGCGACGGCGGGCAGGTGCTCCAACCTCAGCACGGAGCGAAGGAGCTCACAAATCTCGGGATCGTCCTCGACGATGAGAATCGGGCCACGGGTAGCATCGCGGGAGCTCGTCCGAGCGGCAGTCATGCCAGCCGATCGGACCGGTTTCTCTTCGGGTACGTGCATACGGGGCTTTCCTCCGGAGGTGCGCGCATCGTGGAGATGCGCTTCGTTTTCGGGTTGCTGCCGGAGCGGCGAGAGGCGGACTCCTCCCGTCACGGCAGACTCATCCCGGAGGGGTGGGAACGAGGAAGGTGACGCCGCGGGGCAGCGCGATCAGCGGGCGGAGGGTTCGCCGCCAGTCGACGAGCATGGCAAACGTACCGGTGAGAACGAGCGCCGACGGCCCGCCCGGCGCGCTCGCGCCCGAGCCACAAGGAGACGTCGCGAATCGGTCCAGGGCGAGCGTCCACGGCCAGGTAAGCGGAGGGTTTTCCAAGGCGCCGCTGGCGTTATCGAGTCGCGGCTGATTCGGATCGAGGGCGACGTAACGAGGCCCGGTGGTCGCGACTGTCGCCGTCGCGCCGAGCGGATCAGAAAACATTCCTGGCCGCCTGGTCTCGGGCGGTGCTGACCTCAGATAACGGGAATCGGCCCTGGCCAGACGCGCGAGCAGCGCGCTGGTCGTTACCACGTGAGTAGGTACTGGAGTGGGGGCCTGGCTCGCTCTGTCGGGTGGACTCACGACGTGAGACGGCGGCGGGGGCGGAGTCGCGGTCGCGATGGGTGAGCTGCTCGGCACCTGGCCGCCCGAGCGCGGTGACACGGTGCTGATTGGCGTTGGGATGCCCGAGGCGCTTCCCACGGTCGCGCTGGGCACCGGAGTCGGGTGGCCGGCCCCTGGCCGGGGCGGCGCGGGTGGAACGATCAGACCGCCGGGGGCCGCTACCACGCCCGGAAGGCTCGTCGTCACGTTCCCGACGGTCGAGGTCGTGCCGTGTGTCGCCGCCGTGGTCGTGTTCCGCGCCGTGCTCCCGACGTCCTGAACGACCGTCGCGGCCGCGCCGACTGTTTTCGCCACGCCGCTCGTCGTGGCCAGCGTTGCCTGGTTGACGGTCGTCGTCAGCGCCCTGGCTGCCAGGGCGAGGTTTTCGCCCGCCTGCCCCGGCGCGTTGATCGTCGCGGTCGCGCCGTTCGTGACGGCGCCGACCGTTTCTTTGACCGACGTCGAGGTGACGTTTTCCGCGGTCGACCCGGCGTCCTGGGCCACCCGGGTCGCGTCCGAGGTCGTTTGAGCAAGTCCGCGGCTCGCGGCGCGCGTCGTCGATTCAGCGGTGCTCGCCGTGCCGGAGACCGCCGTGGCGGTGGTCCGCGTCGAGGCAGCGGTCGCCGCGGTCACGACGGCGGCAACCGTGCGGACCTCGGTGGTTGGCGCATTCGCCGTGGTCGGAACCGACGTCGCCGGCGCGAGCGCCCCGGATAGATCCAGGCCTGGCCCTGCCGCCGCCGCGTGGCCGCTGAAGACGACCAGGGTTGCCAGCACCGCGGACGCCAGCGCCAGACAACGATGAAACACCACCAGAGCGCCCTTTCCCGAGTAATGGCCGACTATTGTCCGCGTAGCTCGGCGTGTCGAACGCGTTGTCGTATCGTGCTCGCGTGGGGACCCCACCGCGGACTCCCCGTCGCCCGACGATAACGCGTTCGGGGCAGAGTGTCAAGGAGAGCGGTTGGCCGTTCTTCGGCTGAACGAAGACATTCGATTGGCAGGCGTCAGCGAAGGCCCGGCCGGACCCGGCTGGGCCAGACGAATCGATGGCGAGCTCGACGCGCGGCGACGTCCGCTGGGAGCGGGCCCTAGCGCTTGCCGACCTCCTCTTCGGCCCGCTTCAGCAGCGCCTTCATGTAGCCGATCGTGAAGGCGGTTCCCAGCCGCGGATCGTCGGCCATCCTTGGGATGTGGTCCGGAATCACCACGCCCCGAAACCTGACCTCCTGCATCGCTTTCATGACCTGATACATATCCTGGTAGCCGTCGTCGACGAACGTCTCGACGAAGTGCGGCAGCGGCGCGGTCACGTTGCGGAAGTGCACCTTGAAAAGCTTCTGGCGCTCGCCGAAGTAGCGGATCGCGGTGAGCGCGTCCACGCCCCACAGCTCGCCGCCCTCCAGCCAGCAGCCGACGCAGAGGCAGATGCCGACGTTCGGGCTATCGGCGATCTCGAGGGCGCGCTGGTAGCTCGCGAAGGTGCTGAAGATGCGGGGCACGCCGCCCAGCCGCGAGATTGGCGGATCGTCCGGGTGGATTCCGATCATCACCCCTTCGTCCTCGGCGACGCGCGCCGCCTGGCGAATGAAGTGCTCGTAGTTGTCCCAGACCTCTTCGTCGCTGTACTCGCGTCCGTTGGTCATCGGCAGGGTGTAGACCTGATCGCGCCAGTGGCCGCTCGTCGCCTTCGCTTCGTCGAACCCGCGCGCGATCGCGCCGCCGCGCGTTTGCTCCGGCTCGGTGCTCCAGATTCCGTTTGGCATGTGGGCGTAGGTCGTGTAGGGGATGCCGGCTTTGCCCAGCGACTGGAGATGCCGCTTGTACTCCTCGACCTTGGCATCGCGGTTGGGCAGGTTGAGGACGATCGCCGGCTGGTTGTGAACGTCCGAGTTGCCGAATCCGTACACGTTCAGTCCGTGCGCGGCGAAAAGCTCTTTGCGGCTGGCGTAGTACTCGGCGCTGGACTTCGACGCGTCCGTCCAGAGCACCACGTGCTCGACGCCCATCTGTCGGACGAACTGCAGGTCCTGCTCGCGCGGCTCCGGCGACATCTGGGCCGCGATCTTGATGCCGGGCGCGATTCTCTCGAGCGGACTGGCTTTCGCGCCGGTCGCGTCGGTGGCAGTCATCGTGAGGCTCCTTTTCGTGGAATTGGCGCGGCGTTCCGCGACTGCTGCTATTATAGTGGCGCGGACCGCCGATCCGCGTCCTGACCGATCGATTCGTGGCCCTTCGGAGGACGTCGATGCAAGCCGAGGATACCGTCCAGCTCCGCGAGCGCGTTCGGGAGAAGCCGAGCGAAGACCTCGTGCGGTACGTCAATGCGCCGGCGCTGGCCCGCGAGCTCCGGGTCGCCTTCGAGCCCCAGATGCAGATTCACCTCGCCCACACCGTGATGCTCGCCCGCCAGAATATTATTGGCCGGGACGATGCGCGGGCGATCCTCGGCGCGCTGACCGAGATTCACGCCGCCGGTCCGGCGGGGATCGAGATCGACCACGGCCTCGAGGACATGTACTCGCACCTGGAGCGGGCGCTGATCCGGCGGATTGGACCGGACGTGGGCGGACGCATGCACACCGGGCGGAGTCGGAACGACCTCGGGGTGACGACCGCCCGGATGGTCCTGCGCGCCAGCCTGCTCGATCTGCTGGACCGGGTGCTGGCGTTTCACCGCGTCCTGGTGGACCTCGCCGCCCGGCACGTCGAAACGGTGATGCCCGGGCTGACCCACTCGCAGCACGCCCAGATCATCACCCTCGGCTACTACCTCGCCGCGTTCGCCGACGTCGTGTCCCGCGATCTGGCGCGACTGGAAGCGGCCTACGGCCGGGTGAACCGAAACCCGCTCGGCGCCGCCGCGCTGACGACGACCGGCTTTCCCCTGGACCGCCAACTGACGACGGCGCTGCTCGGCTTCGACGGACTGGTCGAGAACGCTTACGACGCGATCGTCTCGCGCGACGACGTGGTCGAAGCGGCCGGGGCGGTGGCCCTTTTGATGACGAACCTGAGTCGGCTGGCCGAGGACCTCTGGATCTGGAGCACCCTGGAGTTCGGCTACGCCGAGCTCGCCGATCGATACTGCTCGGTGAGCAGCATCATGCCCCAGAAGAAGAACCCCGGCGTGCTCGAGAAGCTGAAGGCGTTGAGCGCCGAGGCGCTGGGCGACGCGACCGCGGCCTTCGCCGCGGTCAAGAACGTGTCCTTCAGCGAGTGTGGCGATGCCCAGGCGGGAGCTAACCCGCCCCTTCACCGGGCCATCGACGCCGCGATCACCGCGCTCGACCTCCTGGGCGGCGTCCTGCCGTCGACGACGTTTCACGCCGAGAGAATGCGACGCCTGGCCGAGATCGGCTTCGCGACGATGACCGAGCTGGCGGATACGATCGTGCGCGAAACCGGCATGTCGTTCCGGATGGCCCACAACGTCGTCGGAAAGACGGTCTCCCGCGCGGTGGACGAGGGGAAGACGGCGATGGGGCTGACGACCGGCATGCTCGACGAGTCCTGTCAGGATCTCTTTGGCCACCCGCTCGGGCTATCGCCCGAGGCGCTGAGCCGGGCGCTCGATCCCTGGGAGAACGTGTGCGTTCGAACGGTCACCGGCGGACCGGCGCCGGCCGAGATGGCGCGGATGCTCGCCGACGCGGGCGCGCGGCAGACGGCGGCCGAGGAGCGCCAGCGCCTCCGGCGCCAGCGTCTCGAGTCGAGTCGCCAGCAGCTCGCCCGCGAGGTAGCTGTCGCCGTCGGCAGTTGAGCGCAGAGGGGCCCGGAACGTGGCGCCGAATTGCCCGAAGGCGCTCGGCTCCGAAAGTCGTGGCGATTTTTCGGCAGAGCGCGCGCTTCTCTCGTCGCACCGGCCAACCCTCGGTCGATCCGGTTGCGCTTTTCAAGATAGCTCTCCACGGTCATCGCGACGGCATCACCTCCGAACGCTGGCTGGTCCAGGAAATCTCCCTGAGCCTGGCCTACCGCCGGTTCCTCGGAGAGGCGGTCCCGGACCACTCGTTCCTCTCGAGGTGACCGGGGGCGGCATCGCCGACGAGCACCTGCTGGAGCGGGTCATCCGCGAGCACGAGGGAAACCCCGGGCAGACGGTGCAGGAGGTCGTGGCCGACACCACGTGCGGCGCGATCAGCAACTACCTGACGCTCGGACGCTGACGCACGTCCTTCAGTGGCAGGCCTGGCCCAGAAGCGCCGCCGTGTCCGCGTCGTTCGGGACCTGCTGCACGGCGGCGTTCCGAATCCCGAGCGGCTGAAAGGGCGGGGCCGCCTGAAAGCCCGGTCGGCCAAGGTGAAGCTGGTAGCAGCCGACGAACGTCTGGGTCGCGCCGTCGGCTGCCGTCGCGACCAGGGAGATCGGCACCGAGTAATAGATTTGCCCCGCTCCGACGTCGCTGGTCACCCGGCCGGTGGTCAGGGCGACCCCGGTCGTGCTCGCGTAGCCCTGCTCGAACTGGGAGAACGGCGGAAGCTGCGACGCGGCGGCGCCGGCGTTCCAGTACGAGTAGGCCCGGGCGTACTCGTGACGATTGATCGCGTTGTAGTACGAGCGGATCACTTCCACCGGCCCGCTGCGATCGTCGAGGTAGCGATCCTTGCCGATGTCGGTTGGGCTGAAGGTGGGCGCCGGCCTGACCGGCATCGGCCGACCGCCGGTCTTCGCGTCGCAGGCGTGGGCGAGCAGGTCGGAGAGATTCTCCCCCGCGCTCACCGTCTGGATCGTCGCGTCCTCGATCGCCAGCGACCGATACGGTGGCACCATGGAGATGCCGGGGTTCGCCATGTGGAGGCTGTAGCAGCCGACGAACTGCTGGGTCGCACCGCCGACGGTATCGACGGCCAGGGAGACCGGCACGAAGTAGTAGATTTGCCCGGCGCCCACGCCGGTTCCGATGCTGCCCAGGCCAAGCTCGACCGACCTGGTGTCGGTGTACCCCTGCTGGAACCGTGGAAAAGGCGCGAGGTGCGATGAGGCAGCCGTCGGGTTCCAGTAGGAGTAGGCTCGGACGTACTCCTTACGGTTGATCGCGTTGTAATAGGAGCGGATCAGCTCGGCCGGGCCGCTTCGGTCGTCGAGGTAGATGCCGGCCGAGATGGCGTCGCCGGGGACGGCGGTCGCCGTGGGCGATGCCAGCGTGGCGGGAGGCATCGTCGTCGTGGGAGTGGCCGGCGCAGCGGTAGCGGTGTCGGTTGGTCCGACGGTCGGCGTCGACGCTGGCGCTGGTGTGGCCACCGGGGGCGCCGTCGGAGGCGTGGTTGGCGCGGCGCTCGGAGTGGCGACGACCGCGAGCGCCGTGGGGCTCGCCTCGGGGTTCGCCGCGACTGGCGTCGGCGTCGTGGTCGGCGGCGCGCCCTGTCGACAGGCCACGAGCCCGGCGAGCGCAACCAGCAGTAGAAGGGATATCGTGGAAACGCGGAGAGATCGGCGATACACAGTACGAGCTCGTCCTCTCGGAGAGGTTTTTCGTCGGACGTCGGCAATCCGTCGAGATGGCCGCGATATGGTGAATTCGCGCACGTGAAAAAGCCAATCCGCTCTGAGACCCGCGTGACCGGTCGTCAGACAGGCGCTGCCGTGGTCCGTCTCCTTGGCCCGCGACGTTGGCGGCAAGTCCGGCGCGCTACGTCCAACGAATAGAACGCTAGCGATCTCGGAATGGTTCCCCGTGAAGATGGGGCCGGTGGCCGTCTGGCCGCTCGTTTAGGAGCGCCCGCCCATGATTCGTGGCGACAAACTTGAGCGCCTTTTCGCCCTAACCGCCCGGCACGATCCGAAAGACCGGATACCCCGGCGCGATGCGTTTGAGGTCTTCCTCGGGAGCGTCGGGACCGACGCCCTGGAAGAAGGTGCCGACCTCGAACCTCCAGCGGCGCAGGTAGGCCCGGAGCAGGTCCGGTTTCTCTTCGTCGCCCAATTCGACGGCCCGGATTGGCTCGCGCCGCCAGCCCACTCGAAGCTCGCCCTCGCCGCTCGCCCGAATGTTGCGGACCCACTGGGTGACGCCCCGCGGCGCCACGAGATACCGCTCGCCCCGGTACTCGAGCGGGTTGACCGGCGTCGTGCGCCACTCGCCGCTCGTCCTTCCCCGAACCGCCAGGACGCGCGAGCCGTAGACGCTGAGCCCCAGCCGGGTCAGCAGCGCCACGAGGCGATTGAAGACGTTGGTCGTGAGCCAGTCGGGCTGAACGTAGCGCTCGGTCATGGGTGCGACCCCGTCAGTACCTCTCGCAGACGATGGGCGATGATCTCGGCCTCACCCTCCTCCAGGGTCATCGTCGCCACGGTGATCTCGTCGGCGCGGCTGGTGACCCGGATCGACGGGTCGCCGGATTGGAGCGCCGCCGCGACCTCGCTCGGCGACGGGCCCTTCCAGCGACGCTCGAAGCTGATGACCGCCTGGGGCGCCCAGCGGCTCACGTCGTCGTGCATCTCCCGCCCGTACAAGCCCTCGAGGCCCTTCGCCGCGTCGGCGATGACCTGGGCGCGGGCTTCCCAGGCGCGAAACTCCGCCGCGTGGTCGCGCTGCACGTACATCTCCAGCGCCGTCACCAGGCCGATGATCTCTTCTTTGCCGACCTTCATCGGCCGGCCGATCGCGTGGTTCGGGTTCCCCTGCGCCACCGCCGCGGCGATCAGGTCGCGCCGCCCGCAGAGGATGCCGGACGTCTGCGGTCCCCGGATCCCCTTGCCGCCGGAGTAGGTCACCAGGTCGGCGCCCTGGGCGATGAACCGAGTCAGGTTCTCGTGCGGCGGCAGGGTCGCCGAGCCGTCGACGAAGACCGGCACGCCGTGGGCGTGGGCGATCCGCGTCACCTCCGGCAGCGGAAGCGCGGCCGACCGCTGCAGCCAGGGAGCGACGACGTAGGCGACCGCCGCGGTGTTCGGACCGATCGCCGATTCCAGCTCCCAGGACGCGGTCGAGTTCGCGAAGCCAATCTCGACGAGCTTCACCCCGACCTGCCGGATCGCGTGGTCGTACCCGTTGCGGTGGGACTTGTGCATGATCACTTCGTTCTTCATGCCGGTGGTGTCGGGCAGGCGGCGAATCTTCGCCGGATCCGACCCCGCGACGCACGCGGCGGTCGAGAGGACCAGGCCGGCCGCCGCACCCGCGCAGACGTAGCCGGCCTCGGCGCCGGTGCAACGGGCGACGACTTCGCCGGCCTGGCGGTGCAATTCGTCGAGGTCCACGTAGGACCGCGAGGCCTGGGCCATCGCCTCGACGACCTCCGGCGGCATCAGGGTGCCGCCCAGTCGGGTTACCGTGCCGACGCCGTTGATGATCCGCCGAACGCCCAATCGCTCGTACACGCCGCGCTCGGATACGATCGCCATGGCTCCTCCTCAGAATTCTTTCAGTCGGATCGGGATGGGATGATTGCTCTGCAATCATCCCATCCCGATCCGATACCCATCAGTTAGACGACTGAAAACTTCAGGCAGGCGGGCGAGGGAACCTCGGTCACCTGGCCGGTCGGCGTCAGACGGCCGGTCTCGGCGTCGATTCGGAAGCTGACCACGGTGTGGGTGTCCTGGTTCGCCGCGTAGAGCATCGCGCCGCTCGGATCGATCGCGAAGTTGCGCGGCGTGTGGCCCCGGGTCGATTCGTGGCCGACCAGGCTGAGTCGCCCGCTCGCCGGATCGATCCCGAAGATCACGATGCTGTCGTGCCCGCGATTGGAGCCGTAGACAAACCGTCCCGACGGGTGAACGTGGACGTCGGCGGTCGAGTTGCGACCGGTGACGCCCGCCGGCAGCGTCGGCAGGGTCTGGATCTCCCGGAGCGCGCCGCGCGTCGCGTCGTAGGCAAACGCGGTCATGGTCAGGTCTTGCTCGTTGATCACGTAAACGTGACGCCCGTCCGGGGTGAAGTCGAAGTGGCGCGGACCGGCGCCCCGCTTGAGCTGCGCCGACGGCGGATCGTTCGGGGTCAGCTTGCCGGTCTCGACGTTCAAGCGATAGACGACGACCGCGTCGAGGCCAAGCTCCGCGACCAGCGCGAACCGCTCGTCCGGCGAGAGATTCACCGAGTGGGAGTGTGGTCCGGGCGGCGGCTTGGGGTTGTATTCCGCGGCGGAGTGCTGGACGAAGTCGGTGGCCGGCGTCAGGCGGCCGTCGTCCCCGACCAGAAACGCCACCACGCTGCCGCTGCTGTAGTTCGACGCGAGCACGCAGCGCCCGGTCCGATCGACGCAGAGGTAGCAGGGATCGGTGCCGATCGTCGACTGGCGGTTGAGGTAGGTCAGCCCGCCGGTCGCCCGGTCGATCGCGAAGGCGCTGACCGATCCGCCCGGCTGACCGTCGACTTCTTTCACTTCGTTCGCCGCGAAGAGAAAGCGCTGCCGCGGATCCAAGGCAAGGTACGACGGGTTGACCACGCCCGGCGTCGTGCCGCGATGGGTCAGCTGCCCGGAGGCCGGGTCCACGTCGTACCGGTAGATGCCCTCGCCCTGCCCGTGGACGTGACCCAGGATCGTCGTGTAGGTGCCAACGTACAGTCGAATCGCCATCTCTACTCTCTCATTCGTCGGTGCAGCCGATCGAGCAGCTCCGCGCTGCGATCGATCAATCGCTCGACCTCGCCGCGCTCGACGTTGGTGTTGGTGATGCCGTAGGCCCAGCGGTACCGGTCCTGGTCCAGAATCTCGTCCAGGGGTGTGCCCGCGACGCGATCGAAGTCGTCGACGCCCGGCAGGTAGCCCAGGCCGTCGTTGCAGTAGCCGAGAACGCGCGTCGTGACGAAGGGGCTGCGCTCGCGAACCCGGACGCCCGGTTGATTGAAAAGCTCGAACGGGTTGCCCACGATCGCCGCGTCGCCGATCGCCACGCCCTGCACCTCGACGTCGAGCGGCTCCTCCTCGCGGCGCTTCATGTCGGCGTACATCGTCAGCGCCGCGCGCTGGTAGTACAGCGGAAACCGCTGTGCCGAGCTCATCGTGTGCAGGTCGTCGGGCCAGACCTCCGGGTAGGCCGGCTCGGCATCGGCGCTCAGGCGCGCCTGGACAGCGGCGATCTCCGACGCCGACCAGGGCAGCCGCCGCCGCTGAAGCGGAAACCGCCAGGATTCCGCCGCCACCCGGCCGGTGTCGCGGGTCTGAATCGTATCCCACGCGTTCAGGACCGCGTCGGCCAGCGATCTCCCCAGCCGATCGCGGTGCTCGAAGGTGTGGGGGAGCGAGTCGGCGTTGCCAAACCAGTAGTTCCAGGGCGCGACGTCACCGGCGCAGCCCTGGAGAAACAGACAGTCGACGCCCGGGTGCGCCGCCTCGATCGCCGCTCGCAGCGCGCCCGGATAGTCGGCGTGCCAGAGCAGCGTCTGACCGCCCATGGTGATCGGATGACAGGCGAACGAGACCAGCGCCGCGCGGGGCCGGCCCGCCTCGTCGTCCACCCGCAGGACAGTGACCGAATCGTCGACCGGCGTCTCGTGGTGGACGCGGTTGTTCGAGATGCCCGGCGCGCGGGTCACCGTGGCGCCGACCTTCGCCGGCCGTCGCTGGCGGTAGGCGGCGTAGACCACGCCGGCCAGCACGTCCGGTAGGACCGCCAGGTAGCCGTCGAAGCCGGGGGCGTTCGCCAGCGCGGCGACGCCAGAGCCCCGGGTGAGACTCGGGGCGCCGTGGTTGTGGGCGGCGTTGATCAGCACCGATTCCGGCGGAAGACCGGTCAGTTGTCGAACGCGCTCGCGCGCGGCGTCGGTGGTCTCGCGGCTGACGAAAACCAGGTCGGCGGCCACCAGCGCCGCCTGGCGCTCGCCGTCGTCGAAAACGATCGCCTGGGCGAGCATGGGCTCGCGTCGTCCCACCGCCAGGCCGGTCCGCAGGCGCCAGCAGCCCGGGGGCAATCCGTAGGGCGGGGTGATATCCGCCCGCGATACGCCGACTTTCAAAGAGGCCGCCATCGCCGCTCTACACCTCGCCTTCCAGCAGCGCCTCGCGGTCGACGATCTGGCCGACGACGGCCACGCAGTCGCCCTGTTGAGTGGGAGCAATGGCCCGAACCGTGCACACGATGCCGGACGTGCGAGCCACCACGTCGACCGGGGTCCGGTCGGGCCGCTCGAGGAAATGGATCTGAGCTACGACCTGACCGGCTTGAATCGTCTCGCCAATGTCCACCAGGATCTCCAGCAGGCCGCTCTCGGGCGCGAGCAGGTAGTCGTCGCGGTTGAGCGCTTTGAGGATGGTCGCCACGGGCTTGCCGAGCGACGCGCGGGTTTGTACCTCCCCGAACAGCACGCCCTGCCAGCGGAGCATGTTCGTCAGGCCGGCCGAGGCGAGCCGGTGAATCGCGGCGGTGCAGTGGCCTCCGCCGCCAAGCTCGGTGCCGATGGTGACCTTTCCCTGGCGCTCCGCCTCGTCGACGAGCAGACCGCCGCCGGCGATGTTGATGTAGATGAAGTGATAGTCGGTGTTCCAGGCGAGCATCGCCTCGACCATCCGTCGCCGCTGCACCGGATCGTCCACCAGGTGCATCTCCGACCATGGCAGACTGAGCATCGAGCGTCCGCCGCTGTG
>JAJPKB010000101.1 GCA_021323915.1 Chloroflexota bacterium | reverse complement strand
ACGCGACCGGCCTCGTCCCGCGTATCGATGAGAAAGGCGCGAAAACCGCTGCCGTCCTTCTGGAAGCGCAGGTCGAGCTGGCCGCTGGATGACGAAGTCGTAGGCTCCCCTGGGAGTGCGAATCGCGGCGGTTCGACCGGCCGCGACCTCCTTCCAGACTCCGCCCTCGTACACGAGCTCGACTCGGCGCGGGCCGGTGTACGTCGATACGTGGAGCGGCAGATTTCCGAAGGTCGGCGTGCTTTTCGGTTGCCGCAAGGGGGTCAAGAGGCCCCGCGCGCGGAGCGCGCTCCACGTGCCATTTCGAATTCGCCACCGGGCACCAGCGCCGGACTCGTCGCCCGAACAACCAGTCCCGAAACGACCGCCAGTATTCCCGATAACTATAATCGCTCCAGGTCTGCCGTCAAGGGCACGGCCTGCTCTCGCGCGAGGCCACGTGGGAACGTCAGACCCGAGCCCACGGTTGACAGGGCTATCGATGCGAGATGGGCAGCGCGAAGCAGGGCCGGCGCTTGGGCGCACCCCCCACCCTTGTAACCGAGGCTCGGTGACTATATCCTACGTCTGTGGACGCTGACTCTCGGAATAACGCGAGCACGCACGTCCTCGCGTCGGCGCCACGCGGCATCGTTTGTCGGGTCGCCGAAGCTCCGAGGGACCGACGACGGTCGAGGATCCACGGCAAGCTGACATGGACATCGAATTTCGCCCATTGAAGGTCGACGACCTTCTCCTGGTCCACCGCTGGCTCAACACCCCGCACGTGATGGAGTGGTGGGGCGAGAACGGACCGAGCGTCGACGCCGTCCGCGCCAAGTACCTGCCGTATGTCTCCGGCCTCGAGCCCACCCGATCCTTCGTCATCCTCGTCGACGACGTAGCGATCGGCTACGTTCAGACATACCGGATCGCCGACTATCCCGAGTACGCCGCCTGCCTCGCCGTGAGCGAAGCGGCGGCGGGCCTGGATCTGTACATCGGCGAGACGTCGCACCTTCACCGGGGGTTAGGATCAGGAATCATCCGAGCGTTCCTCCGGCAGGTCGTATTCGTCGAGTCGGGGATCGAGAGCTGCATTATCGGGCCCGTGGTGACCAACCGAGCGGCGATTCGCGCCTACGAAAAGGCTGGCTTTCGCTACCTCAAAACCGTGCGCCTGCCGAACGAGGTCGAGCCGGAATACCTCATGCGCATCACGCCGGCCGAGCTGACCGACGATTGATCGGAGAACACGAGCATGACTGACGAGCCACCGGGCTGGACCGAGGCGGACTCCCGGGACTTTCTTGCCTTTGGACGAATCATCACGCCGTCAAGGGATGAACAGGCGTCGCTGCTGGCGTCGCTCGTCCCGGCCGACGAGGGCGAGGCCTTTCGCATCGTCGAGCTCGGCTGTGGCGACGGCGGCCTCGCCGCCGCCATGCTCCGACACTTCCCCCGGGCGACCTACCTCGGGCTGGATGGCTCGCCGACGATGCTTCGTGCCGCAGCCGAGCGATTGGAGCCCTTCGGGCAGCGCGTAACGCTGCGCTCGTTCCGCCTGGAAGACGAGGACGCCTGGCGGGCGGCACTGGCGGAGCCGACCCGTTGCGTACTATCTTCGCTCGTGGTTCACCATTTGTCGGACAATCAGAAGCGCCACCTGTTCCAGGTCGTCTACCACGCTCTCGAACCGGGCGGCGCGATCCTCCTCGTCGACCTCGTCTTGCCCACCAATCCCCGCGCCTCCGTGGTGAAGGTGCCCGTCTCTCCTCCGCTCAGAGCGCGGCCGGGAAGGGCCCAGGCTACGCCACCCGATGCGGGTGGGGGCCGAAGTTCGCCTCGTAGAACGCCGAGACGTTGGTCCCTGGCGCCACGATCTCGTCAACGCGGCGCCGGTCCTCGTCGGTGATCCGAACGTTCAGCGCCACCAGGTTGTCTTTCAGCTGGTCGAGGGTGCGGGGACCGACGATCGGGCTGGTGACACCCGGCTGGCTCGCCACCCAGGCGAGGGCAAGCTGGGACATGGTGCAGCCCTTCTCGGCCGCGATCGGTGCGAGCGCCTCGGTCACGTCGAAGACACGCTCGGTCAGGCGCCGGCTCTGCGGCGAGTTGCTCGCGGCCGTCGCATAGCGACTCCCTTCCGGGAGCGCCTGGCCGCGGCCGTACTTCCCGGTTAGCAGCCCTCCGGCGAGTGGACTCCAGGGGATCACCGCGATCCCGAAGGTGCGGCACATCGGCAGCAGCTCGCGCTCGACCCGTCGATCGAGGATGTTGTACGGCGGCTGCTCGGTCACGAAGCGGTTCAGACCGAGCTCCTTCGAGACCCAGAGCGCCTCGACGATCTGCCACGCCGCGAAGGTGCTGGTGCCGACGTAGCGGACCTTCCCGTCCCGGACGAGGTCGTCAAGCGCCCGCAGGGTCTCGTCGATGGCGATCTCGGGACGCGGCCGGTGCAGCTGATAGACGTCGATGTAATCGGTCTGCAGCCGCCGCAGGCTGGCCTCGCACTGGGCGATGACGTGACGGCGGCTCGTGCCCTGGGCGTTTGGATCGCTGTCGTCCATCGTGCCGTGGACCTTGGTGGCCAGGACGACGCGCTGGCGCTGGCCGTTCTTCTTCAGCGCGGCGCCGGTCACCTCCTCGCTGCGCCCGCGGTT
>JAJPKB010000053.1 GCA_021323915.1 Chloroflexota bacterium | reverse complement strand
GTCGACACCTTCCGCCGCTACCTGATCGGTCAGGATCCCTTGCGGATCGAGCATCACTGGCAGTACATGTATCGCTGCAGCCACTTCCGGGGAGCGGCGATCATGGGCGCGCTCAGCGCGATCGACATCGCCCTCTGGGACATCGCTGGCAAGCATTTCGGCGTTCCGACCTACCAGCTCCTGGGCGGCAAGTGCCGCGACAAGGCCCGCGTCTATTACCACGTCTTCGGCCAAACGACCGAGCAACTGGTCCAAGGATGCGTCGACGCGAAGAAGCGCGGATTTACCGCCGTCGGGCACCTCACCCCCTTCGTGGACTCGCCTCGACGGCAACCGTTTTTCAAGACCCACGCGAGCAAGATCGGCGACGCGATCGATACCGTTCGGCAGTACCGCGAGGCGGTCGGGGACGACGTCGATCTCTGCGTCGAGATCCACCGGCAGCTGACCGCGGCCGAGGCAATCGCCCTGGGCCGGGGTATCGAGGAGTTCCGTCCGTACTTTTACGAAGATCCGGTGCTCCCGGACAGTTTCGACGAGATGGCCCAGGTCGCCCAGCACATCAACATCCCGATCGCGACCGGGGAGCGGCTGCACAACATCTGGGAATTCGAGATGCTCCTCTCGCGGAACGCGGTGCAATACGTGCGCCCGGACGTCTGCATGGCCGGCGGCATCACCCACTGCAAGAAGATCGCCGCGGTGGCCGAGGCTCACCACGTCGGGGTCGTTCCCCACAACCCGCTCAGTCCGGTGAGCACCGCCGCGTGCTTGCAGCTTGCTGCCTGCATTCCCAACTTCGCCCTCCAGGAGTATCCCCTCGGCGAGCACCAGGCGCCCAAGAACGAGATCGTCAAGAGCGTCGTGCGCCTGGAAGAGGGTTTCCTGATCGTTCCCGACGCCCCGGGCATCGGCATCGAGCTGGCCGACGATGCCGCGACCAAGTACCCTTACCGGCCGCGCGAATTCGTCACTCGACTTCACGTGGACGGGTCGGTCATCGACCAGTAGGAAACGGACCAGCGGTGGCGTTTGCTATACTGGTGCAGTCGCTTCAACTGAACAACTTTAGACGCTTGCCACAGGGAGGTAATCATGCGAAACAGTCGCGCCGACGCCGTTTGGGAAGGCAATCTCGCGCAGGGCCACGGCTCCGTCTCGACGGCCAGCGGTGTGCTCAAGTCCGCCCCGATCAGCTGGGCTGCCCGCACCGAGCCTTCGCAGTCCGTCACGAGCCCCGAGGAGCTGCTCGCGGCCGCGCACTCCGCCTGCTACTGCATGGCGCTCTCGCACACGCTAAACGAGCGCGGCACGCCGCCGACCCGCCTGAGCGCCTCCGCGGTCGTGACGTTCGACCGTGCCGACGGGGGCTGGAAGGTCACGACGTCCAAGCTGAGCGTTCGCGGCTCGGTTCCGGGCATCAACCAGTCTGCCTTCGCCGACGCCGCCAACGCCGCAGCCCAGGGATGCCCCGTCTCCAAGGCCCTGGCCGGCGTTGAAATCATCCTGGAGTCCGCGACTCTCGAATAACGTCATCGGGAGGGGGCGGATCCGCGGCTCGAGGCTGACGGTCCGCTCTCTCCCGGTGCCCCACCGTGAGGAGACCCGCATGCCCTGGACCTTCGAGCGCGTCGCTGGTCCCTTCTCGTTCACCGAAGGACCGGTCTGGACCGGCGAGTTTCTCCTTTTCACCGATATCCGTAACAGTCGGATCATGAAGTACGATCCTCGTTCGGGGAGGTGCATCGAGGAATACACCGGCACCAACGAGGCGAATGGTCTCACCCTCGATCGCGACGGCCACCTTTACGTGGCCGAGGGCGGCGGTCGGCGGGTCGCGCGATACGACTCCGCTCGCTTCCGTGTCACCATCGCGGACCGTTACCAGGGAAAGCGGCTCAACAGCCCGAACGATCTCGTCGTCGACGACCAGGGGCGGATCTGGTTTACCGATCCACGCTACGGAGACCGGAGCGACATGGAGCTCGACCACGATTCGGTGTACCGGGCGGATCCGGGTGCGAATGGCTCTTGGACGCTCACCCGCGTCACCTTCGATACGGCGCGGCCTAACGGTCTCGCCTTTTCTCCCGACTTTACGACCCTCTACATCGCCGAATCGCCTCCGGCGCCGAACGGCAACCGCCAGCTCCGCGCCTACCCCGTCCAGAGCGATGGAACGCTCGGAAGCCACCGGGTGCTTCACGACTTCGGTCCGCACCGGGGCATCGACGGCATGCGCGTCGCCTTGAACGGAACAATCGTCGCGAGCTGTGGCTGGGCCCAGAGCGGGCCGGGTCCGCGCATCGCGGTGTTTTCTCCCACCGGCGAGATCCTCGCGGAGCATCCGACCGTCGCCAATCCAACCAACTGCTGCTTCGGCGACGCCGACCAACGGTCGCTTTACGTGACCGGTTACGACGGCTGCCTGTATCGCGCCCGCGTGTCCTGATCGCCCGGGTGGGAAAGGATACTCTCGCCGCGCTCTATAACTCCACTTTAATGGACCGATCGCGCGATATCCTGCACCATGAGGGGTGATCAGCGCCTGGCAGTCCGATGCCCGGTGGATGATCCCGGGCGGATGCTACCCCCGATCCCTTAACCGCAAGGATATTCATGGCTGCCAGCGATCTGAGGCTGATTCCGGTCCTGGCCTTGCTGCTTGTCGTCACCAGTTGTGGCGCGCGCCCGATGGATGATGGGTACGCCTTTCTCGCCAGCAATCGCGCCGATTGGCTGCGTGGCACCCCTGCCCCGGCCACGCCGGTCCCAGTTCCACGCGCCACCATCGCGGCGAAGACGCGGACGTCATCCGGATCAGCGGCAAACGGTGAACGCCCGGTTGTCTTCCTCGATCCGGGTCACGGCGGCGTCGACACCGGCACGATTGGCACGACCACCGATGGAGCCACGGTGGAAGAAAAGAACATCACCCTCGCCATCGCGCTACAGACCGCGGATCATCTGCGGGCCGACGGCATCGACGTGGTCCTCTCGCGGACCGATGACTCGCTACCGGGCTCAACTCCGTCCGACTACAGCCCCGATGGCAAGATGCTCACGCCCGACGGCGTTCTTGCCGATCTGCAGCGACGGATCGACCGGGCGAACGAGAGCGGCGCCCGGGTTCTCTTGAGCATCCACCTCAACGGCTTCACCGACCCATCCGTGGGCGGCGCGGAGACGTTCTACGATCCGTCGCGGCCCTTCGGGGATCAGAACAAGCGGTTCGCAACCCTCGTCCAGAATACGTTGATCGCAAACCTGCGGGCCAAGGGCTACGACACGCCGGACCGCGGCGTGACCAGCGACGAAGATCTTCAGACCGAGAGCCTGGGCTCGCTCGCCGGTGATTACAACCACCTCGTGCTGCTCGGGCCAGCCGTACCCGGTCGGCTCCGTCCGAGCGAGATGCCCGGCGCGCTCAGCGAGCCGCTGTTTCTCTCGAACCCACCCGAGGCCACCGCGGTGTCGCAGCCAGATGTGCAGGATCTGATCGCAACCTCGTACACCCAGGCGATCGAGGCTTTTCTCGACGGTGCTCCGGCACCGACGCCTACCGCCCGCTAGGTGAGATGGTCGTCGCGCAGCGCCGCGAGTCGCCGATTGGTATACTTTGGGCGAGCCGTAAAGGCTACCGGTTCGGACCGGCGCGGGTGTTCAAGGTAAAATAGATAGGCTACGACGTTGAAAAACCACGCGCGGCAACGTGCTCCTCGGTCCGGCGGTCGCTCGTGGCGGCGCGCCCCCTGAGCCGAGGCGACGGGTGTCTTGACGACGTGGCACCGGAGGTCTCCGTGGAATTTCCCAGTTCCCGGGTCGACGGGCAAATCGCCGTGGTGACCGGCTCGGGAAGCGGAATCGGGCAAGCTGCTTCGTGGGCGCTCGCGAAGGCCGGTGCCGACGTCGTGATCACCGAGCTTCCGCGATTGATCGAACGCGCCGAGTCCACCGCCGAACAGATCGCGCGCGAGACCGGACGCCACACCTTCGTCCAGCCTCTCGACGTGACGAGCCTCGAAAGTATCACGTCGATGATGGCTCACTCGGTCGAGCACTTCGGACGAATCGACATCCTGGTGAACAGCGCCGGCGTCAATCGTACCATCCCGGCGCTGGAAGTGACCGAAGCGGACTGGGACTTCGTCGTGGACGTCAATCTCAAGGGACTGTTCTTCTGCTGCCAGGCGGCGGCACGAGAAATGATCAAGAGCGGGAAAGGCAAGATCGTCAACCTGGCCTCGATCAACGGCGTGGTCGGTTATTTCAAGCGGGCAGCCTACTGCTCGTCGAAGGGTGGCGTCGTGAATCTGACCCGGGCGCTGGCGATCGAATGGGCGCCACACCACATCAACGTGAACGCCGTCGGACCAACCTACATCGAGACGCCCCTGACAGTTCCGACCCTCTCCGATCCGGCGACGCGTGCCGATATCGTAGCTCGGACGCCGATGGGGCGCGTGGGCAAACCCGAGGAGGTGGCCGGAGCGATTGTCTTTCTGGCCAGCGCGGCCGCGGACCTGATCACCGGCCACACCCTCCTCGTGGACGGGGGCTGGACGGCGTGGTAGCCGAAAAGGAGATTCCCGAATGAAAGTCGTGTTGCCGCTCGCGGGTCTGGGTACTCGCCTCCGGCCCCACACCTATTCGAAGCCGAAGCCACTGGTCAGCGTTGCCGGTAAGACGGTCCTCGGTCACGTGCTCGATAGCCTGGATGGCCTCCCGATCGACGAGGTCATCTTCATCACCGGCTACCTCGGCGAGCAGATCGAAGAATACGTGCGATCCCGCTACGCGTTCAAAGCCCGTTTCGTCGAGCAGACCGACCTGCTCGGCCAGGCCCACGCGATCAATCTCGCCAGCGAGTTCATCGACCAGCCCGTCCTGATCATTTTCGTCGACACGATCGTTCGAGCCGATCTGACCCGGCTGCTGGACACCCAGGGCGATGGCGTCCTCTACGTCAAAGAAGTGGACGACCCCCGTCGCTTCGGCGTCGCGGTGCTCAAAGACGGGCGAATCGCCCGACTGGTAGAAAAGCCGAAGACGCCTGTCTCCAACCTCGCGGTCATCGGCGTCTATTACCTGAAGAACTGGCAGTTGCTTCGCGAGGCTCTACGCGACGTCATCTCCCAGGGCATTCAGACGAGCGGCGAGTACTACCTGGCAGACGCTCTTCAACTGATGATCGATCGTGGCGCTCAATTCGAAGCCTGGTCAGTGGAGGCGTGGGAAGACTGCGGGACGGTGCAGGCGCTCGTCCACACCAACGAGTACCTG
>JAJPKB010000501.1 GCA_021323915.1 Chloroflexota bacterium | reverse complement strand
CGATCCAGCGCCTGGCGACGGCCGCGCGGCGGCGCGACGGCGGGCCGCCGTCGCGCGAGGCGCTGACCGGCTGGCACGCCCGGACCGTCGATCAGCCGGCGCGGCACCCGACGTCCCCGCCCCGGCTCCGACGGGACGCCGTGGTCCAGCGTCACTCGTCCTTCGAGCACCGGCTCCTCGGCGACGTCAAGCCCGAGGAGCTGAGCAAGGTCTCGGCCGAGATCAGCCCCCAGGACCGGATCCACGTCCTGCGCCAGGAGATGGAGAGGCTCAAGCAATGGCAGGAGAAGGGCCCGGAGGGCAAGAACAGCCAGGAGCTCGCGGCCGAGTGGGGAGTTCGCCTGGTCTACCTGGAGGGCAGCGATCTGCTGGCCACCTACGGCGAAGTCAACACCCTGCCCGACTATTTCTCCAACCCGGCGGCGATCCAGAGCGCCCCGCGCGAGGTCATCTTTCCGATCCTCCAGGGGGTCAGGAAGGAGGGCTACGACAAGATGAAGGAAAAGATCGACGAGATCGCCGACGCCGAGATCAAGCGCCTGAAAGACGAGGAGAAAAGTCAGAAGGGTGTTCTGGGCAGTATCTTCAGCCCGACCGACCCCAAGCTGAAGGCGCAGCTGGAAGAGCTGGCGGCGCTCAAGAAGACGGACAAGGTGGACTTCGCGGGCTGGAAGGGACCGGGCTCCGCGACGGCGCTCGGGGAAGTCTCCGATCTCAACAAGCTCACCAAGGGGACCGGCAAGGGGGGAACCGATCAATACTCCCAGGTGCTGGCTCGGAACGCCTGTCACTTCGCGCCGTTCAGCTGGGATCGCTGGATGCAGTTCCATCAGGAGGCGCGTCGCCTGGCGAAGCAGGGCCACGAAAAGCAGGACGAGGGCCTGATCAACCAGGCCTGGCTCAACAACGGCTACGCCGATCACTTCCTCCAGGACTCCTTCGCCGCCGGCCACCTGATCAACAAGACGATGATCATGCAGTGGTACGTCGAGTGGATCGAGAACTACAACAAAACCGCCTTGCCCGGCATGGGAATCCATCCCGACGATTGGGAGCAGGTCCGGACCATGACCCAGGCGCGCCAGCCCGGCCTCGCCGGCACCCACCTGTATTACGGCACCAACTCCTACACCGGCACCTCCGGGGTCACGGTGTCGACCGATCCCCAGACCGCCGAGGAGCAGCAGACGAAGCAGGAGCGGATGGACGCCTCTGGCGTCCAGGCCGAGGGCGGACGCACCCAGGAGGAAAGCTATCAAAACTATCTGCTCCTGCTCAAGAACAGCTCGATCCAGTTCGCGTCGAAGAACCTGCACGATAAGTTCTGCGTCGAGGGGCTCGACGTCGCCTCCAAGAAAGGCTCGTTCCGCGTCTACGGAGACAACAATCTCCTGAAGAGCGGACCGGGGGCGTCGCAGGGCGTCTTTCTCGCGGCGACGGCGGCCCAGCTTTCCCAGAAAGCGATCGAAGACATCACCACGACGGGGATGACGATGATCCGCCCCGAGGAGATCATGGACTACTTCCCGACCGAGGTGAACTGGGAGAACAAGTGGATCTCCCTGGCCGAATGGCACGGGACTGCCCAGGCTCCGGGCCCGTTGAAGGCGTGGACGGAGAAGGAGATCTTCGAGAAGGCGTGGCACCGTATGAAGGACACGTTCCTGCCCAACGCGAAGGAAGTGTCCCAGGACATGCCCGAAGTGGCGAAGAAGATCGCCGCGATGGAGAAGCCGCCGCACCAGCCGTTTTAGATAGAGCTCGCCGGTGCGTCGGCTCGCGGCGCGAGCCGACGCACCGGCGAGCCGTATGCGAAAGTCCTCGCCGCTACGCGCGCACCGGAGGAGCGAGGGAAACCCGGTGGAGCACCTCGCGGTTGACCACGTTGCGCGGCATGCGCCCCTGGAGGACGGCGGCGATCTCCTGACCCACCCGACGACGGCGCTCGACGTCCGACCAGTCCGACACCGACGCGGTGTGCGGGGTGAGCACGACGTTGTCCATCGCGTGCAGCGGGTTGTCCGGCCTGGTCGGCTCGATCTCCATCACGTCGAGCCCGGCCCCGGCGAGCTTCTTCTCCTGAAGGGCGCGGATCAGATCGGCTTCGAGGTGGGTGGGACCACGGCCGGTGTTGATGAAGTACGCCGTCGGCTTCATCGCGCTGAAACAGGAATAGTTGAGCAGGCCCTTCGTGCTCGGGTTCAGGGGTAGGTGGGCCGAGACGAAGTCGGCGCGACGGAACAATTCGACCAGGTTGGTCACCCGCTCGACGCCGTGCTGGGCGAAAACCTCGTCCGGCACGTACGGGTCCCAGGCCATCACCTTCATGTCGAAGCCCTTCGCCTTCCTGGCGACCAGCCGCGGGATGTTGCCGAAGGCGACCAGGCCGAGGGTGTCGCCGACGACGCGTGGCATCGGCGACATGTAGGTGCGCGATTCCCGCCAGCGGTTCTCGCGAACGGCCCGATCGAGTGGAATCGTCTTCTTAGCGCAGCAGAGCAGCAGCATGAACGCCTGGACCGACACCTCTTCGATGAAGACGTCCGGGACGTTGGTCACGACGATACTCTTCGCCGTCGCCGCGTCGAGGTCGATTCGATCGACGCCGACGCCGTTGGTGGAGATCACCTTACACTTTTCGAGCGCGCCGATCACCCGCGCGTTGAGCGCGAACCGTCCGGTGATGATCGCGTCGGCGTCGTTCACCTGGGCGATGTACTCGTCTTCGGTGCCGGCGTTGACCGCCTGGACCGACACGCCGAGCGGCTTGAGGCCCTCGTTCTCGTAGGTCGTATCGGCAACCCGACCGCCGAATCCCGAGATCACGACTTTAAACGCCACGATGCGAACCTCCTCAATAGTGAGCGCGGTGAATGCGCGCGAAAAATGGTGTCAGCGCGTGGGAAGATCGAAAGGGATGGCCGTCGAGCCGCGCGACGGTCACGCCGCCCGCGCCGGCGCCCACACGGTATCACCTGGGCCGGGCGGAGTCAACGCGGAAAAGTACGCTGGTAATCCCACGAAAGTTCCTCTTGACAACGTGTGCAGTATGACGGATATTGGCGCGCGCGGAAGCAGTGATTCAACAAACCTTTGGGAGGCTGGAGACGTGTCTGATTCCACGGCGGTCATTGGCGGACTCATCTTCACGATCGTGTATCTGGCGATTCTGGTCGTGTACCTCGCGGCGGGCTGGATCATCTTCCAGAAGGCGGGCAAGCCGGGCTGGGCGATCATCATCCCGTTCTTCAACACCTACGTTCTCTTGAAGATCTGCGGGCGGCCGGGCTGGTGGCTGATTCTCTTTTTCATCCCGTTCGT
>JAJPKB010000120.1 GCA_021323915.1 Chloroflexota bacterium | reverse complement strand
CCCGTCGGGCTGGACCGCCATCGTGGGAGAGTAGTAGCCAACGGTTACCGGGGCGGTCGCTCCGTTGACTCCGAACGAAGTCGCTGGCGTGCCGTCAGAATTGAAGGCGCTTAGCTCGAATTGGCCGTCCCCAAATCCCCCAAAAATCAACGCGACGAGTTTATTGTTGCTGACGCCGATTCCTTGAACGTCATATAACGGCGTATTGACCACGACCGACCCGGTTCCGTTGAACAATGTGTCGAGCTGGCCGTCGGGCAGGTACATGACCAGGGCATAACCGTCAGTAACGTCGTTGTGGGTGCTGGTGGTGTGATCGATCTGCCCCGCCAAGACGATCCGGCCGTCGGCCAAGGTCGCGAATCCAAGGGGGCCGTATTCTCCGCTAGCGGTATGGAAGTGGTCCGTGTTGCCATTGTCCGGAAGGGTGGGGGGCTGAACCACGCCGTCGTTGCCAAAGGTCGTATCGACGACGCCGTTGGAGTAGAAGCGGACGAGCGTTCCGCCGCCCATCATCACCAGGATCTTCCCATCCGGTTCGAAGGCGATCTGCGTGCCATCGCCATAAGGCTGATAGGGGCTTGCGCCCAGGCTACCGAAGGAGACATCCGGCTGGCCGTCGGGAGTGTAGCGAGCGAGAGCGAGCAGGCTTCCAACCTCAGACTCGCCGGTGGCCAGGATGCGCCCTTCGGGATCGACGGCGATCGCGGTCTGTCCCGCCTGCGATACGGTGGCCAGGCCCGCGGAGCCAAACGTCTGATCGAGCGAGCCCGCCGCAGCGCTCGAGGGCGCGGCAGCCGTCAGTGAAAGCGAGCCGGGCACGCCACCATAGGTTGAGTCGCCCGAGTAAACCGCGGTGATCGTGTGCGAGCCGGCCGCCGGCGCGACGCTGCCGCTGGTGGCCGCGCCGCCGGCGAGCGTCACCGGTGAGCCGAGGTTGGTGCCATCGACCTCGAACTGCACGGTTCCGCCCGGCGTGGGAGCGCCGGAGATTGACGAGCCGACCCTGGCGGTGAACGTCACCGACTGGCCGGCGAAGACGATGGGACTACTTGCGGCCAACCCAACTGTCGCGGTCGGAATCGCGGCCGTCACGGTGAGCAAAGTCGTGGCGCCGGCATAGGTCGCGTCGCCCAAGTAGGCCGCGGTAATCGTGTGCGAACCGGCCGTCAGCGTGAAGGCGGCGCTACTGGCCGCGCCGGCGGCGAGCGCCACCGGCGCGCCGACGGCGCTGCCGTCGACCGCGAACTGGACGCTCCCCGTGGGCATAGGATCCCCGGGGCCCGGGGACGTGACCAGGGTCATGACCGTCAGTGCCTGACCGGCGATGAGGGTGGAACTGGCCGCGTTGAGCGCCACGGTCGGGACCGGAGCTGCGGCGGTCTCCGTGAGGAAGCCTGGAGTCCTCGCATACGTCGAATCGCCAGAATACACCGCGGTGATCGCGTGGGTCCCGGGCGTGAGTTTGACGCTGCCGCTGGTTGCCGCGCCATTGACCAGGGTTACCGCCGTGCCGACACCGATGCCGTCGACCTCGAACCGGACCGTCCCGGTGGGGGCGGCACCTCCCGAGACCGAAGAAGCGACCGTCGCTGTGAACGTCAGCGGCTCGCCGGCCCTGGGCGAGGGATCGCTCGCGGTCAATGTCGGAAGCGCGGTGGCCGCCAGCGGTGAAAGCTGGATGGCGGCGGTCCCCAGGTCTTGCGATCCCGTCGGCGTCTGCTTGTAGAAGTGGAGTCCCGCGCCGCTGCCGGAAACCGGCGCATCAAGAGCGCTGTCGGTGATCAGCCCCAGCTCGGTTGGCGAGAAGGAATCCTGCGCGCCTTCCTGCCCTTGCGCAACGCCGATGATGTCGGGGTTCTGCCCGTCGGTCGAACCGATGACGATCAAGGAATCGTCGGCGCCGACCGAGAGATTCGCGTTGTTCAGCAGGGTTGCGAGGTCGCCGCCGCCCAGGTCCTGGAACACCGGCGCCGTCTCGGCGACCGACGACTGAAGACCGACGACGAGGTCTTTCACCGCCAGCGTGTTCGCCGCATTGAAGCCGATGTCCGCGCGGAATGTGCCGTTTTCCTCGACGTGCAAGAGCTCGGGCTCTGGCAGATCGCCCGCCGGATCGGGCGGATCGGCGCTCAACGTGCCCGTCGTATACTGGAGGCGCTGCGCCGAGTCTTCCCTGACGCCTTCGAGATCATCGTTGTACTGGAAGACTGGATAGGCGAGGTCGCTGAATTTCGCAGGGGAGTCGAACGAACCGGGAAGCGCTTGGTTGATCATGATCTCATGCGGCAGCAAATTATGATCGCCGTCGGCCTGGGAGAGGTGGAACAGGCCGAGGTTGTGGCCCGACTCGTGCGCCACGATCGTGGCGATGCCGTTCTCGACCTGGCCCAGCGAGAGCGATGACGGCGGCGTGGGGACGGAGTTGCCGTTCTGGTTGGTGGTGTCGTAGGCGCTATCAAGGAGGATGTTGTTGACGAGCACCACCGCGGTGTCATCGGGGATCTGGTCGTAGAAATCGATGGTCCCCGCGGCTGCGGGTGGCTGCGACGCCAGGCCCAGCCACTTGCTCCCGTTAGGAGACCCTTCGCCCACGAAGACCGTCTGAAAAGCGCCGGCCTTCGCGGGGGTGCCGTAGATCGGCTCCGGCACATAGGCCGGCGGCGTATCGGTGGTCTTGCCAAGCACGACCACGCGCGCCT
>JAJPKB010000307.1 GCA_021323915.1 Chloroflexota bacterium | reverse complement strand
TGGGCAAGTGGGGCAAGATCCTCGTCGACGTCGAGGGGTACCGTGGTCGCCGCGAGGTGTTGCTACGCGGACTGGCGACGCGCATCGCGGCTCGCGTTCAGGAAACGCGTCAGCCGATGGCGCTCGAGGCGATGCCGGCGAACGAGCGGCGGATCGTTCACCTGGCGCTCCAAAATCATCCGTCCGTAACCACGGCAAGCACCGGCGAAGGCGACCAGCGCCGGGTCGTTATCTCGCCAAAGCGGTGACCACCGAGCCGGGCCTGACGACGACTGACCGAGCTACCCCGGACTACGTCCTGATCGGTCACGTCACGCGCGACGTGATTGACGACGGGTTTGTCATCGGCGGAACCGTGACGTACGCCGGTTTGACCGCCCTGGCGCTCGGATGCTCGGTCGGCGCAGTCACCAGCGCGGGCGCCGATCTGAACCTCGCCCGAAGCCACCCCGGCGTTTCGTTCCGGGTCCGCGCCTCCGGTGCGACGACCACTTTTGAGAATGTTTATCAGGCGGGGCACCGACAGCAATGGATTCGCGCGGTCGCTGCCCCGCTTGAGGCTGACCTCGTCCCGGATTCGTGGCGTTCCGCCCCAGTGGTTCACCTCGCCCCGCTGGTGGGTGAGTTCGGGCCGGAGATTATCCCGACTTTCAAGGACTGTGGACTACTCGGCTTGACTCCGCAAGGCTGGCTCCGCACCTGGAGCAACGACGGATTCGTGCGGCGCAGTCCCTGGCAGGAGCCGGAACGCGCTTTGTCCGCCTGCGACGCCGTCGTGCTCAGCGAAGAAGACGTCGAGGGAGACTGGGACGTCCTGCGCGCCTACGCCCGGCAGGCTCGGCTCCTGGTCGTGACCCAGGGTGCGCGGGGCTGCGTCGTCTTCGATCGCGGACGAGGCTGGCAGGTACCGGCCTTTCCGGTCGATGAGGTCGATGCGACCGGGGCCGGCGACGTGTTCGCCGCTGCTTTCTTCATCGCCATGGCGCGGGACGGCGATCCGATCAACGCGGCGCATTACGCGAACTGCGTCGCCAGCTTCGCCGTCGAAGCGCTGGGGACCTCCGGCATCCCGACCGCCTGCGCCGTCTCCGATCGACTGAGAACCCGATCCCCGATCACCGCGGTGATATGATGCCGTCCGGCGTGGTTCTCGCCATCGCGAATCAGAAGGGTGGCGTCGGCAAGACAACCACCGCGATCAATCTTGGGGCGGCGCTTGCCGCCGCCGGTCAGCGGACCTTGCTCGTCGACGTCGATCCCCAGGCGAACGCCACCAGCGGCCTCGGCGTCGATAAGGGGCGCGTTGAACGATCGGTCTACGAGGCGCTCATCGGACAGATCAGCCTGCGCGACGCGATCATTCAAACGGACTGGCAAGGCCTGGCGCTCGCGCCCTCGGCGATACGGCTGGCCGGCTCCGAGATCGAGATGGTCGGGATGATGGCCCGTGAACAGCGGTTGCGGCGCTCCCTCAACGAAGTGGTTGCAGATTACGATATCACGCTCATCGATTGCTCGCCGTCGCTGGGCATCCTGACCGTCAACGCGCTGACCGCGGCCGACGGCATCATCATCCCAATCCAGTGCGAATACCTGGCGCTCGAGGCGCTTGGTCAATTGCTGAGCACCATCGGTCTCATCCGCGAGAATCTCAATCCTCGATTGAAGATCGCCGGAATGGTCATGACCATGTTCGACGGACGGACCAATCTCGCCCAACAGGTCGTCGACGACGTGCGCGGCCATTTTCCTCGCGACGTCTTCGATACGATCGTGCCGCGCAGCGTGCGGCTGAGCGAGGCTCCGAGTTACGGTCGCCCCATCCTCGCGTACGATCCCGCTTCACGCGGCGCGACCGCGTACCGACGATTGGCCGACGAGCTTCTCGCTCGCCTCAAAAGCTAGGATTCAGAACGATCGTCTGACGTCGGTGACTACCCACCGAAACGAGGTCGATCGAGCATCCGATCAGCTCGGCGAGCCGATCGACGAACCGACGCGCGGCCCTCGGCAAGTCGTCCCGCTTTCGCGCCTCGCCGGTGGGCGCGCGCCATCCTTCGACGTCTTCCCAGATTGGCTCGCACCGACCAAACGTGTACAGACTCGCCGGCAACGAGTTAACGATCTCGCCGTCGAGCCGGTAGCCGGTGCAGATTCTGATCGACGGTAGATCGTCCAGAACGTCCAGCTTGGTGATCGCCGCGCCCTGCATGCCGTTGATGCGCACAGCGTGACGGGCGAGCACCGCGTCGAACCATCCGCACCGTCGAGGCCGCCCCGTCGTCGTACCGAACTCCTGACCGCGCTCCCGAAGGTGGTCGCCCGTGCCGTTCAAAAGCTCAGTCGGGAACGGCCCGGCACCGACACGCGTCTGGTACGCCTTGAAGACTCCCACCACACGATCAATCTGGGTGGGGCCGATGCCCACGCCGACGCAGGCACCGCCAGCGGTGGGCGACGACGACGTGACGAACGGATAGGTTCCGTAGTCGATGTCCAGCAACGTCGCCTGGGCTCCTTCGAGAAGCACATTTTGCCGCGTCGCGATCGCCTCGTGAATCAGCAAGGACGTGTCGACCACGTGAGGCTTCAGACGCTCTCCAAAGGCTCGGTAGGTCTCGTATACTGCCATCGGATCGACCGGCGCGCGTCCGTAAACGCCGGAGATCAGTCGATTCTTCAGCGCCACTGCATCGAAGATACGCTCGCGCAGCGACGTCGTGTCGACCAGGTCACACATCCGAAGGCCGGAGCGCGATACCTTGTCGGCGTAGGCGGGACCCACGCCGCGGCGCGTCGTGCCGAGGTTTGCTTCACCCCGTTGCTCTTCCTCGAGGGCATCCAGGACAAGGTGGTAAGGCAAAACGACGTGGGCTCGATCGCTCACGAACAGTTTTCTGACCGACACTCCCGCTGACACGAGACCGTCGATCTCTTCCACCAGTGCACACGGATCGACGACGACTCCGGTGCCGATCACGCACGTGACTCCTGGATCGAAGATGCCGGACGGTATGAGGTGCAAGCGAAACGTGCCGAGATCGTTTACGACGGTATGTCCGGTGTTCGTGCCGCCTTGATAGCGAGCCACGATTCGGGCCTGCGCGGCAAGGTGGTCCACGACGCCACCCTTTCCCTCGTCGCCCCATTGCGCGCCGACGATGACCAGAACTGACATTCAAACCTCTGCAGAAGAAATCGGAAGTTCCAGATCGATTAGTTCCAGGTTGCTAGTTTGCTAGAACGACGCGACCGCGTGCGGGGCCGCCGAGCCCAGCTCCGCAAGCCAGACCAGTTCATTATCAAGAAACGGTCGTCGCGGCCGATCCCCGCGCGTCGAGCCAGACTCGAACATTATATCACCCCAGCCAGGAGACGGAACGGTCCGCCGAATGGTCCGTGGGAATCGAGCCTAGTGCCCAACCAGGGCGGGGGTTCGGGGGTGTCCCCCGAAATTGTCCATACCCGGGGGCGGGGCGCCCTTTGGGCCGGGCGCCCTGTTCCTGCTCTAGGCGGTATCGCCGCCCTGCCAGTATGCGTCGCCGTATCGGTGACAGAATTGGTCCAGCACGGCCTCGTCAAGGTTCGAGATTCCCACTTCGGCGCTGCGCACGGTCGGATTGTGGAAGTGCCGACGGACGATCGCGGCGACGATCGACGACCAGTCCCCGACCTCGAGCGGAAGGAACGCGACTCCGCCCCCTCGGGCTTCGACCTGATCCTGCCAGATCGGAAACAGCGTCTCGAACGCGACGACCCGAAATCGGCGCATCAAACGGTTCCTGAGCAATCAACAGGGCCCGCCCCTGAAGGATTCGGCCAGTCGCGCGGGTTCATAGCTCCAGGTGAAGCTCCCGAAGCAGGTAATCCCGGCTTTCCTTGACGCTCTCGTAAGCCGTCCGACGGGTGTAATCGAGCTCTATCGTGAGCCAACCGTCGTAACCGGTGCGGCGGAGAATCTCGATCGCTCCCTTCAAGTCCACGATGCCGCGACCGAGCTCGACGAAGTCGCGAATGACCGCCGTCCCGCCCTGGCCAACTTGCTCCGGAGGCAGACTAGGATCCCAGTCCTTCAGGTGTACGTACTTGATGCGATCGGCGTATTTCTGGAAGACGTCCACCTCGGCGGTGGGAACGTCGGGATTCCCTTTTCGAAAATGGGCGGTGTCAGCGGCCATGGCAACGAACCGCGGATCGACTCGATCCATGATGAAGTCGATCTCGCCCAGCTTCTCGATCATCGTATTCACGTGCGGATGAACGCAGGATTGCACTCCGAGATCGAGAGTTCGGCGACCAATCTCGTTCATGCAATGAACCTGGGTAAGCAGGTCGTCTCGGCTCGGGGCGCCGACGGGCGGTCGCCGGCCCGGCCCGAGGACGAGCCGATTCGCCCCGGTCAGCGCCAGGAACCGCGCGAGACGGACGTTTCGGGCGACCAGCTCCTCGTGTAGCGATTGATCGTGCATGGCGCCTCCCCCGTAGAGGGCGACGAGCTGCAGTCCATACTCGGCAAGGAGATCTTTGAACTCCCCGATCCGACCGATTCCGTAGTCGTCGGCGACAAATGCGAACGCTTCGAAGCCTCGAAATCCGAGGTCTCGCAAGTCCTTGACGGTCTGAATCAGATCACGCCCCCAGGTGATCCCGTGACACGCTACCCGTATCGCCACGTGCTTCTCCTTGTTCGCCGAATCGACGGTCTTCCACGTCCAGAGTATATCGGCCCGTCCCGCTCGCGGCAAACGGATTGCGCCAACGGCCCTTGCCTTGCTCCGCGCCACACCACCCACTACAATGGCGGTGTGCCGGTCGCGGACTTTCTTCACCGGGTTAGCGGTCGCTTGCCAGGTAGGAAATTCCGGACGTTCGTCCGGGAAATGCCGCGACACTGACCGGACCCCGAAGGAGCGCAATGATCGACGTCAGCGTGGAAGAACTCGTCGCGTTGGATCAAGCCCACCTGATCCACCCGTTGCACAGCGCCAGCGCGCACCTGGCCTCGGGACCGCTGGTCCTCGTCAGCGGGCAGGGCGCGGTGGTGCGAGACATTCACGGTCGCGAATACATCGACGGGCTATCCCAGCTCTGGAACGTGAACGTTGGCCACGGCCGCCGGGAATTGGCCGAGGTCGCCGCGGAGCAAATGTCTCAGATCGCGTTCGCCTCGAATTATAGCGGCCAGGCGAACATTCCTGCGATCCGCCTGGCGCGCAAGCTGGTGGAGATCAGCTACCCCAACATGCAGGCCGTCTTCTTCGCGAGCGGCGGAGCCGAGTCGAACGAGTCGGCGTTCAAGCTCGCACGATCGTACTGGAAGATGCAGGGCTACCCGGAAAAGTTGAAGATCATCTCCCGACGGTGGGCCTACCACGGCGTCACGATCGGCGCGATGAGCGCGACGGGTATGAGCGCCTACTGGCCCCAGTTCGAGCCGCGAGCCCCGGGCTTCCTGCAGGTCGCTCCGCCTTACTGCTATCGCTGCGAGTTAGGCAAGACGCCGGGCCACTGCCCGATCGACACCGCCGAGGATCTGGAGCAGACGATCCTACGCGAGGGACCCGATACCGTCGCCGCGTTCATCGCCGAGCCGGTCCAGGGCGCCGGCGGGGTCATCCCGCCGCCCGACGGCTATTTCACGCGGGTCCGCGAAGTCTGCGACCGCCACCGGGTGCTCTTCATCGCCGACGAGGTCATCACCGGATTCGGCCGGACCGGTAAAATGTTCGCCCTCGATCACTGGAACGTTCGGCCGGACATCGTCTCGTTCGCGAAGGGCGTCACCAGCGCGTACATCCCACTTGGCGGAATTATCATAAGTAAGCCGATCGCCGAGGCTCTCCGAGCGCTTCCTCCGGAGCAAGCGTGGATGCACGCCTACACCTATTCTGGCCACGCGGTCGCCTGCGCGGTCGGCCTCAAAAATGTTGAGATCATCGAAAAGGAAGGTTTGGTTCAGCACGCGGCCGAGATGGGCGATCGACTGATCAAGGGTTTGCGGACGCTCGAGAGCCTGCCCGAAGTTGGAGACGTGCGCGGACTCGGTCTCATGTGTGCCGTGGAGCTCGTGGCGGACAAGAAGACGCGCGAGGCCTTTCCCGCGGCGTCGAAGGTGGGCGCCAAAGTTCTCGCGGCCGGCCGCGAGCGCGGCATCCTTTACCGAAACCGGGGCGACGTCATCGAAATGGCGCCTCCGCTCGTCGTCACCACGGAACAGATCGACCGCATCGTCAACGTTCTCGGCGAAAGCATTCGAGTGGTAAGAGGCTAGACAATCCGTTCACCACGGAGACACGGAGAGCCTGGGGACACGGCGATTCGGGGAAACGGACACACCGGGACCGACGGGCGCGTCGTTACGGACCTATCCCGGCGCGTTCGCTGCCTCCATGTCCCTGCTTTGCCATGTCCCGATGTCTCCGTCTCATCCGTGTCTCCGTGGTGAAACCTTTATCCGCGCATTCGACCGATACGGTCGCTCTACGGGTATTTCTTCTTGTTCGCCACGACTTCCTTGAACTCGCGAAGCATCTCCGCCCGCCAGGGCTCTTTGTACTGAACCCGCAGGCGACGTCGGACGTCGAGCTGCTCCTGTTCGAAGATCCGGGTCATCGACTCGGCGCGTTCCTTCAAATTGGCAATTTCCTGATAGTTCTCGTCGAGGAAGATAAAACATGGGACCGACCGGTAGATACCCTGGTTGAGGTGCTGATCAATGATGTCCAGGTTTTCTTCGCGCTGGACGACTCGGAGGTCAATGTTCGGAGCGTTCTTCGCGATCTTGGCCAGGACCGGTATGTTGTACAGCGCGTCGCCACAGCCGTCGTAGGTCAGCACGAAGACGTTCAGCTTCCCCTGCGACCGCCACCACTCGACGTCCTCGGCAGGGACCTGAACCTCTTCGACGTGTTGAAGCATCTGCTCCTTGTTGACCTTCATTCGCTGGACGTACTCGTCGAACGTCGTCGCCGCGAGAAATCTCTCCTTGGTCAACGCGGGTGTCTGTGTCGCTGCCACGTCAGTAACCTCTCTATCAGATTGAAATGCAGATCAATTCGACTTCGTTCCCCTCGGGATCGTTCAAATACATGGTTCGCGACGGGATGACCGGATGCTGTCCCGAGCGCAATTCGTAACCGAGCCCTTCGAGACGCGCCCTTTCGCGATCGAAGTCGTCCGGCGAGAGCTCCAGTGCCAGGTGGTGCAGCGTGCGGGGCGAGGCGAACGGCGGAGCGTCATCCGGAAGCTTAACCACGACGATCATCTGGGGAATTCCCTCCTGCCCGGGTCCAGCCTGCAGGAAGATCGGATTCTTGCGATCGGGCGGTGAAATGACCGACAAGCCGAGGATGTCGCGGTAAAACCGGACCATAGCATCTTGATCGTGGGCCCAGAGCACGATTTCGCTGATGCCGCGGATGGCGGACATGCGGTTACACCCTTAACGTCGCACGCCCCGCCGAGCAGCTCGGACAGGGGCAAAGCCGACGCAAATATTCCCAGGAATAGATTCCGGTGGAATGTCCGTCTTTCCAGGTCACCGTCATCGCGTAGTTTCCCACCGGGCCGACGTCGACGAGGGTAGTTTGATCCGCCGACAGGCGCTCGGTTGTCGCGAGGATGCCGGGAACGCTGCCTTCGCCGCGGCACACCGCGCAAGGGCAACTCCACCGCAGGTATTCGAAGCCATACGAGCTACGGTGTCCATCCATCCAGGTAATGTCGATTGCCCGCTTTTCGAGCGAGGGGGCGATCACGTCGGGGATGCGCTGGTCACGGGTGAGTTCGGTCATGATATCTAAAACACTCTTCCTAGAAGCTGGTCGAAGGGCTGCGGCGCGGCAACTCTAATGATCTCGTCCTCTCGATCGCGCAGATAAAGGTACAACTGGGCGGTAAACTCTACCGCGGGCAGCGGATAGACCGGATTGATGCAAAGATAATCGTACGGCCAGGGAGACCGCATCGCGTCATCAAGGGTATCCCAGAGCAGTTGAATTCTCCGGCCAACCCGCAGGCGGTAGGTGAGACCGGGGAGGAGCGTCGAGCGAACATCCAGGTACCCTTGGCGACGTAGGGCTTCCCACGATTCGTCGCCAAGGGTACCCCGAGCAACTTCGGCGCCCCGAGCGCGTGCCCGCGCGTAATCGTGTGGCCCGAATCCAGGGCCGGCCGAACGCTTGGGCACCCACTGCCAGTTGATTAACCACGGGCGCTCCAATCCCCAGCGATCGGCGGAACGAGATTCCTTCCAACCGTCTGAAAATCGAAGCTGGGAGAGCAGCCGACCGGCTCGCTGGAGCAGGCGATGCCAGCTACCCACCCGCGATCGGAGCGATGATCTGGTATTCCTCGGCCTGGGGATCGAATGGCCCGTTGTCGATGACGTGCTTGCCGTCGACCTTTTTGGACACCGCGCAACCGCGCGCGCGAGACTCGGAGATGATCTGCTCAGCCTCGGCGATCGCGGCTCGGCCCTCCGCGGTCTCGGCGGCCGGATCCCACTCGACCACCTGATCTCCGTGCCGATTCGCCACGATAATCCGTCCCATCTCGGCCTCCTTCTCCGCGAGACATCTTCGCTCGCTATGGGTCAAGTATACCGCTCAGCGCTCCGAGCGCAACCCCTTTTTTCCGGCCATCCCCTGGTGCAGAATTAAGGCATCCGGCCCAGTGGAGAATTCGGGGGCACCCGGAGGGTACCCGCCCGAACTCCTGCCCTGGCCGGGCACTAGCCAGGTTTGACCTCGGCGGCGCGCGAATGCTATAATCGGCACAGGCCCCTGTAGCTCAACTGGACAGAGCGTGTGGCTTCGGACCACAAGGTTGCGGGTTCGAGTCCTGCCGGGGGTACCAGGAGAGCCCTTGAAGGTCAAGGGCTCTCTTCTTTTGGCCACAAATGTCGGACGGTCGTGGACGAAACGAGGGAAAGGCGCCGGATCCATTAGTGCGGGCGAGCCATCCGAGTTCGCTTGCGTAATTCCGGTGCCGGGGGATAATCCTACTGGCCGCCGCTTCAGCGATCGACGCGTAACACCGCACTCAGGGGTCTGCCCCGACTCGTTCGAAGAGTCGACCACCAGTCGACACCCTGCGGGCGTCGAGAGCAAATCCATCAAATTGAGTTCAAGCGCCTGGCAATCGAATGAACTGAACGGTGCGCGGAGATCCTCCGCGCGTGGAAGGGGCACGTGAGCGTAGAGCAAGTGCTCCAGTACGCGGCCCAGGCTCTCTTCGTCATCGTTTTTGCCGACGTTCTCGTCGGGACGATTCGTCTGCCGCTTCGCACGAACGTCGACGTCACTCTGCTCTTCGGGACCACGACGCTCGCCATCGCGTTCGGCGTCGTGGCGGCTCGCCTCGGATTCATCCCACAAAGCGTTCAATCCGCGGTCAGCGGGTCGCTGATCATGATCC
>JAJPKB010000105.1 GCA_021323915.1 Chloroflexota bacterium | reverse complement strand
CTCGCCGACTGGTCCCACCTCACGTTCCACGGCGCCGCTGCCGACGACGTCATCCGTGCCTGGCTTGCCATGTTGCTCACCTCGTGCGGACCGTACGGCGTCGAAGTACTAACCACCGACAACCTTGCCGCCCGGCTCCTGCCGAATCTGGCGTTCCCGAGCATCCGGCAATGCGAAAGCGTCGAGCAGGTTCTGAGGGCATACGAAACCGAAGTTGTCGGCCGGACCCGCCGACTCGAAGAAGCCGAGACCGAAGACGCAGCTATCTACCGCTCCCGACACGCCGAGGACCCGTTGCCCTTTGTCCTGGTGCTGACCGAGTCGTGGCCGCCGGAACTCACTGCCAGGTGGCGGAACTTCACGAGCAAGGCACGACGACTCGGTTGCCTCTCGATCCACATCGGCGTCCGAGAAGACGGCCGCGACAGCGACGCTGTCGCGGACCAGGCTGAGATCGCAGTCGACCACGCTGCCGTCGTCACCAACGCCCGCCCATCAAGACTGCAATCGCACCTCGGAGCCGCGACCCTTTACCGGCTCGTGGCCGACGATGTGACGGATCTGCTCACCCCGATCTCTGCTGTTCACGGCGAGCCCGCCCCCGTTGCCGACGGACACGATCACACGACTGCAGTTCCGGGCAAGCCGGCGCCCGCAACGACCGCAATCGACCTCACCGAGCCCCCAACGACAGACACCGTCTGGGCCGAGCCGGCCCGCACAACCGAGGGCGAGTCACCCATCCAGGTCCGAGTGCTCGGACCGGCCCAAGTAGACGCCTGGGGTCAGACCATCAAGTCGGGCCTACGCTCCAGCGCCTACGAACTGCTCAGCTGGTACCTGCTGCACCCCGAAGGTGCGACCGCAGAAGCGGCGATCGACTCGATCTGGCCGAACGAGACGGCAGACAAGGGACGTGATCGGTTCTGGACCGCTCTCGGCAATCTTCGCTCAAGGCTGCGAGGTCCAGACGGAGACGCCGTGACGGTCCTCACCAAGAGCGGTGACCACTACCGCCCCGATCCGGACATACTCGACACCGATCTATGGCGTTTCGAGGCCGCACTCGCCCGAATCGCCAATGCCGCCGAACCGGCTGCGAAGATCCAAGCGTTGACCGAGGCGACCGTCGCCTATCAGGGGGATCTCTGCGCCGGCGCGGACTATCTCTGGATCGAGCCGGTCCGTGAGGACCTCCATCGGCGGGCGATGGACGCCCACCTACGGCTGGCGGAGCTGCGAGTCGCCAGCGGCGATCACGACGCCGCGGTCGCCGTCCTAGAACGAGCGATCGAACTGGACCCGATCTGCGAGGAGGCCTACCGGCGACTCATCGACCTTCAAGGCGCCCTTGATCGACGCGACGCGGTCGAGCGGACATGGGCCCTTCTTCGTGGACGGCTTGCCGAGTTGGATCTCGACCCAGAGCCCGAGACGGTCGGGCTCTACCAGAACTTGACAGGCCGCGGCCCGGATCGGCGGTATCCGGCTCGGACAAGCCGCTGACCAGGATCTTCCTCCTCGCCGAGGCTCCGACTCCATACAGTGAGAGCCGTGTCATCGAGTGCGCAGCGCCCACCGCCTCCGGAGCTGACCGGCCAGGCAGCCGATGCTGTGCGCCACCGCGGCAGCCACCTTCAGATCATCGCAGCCGCCGGCTCCGGCAAGACCGAGGTGGTCGCCCAACGGGTCGCCGATCTGCTGGCCGAAGGGCTTCCCGCCGACTCGACCGTGGCGTTCACCTTCACCGAACGTGCCGCGGACGAGCTGAAGAACCGGATCGCCCACCGGGTCGAGGACCGGTTGGGGCGCGGCGCTCTCGACAAGATGGCCGGCCTCTTCGTCGGCACCATCCACTCGTTCTGCTTCCGACTACTCCAGCAGAACGTCCCCCGCTATGAGACATACGACGTCCTCGACGACAACCAGCTCACCGCCTTCCTCTCGCGAGAAGCGAGTCGGCTCGAACTTCGCCAACTCGACCCTGCCAATCGGCTCTTCGCATCGATCGCAGCGTTTCTAAAGAGCGTCGACGTGATCGAGAACGAGCTGCTCGACCCCGCCTCGATGCCTGACCCGTTCGGCCCGATCCTCCGGAACTACTACGCGACCCTCGATCGGTACCGACTCCTCACCTACGGCCAGCAAGTGGTCCGGGCCGTCCGCGAACTTGAGCGCCCAGAACTGGCGGCCGAGATCCACGAGAGCTTGCGTCACCTGGTCGTGGACGAGTACCAGGACGTCAACCCGGCACAGGAACGGCTGATCGAACTACTCACCGGTCCACAGGTCGAACTATGCGTCGTCGGGGACGACCAACAAGCCATCTATCAGTGGCGCGGCTCTGACGTCTCCAACATCGTCACCTTCCCTGACCGCTACCCGGAAGTCGCAACCTTCGAAATCACCACCAACCGCCGCAGCCGGCCCAGCGTCATCGACGTCGCCAACGACTTCGCCCGCACCATCCCTGAACGCATCGAGAAGACCATGGGCCATCACCGGCCGCCCGCCGGAGGCCCCGAACCGGAGGTGGTCGTCTGGAGTGCACCCAGCGAGATCGAGGAAGCCGGCTGGGTCGCCAACCTCATCCTCGACCTGGTCGACGCCGGCGTCCGCTACCGGGACATCGCGGTCCTGGTCCGAAGCCGAGCTGCATACGCCCGACTGGTCGAACAGTTCGGCACGTTCGACATCCCTGTCCAGCCCGGCGGACGCTCGGGGCTGTTCGAACAGGCCGAGGCCGTCGTCCTCGGACACACCATTACCTGGCTGACCGACACCGAGTGGCGCGACCGCTACGGACCCAGCCGAGCAATCAGCGACGAAGACCTGCTCGACGAATACCAGCGGGTCTTCGAGCTCCCTGACCCGGGGCGCAACCGGCTCGCCCGCTTCCTGCGCCAGTGGAAGACGGCCGTACCCCGAGGCGATCGCACCGCCGACCTTGTCGGCGAGCTTTACGACCTGCTCGATGAACTTGCCGTTCGCAGCTGGGACTTGAGCACCCCCCAAGCGATCAACCGGCTCGGGACTCTGGCCCGCTTTTCCTCCCTCCTGGCCGACTACGAATCGGTACGGCGCCGCGCCCGCCCGGACCCCGACATCGAGGGCGAACAGGTCGGAGGCGAAGACCGAGGCACCTGGTATTACCGCAACCTGGGACTGCACATCATCAACTACGCGCAAGGCGCCTACGAAGGCTTCGACGGGG
>JAJPKB010000566.1 GCA_021323915.1 Chloroflexota bacterium | reverse complement strand
GACCATGCGGGCCATGGCCGAGGTCGTGCGCCCGGGCGGCCAAGTGATCATCGCCGACGAGGTCCCGTCGCGCCATCCCTTGCTCTGGCTCGTCGGGGAGCTGCAGCGCCTGCTCTTCGGCGTGATCGCCTTCGCGCTCCTCCAGGAGCTCGCCCCCACGCACCACCATCCGTGGTCGGCCATGCTCGAGGAAGTCGGGCTTGTCGTTCGGCCCGAAGGCGGCGTCCAGGAGGGTGCTCTGAGCGTGATCGTGGCCGAGCGTCCCGCCACGTTGCCCACACTTCAGCGAGACATCGTTCCCCTGGCGACGGAGATGCCCCGCGGCGGCGTCCACGCTCTCCTGAGCCTGGCGGCATGGTTTGCCCTGCCGATTCCGGTTCCTTCGGGGGTCTACCAGCTGGGCGCACCCGATCCGGAGGCGCCGGTTGTCCTGACCAGTAACTTCCTGGCCACCGTCGATGCGGTGCGCCACGGGCTCGACGGATCTCCGAGCTTCGTGATTGTGGAAGATACGAGTGGCTGGAACGTCTGGTGCGCGAGTGACGCGGGGTTGTTCACGGCCGAGAAAGCCGCGGCGCTGCTGCGTCTCTATGGGCTCGAGCGACGGGTGACGCGGAGACGGATGATTGTTCCCCGTTTGGGCGGCCGAATCTCAGCACGTCTTGCCCAGATCACCGGCTGGGACGTCGTTACCGGGCCCATCGAGGCGCGAGACCTGCCCGCCTTTCTCCAGAAGCAGGAGGTCACCCCGGCGATGCGTAGTCTCGACCGCACCTATCGGCTACCGGAGCGCCTCCGGGTGGGGGCCCTGACCCTCGTGCAATTGCCCTTGTTTCTCGCGCCCCTGCGGTTGCTCCCCGCGTCGCTACGCGGCCCGGTCTGGCGCTTTGCCCTTGGGGCAAGCGGAATCTTGTCGGTCTTTCACTACATCATGCCGGGTCAGACGGGCATCGTGAAAGGCGGAATCCTCGGGCTCGCGGTGAGCGGTGCGATGCTTGTCCGAAACCCCCGTCGCTGGGCGGCGGCGGCTGCCGTGGCAGTGAGCGCGCCGCTCATTGGCTGGATCTACCAGTCGAGCTCGCCGGTCGTCTACTGGAAGCGGATCTGGAAGTAAGGCAAGACATGATCTCTAACGAATTAAAGGATAGCAACTTCCAGCGATGGGAGCAGCGCGCTGACCCCCTTGGCAGTGCGTTTCTCGCCCGATAGTGACCGTGCCTCGATTCGTCAGTTCGTCCAGCGGTCTGGATTCGGTGATACCGTGGGGCAGCCCGGATCGTAGCCATACCCACGGTTGTCGCCACTCTCACAGAGGGCGCGAAGAAAGTCACCCTGGCCGCAGCCGATTTCGACGATCACCTTATTGTGCAAGTCATAGGTGGTTATCAGATGTTCAACCAGAGGTGCAGCGTAATCCCGAAAGCGCGGCGAGACATAGAGGGAGTTCTCATACCGGGGACCATAGGCCATGGCCGTGGGATCAAATCGGACCGAGAAGTATCCATTGTTGGGACTGAGTGACCCTCAGACCGAGTCAACAGCGGCAGGTATCTGAGCGTGCGTGAGCGTTTGCGGGACCTGGTGACTCGCCTGGAGAGCAACTCGGATGGCCTTGGCGTCGCACGCTACGGAAACCGGCTTCTGGAAGATGATGACGCTACCGGCGACGTCGACCTGGTCGTGATCGTCGCTTCGGCATCCGAGGTCGAGAGCCTGCACTTCTTCGTCGGTTACATTTCACGCCCGAATGACGAGTTCCTACGCCGCGCCCAACGTCCATCGCAAGCTGCAGCTCAGCGAGGATCTCACCGAACTGGTGCTCGAACCGATCGGCCGAGCGTGGCGGACGGGCGAGCTTGTGGTCTTTGCGCGAGACGCCCACGTCGAGCGCCTTCAGGAAAGAGGGTGCCAAATCTACGCGGAGTTGCTCAGCCATCCGTGGGAACACCCAGAACACCAGGTCCGGCAGGCGGTCGTCAGGAGTAACTGCTTAGGGGCCTACCGCCGCTCGGATGAAAGGATCTCCTTCAGACGGATCCGAATCGCATCCCGCACCGTACGATATACCGCGAGCTTCTCGTCGTCCGTTCCGGTCGCCGTCGAGGGATCCGGAAACGACCAATGTAATCGGTGCTTGCCCCCGGGGAAAAAAGGGCACGCTTCGTTCGCCTGATCGCAAACGGTGATGACGAAATCCCACGGCTCACGGAGATAGCCATTGAGCGTCTTACTTGTCTGTTGGGAGATGTCGATACCGACCTCGGCCATCGCCTTGATCGCCAGGGGACGCACGAAGGTCGCCTCGGTGCCCGCACTATGCACCTCGTAGCGGTCGCCGGCCAGATGCCGCAACCACCCTTCTGCCATCTGGCTGCGGGCTGAGTTGTGGGTGCAGATGAAAAGCACCCGTTGCCTGGTCCTCACGTTCGTCATGATGCCCCAATCTCCATGTCAACTCGTCAGCTAGCTGTGTCCACGTCCCCGTCATCATCTGCCCTGCTTCTGTCCACGATACGCTGACGCCACGTGGGGTCTTCTCTCGAACTGGGGCCAGCCACTGAGATAGGCCATGAGCAGGCAACCCAGAACGAGAAAGGCGAGCGATAGTCCAAAGAGAACAAGACTGAACGCCACCCGTTTTGATTCTGGCATCTCTGGGGCACGGCTCGGTCGAACTTCTCGGTCAATTCCCATTCGACGCCCCCTGGCCAACCACATCCGGAACGCTGGCTGTCGTGAAGAACTTACGCGCCCAGAGTGCTAGATAGACCAGCCCAACCAGCGCCGGCACCTCGATCAACGGCCCGACGACCGCGGCCAGTGCCTCGCCGCTGCCAATGCCAAACACCCCGATCGCCACCGCGATCGCCAGCTCGAAGTTGTTGCCGGCCGCGGTAAAGGCGAGGGTCGCGCTGTGCTCGTACGAGTAGCCCGCACGCCAGGCCGACCAGAAGGCGATGCTGAACATGATCGCGAAGTAGCAGACCAGCGGGATGGCGATCCGCAAAACGTCCAACGGCAGACTGAGGATGACGTGTCCCTTGAGGCTGAACATCACGACGATCGTGAACAGCAGGGCATAGAGAGCAGTGGGGGCGATCTGCGGAACGAATGTCTGTTCGTACCAGGCGCGACCACGCGTACGCAAGCCGACGTAACGAGTAAGCGCCCCGGCCGCGAGCGGAATGCCCAGGTAAATGAGGACATTACGCGCGATCTCCCAGAAGCCGATCTGGACTTCCGTGCTTGTGCCCAGACCCAGCCAGGCCGGCACCAGGGTAACGAAGAAGTAGGCGTAAACGGAATAGGCGACGACCTGGAAGATCGAGTTCAGCGCGACGAGCACCGCGGCAGCCTCGGAGTGGCCACCGGCGAGATGATTCCAGATCAGCACCATCGCGATGCAACGGGCCAGACCGATCATAATCAGCCCGGTCCGATACGCCGGCTTGTCCGGCAGAAACACCCAGGCGAGCGCGAACATCACGATCGGCCCGAGCAGCCAATTCATGATCAGCGAATGGCCGAACATCTTCCAGGCACCCCGGAGCTGACCTAGCTCCTCGTAGCGCACCCGGGCGAGGACCGGATACATCATCCAGAGCAGACCGATCCCGATCGGGATCGAAACGTCCGAGATTTGGATGTTGTTCAGCGATGTGGCAAGCCCGGGGAAGACATCACCGGCCAGCAGACCAATCGCCATCGCCAGGAAGATCCAGAGCGGCAGAAAACGATCGAGAAACGAGAGGCGCGCCACTACGTTGGCGGGAGCGGGCGTCTCGTGGGGCGCGGAAGCGGTTGCCATTGTATCCTCGCTTGAAAGATCATCGGACGATGATATATTTCTGCGAAAAATCGCGCTCACGTCGCGCGCACGGGCTGTCCGTCCGGCGTGCAGTCAACCGGGCGCGGGTCGAAGTGGCTCAGGTCGAGCACACCGGACAATCGCGCCAGCAAACGCTCCACGGTCTCGCGTTCCAACTGGTAGTAGATCCAGCGAGCGTCGACGTCGTCACGGCGCGCCTGGACCAGACCGGCTCGGCGCAACACCCGCAGGTGATTCGACACCAGGCTCTGGGATAACCCCAGCGCCGCTTCGATCTCGCAGACGCAACGCTCCGAATCGCGTAACAGCGCGATGATTTGCAGCCGGTTGGGCTCGGCCAACGCCCGGAGCTGCTCGGCGAGATCGTCCGCATCCGACAGGGGCCGCGTCGGAGCGGTGAGAACCGGAAGCTTGAGCATGATCGATGTCCTCCGCAAACATATTAGTATCTGTTAATATGTATTGTCAAGAGATGATTGAGCTCCGGTTCTCCCGCACTTCTCGGGATTGAGGCCAGTGTCCGCCCGAAACGTCCAACTCACCAGATCGTTAGTCAGGCTGCAAGGACGCGTGAGCGAAGGAGGTCAATCTTGGCCCGACCGAACCCAGATCGCTTGATCAACTTCACCCGGTTGACGTGCCCCTCCACGGGCCCATTGGACCAAGGCAACCGGAACCCAGCCTCGACAGCGGACCAATCATCGAGGAGACCGTTGGCAAAAGCCTGAAAGGGACGCAACCCGCTGTCCTGTGCGTTCTGAACCCAAACCGCAAGCGCCGCGACGTTTTGATCGCGGATCATCTGACGAAATCGCTGGAGGAGGTCATGGCCCTGAGCCAAATCCGGATCGGCGGCGAGAATCTGAGCCAGGAGTTTCGTCTCGTCGGCATCGAGTTTCTCCGGTGGGCGCAAACAAAGCCAGCGAAGGTTGAGACGGCGTTTCTTCGCGG
>JAJPKB010000130.1 GCA_021323915.1 Chloroflexota bacterium | reverse complement strand
GGCCAGCGCGATCGCCAGGGTGTAGGGATTGGTCACCCGGGAGCCGCCGGCTCGTAGCTGACGAACCGTCGACGACAGGCGACCAACCACCGGAAAACGCCCCGACCAGCTCGCCGCGTATCTCTGCCAGTTCGGAGCGAGGCGCTCACCTGCGCGCCTCCAGCCGATCCGCCGAGCGATTTGATAGACCATCACCGCGATCGCCAGGGCCGCCGCGAACACGATCCATCGGCCGACCGTGCCGTCCACGCCCGCTTCCGTCCAGTTGAATAGTCCGCCGATCACAACCAAGACGCCGAAGGCGACGATGTCGGTCGCCCGTTCGACGATTGCCGCCGGCAGCGATTGCGCCACCGAGACGCTGGTCGATCGCTCGATGAGCTTCAGCTTATACAGCTCGGCAACGCGGCCGGGCGTAGCCGAGAAGGCGAAACCGACGACCTGGCTGTAACCGCTCACTCGCAGGGGCAAGCCCGGTACCAGGCGCCGCACCAGGGTGTGCCAGCGCACGACCCGCAGCCCATAGCTCCAGGCGGCGAACGGAACCAGCATCAGTAGGAATCGCGGGGCCAGGATGCCGCTTTCCAGCGAGAGCGCGATCGACTGGCGGAGCGCGGAGGCCGCCGAGGAGGCGATCAACACGCCAACCAGCACGATCACCGCCACGAATGCCAGGCCCCAGATACGTCGCGTCGTTAGGATGGCCATCGGTCTCCACTTTCCTGCCGCGATGACGACCCGCCAGGTGTTATCCACGAGCTACGTCCGCGAACCGCGCCGTGTTCCGACCTGTTCGGGATCGGCGAGTCGTGCTCGTCTATTCAAGAGATTAGTCCAGCCACCTAAGAGGATGCTAAGGCCAGCCTGAGATGAGCCTGAGAAGGCTGAGAGTCCTCTCAGGATACCGCGATGAGCGGCGCGGGCTGCAGCGCGGGCAGCGTCACGGTGAACGTGCTGCCCACGTCCGGAACGCTCTCGACGGCGATTCTGGCGTTATGCTCGCTGGCAATCCATCGCGCAATTGCCAGGCCAAGGCCGGTTCCGTCTTCGGAGCGGGCAGCCGGCGATCGATAGAAGCGCTCGAAGACATGAGGGAGGTCTTCCGGGGCGATGCCGCGTCCGGTGTCGGTCACGACGACGCGATGGGAGCGTCCTTCGGTCGTCGCCACCAGACGCACCAGGCCATTCTGTCGGTTGTACTTGATGGCGTTCTCGAGAAGAATCGTCAGCAGCTCGCACAGGCGGTCCGGATCGGCGAGCACGCGCGCGCCGGGCTCGAGACGGTTGACGACGAGCTCGATGCTGATATTGGTCGGCCGGGCCAGCGCCAGCGCCTGGTGGTAGCAGCTCTCGACGATGGGCCGAAGCTCCGTCATGCTGCGATCGAGGTGCCGGCCGGCGTCGGCTCGGGCCAGCGCCAGCAGCCCGTTAACCAGGCGCGCCATACGCGCTGCCTCGTCGGCGACGTCGCCGAGCGCTTCGATCCGATCGCCAACCGGCATGGCCGGCTCGCGCAGCAGGAACTCGACGTTCCCCTGAATCGTCGTCAAAGGGGTTCGAAGCTCGTGAGAAGCGTCGGCGACGAAGCGTTGCTGGGCGATGAAGGCGGCCTCCAGACGGTCGAGCATCTCGTTGAAAGTCGTGACCAGGCGACTGATCTCGTCGGCGGTCTTCGGTGTAGGAAGCCGACGGTCAAGCCGCTGGGCCAGGCCGATCGCCCGCGCGGCGTTACCGACCTGATCGATTGGCCGAAGGGCCGCTTGCGAGAGGAGCCATCCGCCGCCACCGGCCGCCGCCAGGGCGAACGCGATGCTCACCAGTAGCCACAGGCGCAGCTGTTGCAGGGCGACATCGATGTCGGCGAGGTTCCGGCCGACCTGGACATAGCCGACGAGATTGCCGTTGACGAGAATCGGCGCGGTGTAAAGTCGCACCGACTGCCCCGCCTGGATGACCGTCTCGAGGACCGGATCGCCCCCGCGCGCGGTGGCCAGCGATTCGCTGCTCAGCGGGAGATCGCTTCCCTGGAGGGTATCCGACCGCCAGATAGCCACGCCGCCGATGCTCCGGATCTCGGTGTAGAGGGTCGGCGCACGGAATTGACTCTCGGGCACGCGAATCCGGGTCGGTGCGGTCAGCACTCCCTTCTCGTACCGTACGCTGAGCGCGGCGTCGTGGGCCTTGCTCTGAACCGACGCATCGACGTCGGTGTACAGCTCACGGTAGAGCAGGGCGTACACCAGAAAGGCGAAAAGCACCAGCGCGACCGCCAGAATCGCAGTGAACCACACGGTCAGGCGAAAGCGCAGCGACACCCGATCATGCCTCCCGGAGCACGTAACCGGCTCCCCGCACGGTCTGAATCAGACGCGGCTCGCCGCCCTCCTCGAGCTTATTGCGCAGATAGCCGACGTAGACCTCGAGGACGTTGGCATCGCCGCCAAAATCGTATCCCCACACCTGCTCGAGGATCACGTCACGGGTGAGAACCTGGCGCGGATGGCGGAGAAAGAGGGCGAGCAGCTCGTACTCTTTGGTCGTCAGCTCGATGGTTCGTTGCCCGCGGCTGGCCTCGCGCCGGGCGGTATCCAGACGGAGGTTGCCGAACGACAGCACTGTTCCGGCGCTGCCATCGCTGCGCCGAAGGAGCGCCCGCACGCGGGCGGTGAGCTCTTCGAGGGCGAACGGTTTGACCAGGTAATCGTCGGCGCCGGCATCCAAGCCCGCGACGCGGTCGGGCACTTCGTCTCGGGCGGTCAGCATGAGAATCGGTACCGTCCCTCCTGACCGCAGTCGGCGGCAAACCTCCAGGCCGTCGAGGCCCGGCATCATCACGTCGAGAACGACCAGGTCGGGCGGACGCTCACGGGCCGACAGCAGCCCCCTGGTGCCGTCGGACGCGACGTCGACCTCGTATCCTTCGTACGCCAGCGTCCGGCGCAGCATCGCGGTTATTCGGCGGTCGTCGTCGACGACTAGAATTCGAGCAGCCATTCAGGAAATCGTCTCTCGTCGATTCGAATCTGGTCGGGAAGATTGCGAATCATTCGGACCTCGGCACATTCGCTCGACTCGAACCGGCTCACCCGTGATCAATAGACGCCACGGTCGGTCGTTAAGATCATTATATTACACCCGATGCGCGCGAGAGCCGGCTGGTTGGATCCGGATCCTATGAAGGACGTCGGCCCCGACCCGACCTCCGAGGCCCTTTTCCCCGGGTACGCCTTCATCAGATCTGGCTTGATTAGACGTCGGGAGGGTATTCTGAATGGGATTGACGGTCGGAGGATGTCGAGCGAAATGGATGCGAAGCAGCGTGGTCCCTGGCGGCAGATCTCGACACCGCTATCGGCCATACAGCCCGATCAACTCCGCCTCACCCAGGACGTGGCCGTTCATCGCCGCCCGCACCTCGGATGCGCTGGCGCCGGGCGTCAGATCGGGCGCGGCGTCGAGAGCGTAAAGGCGGAAATGATAGTGGTGCGCCGGGCCGCGCGGCGGGCATGGACCGCCGTAGCCAACCCTTCGGAAGTCGTTTCGCCCCTGACGCGCGCCGTTTGGCAGGATCGCCTGGCGCGGTGTGCCGGCGGCGAGATCGGGCGGCTCGGGAGGTAGATGGTAAAGAACCCAGTGAACGAAGGTTCCCCGCGGCGCGTCGGGATCCTCGACGATCAGGGCGAGGCTCCCGGTTCCCTCGGGAAGCTCGGACCACTGGAGAGGGGGCGATTGATCGGCTCCATCGCAGGTGTACTGGCGGGGGATCGTCGCTCCGTTCGCGAACGCGGAGCTTTCGAGCGCAAAGGACACTGTCGCCTCCGTCGTCGCCCGAGACAAAGGAGCCACCGGGTGGCATCCTGTCAGCAAGGCGATCGCAATCAACCCGTGCACCAATCGGGACATGGGACCATTATACCGGGGATTCGCGGACCCGGAATCTCGGACCGGACCG
>JAJPKB010000352.1 GCA_021323915.1 Chloroflexota bacterium | reverse complement strand
GGTCCAGGCGCGGGGCTGCACCCTCGTCTTCCTGCCAGCCTACTCGCCCGATTTAAACCCGATTGAGCTGGCCTTCTCCAAGATCAAAGAGTTCCTGCGGGTCGCCGACGCGCGCACCCAGGAGGCACTCGATGAGGCGATCGGGAACGCCCTCGAGACGGTGACGGCGCACGATGCCCTCGGGTGGTTCAAGCACTGTGGCTGCTCGCTCGCCTAATCAATGATCGCCGGAACTGCTCTAATCAGACGATCCGCTTGCGGATCTCCGAAGGGTTGGAATCACGGCGGAGCAGCAACCTTGTCGATGGCGAGGCCGAGTTTGACCGCCTGGAAGCCGAGCTCGACGCGCTGGAAGCGCACCGAACGTAAGTGCCGACCTACCGTCTTACTCACAAAGCGAAAGACGACCTGGACGACATCAAATCGTATCTTATCGAGCAGGGGGACTCCCGCCTTGCGCGCTATATGCTGCGCGAGTTGAGGGAAGCGTTTCGCTTTCTTAGCTGCACTCGCGAGGCTGGTCACCGCCGCGAAGACCTGACCGATGCGCCGCTAAAGTTCTGGATGGTTCATTTCCGATCTGATAGCCTACGACCCCGCCAAGCGGCCTATCGAGATTGTCAGGGTCATGCACGGCGCGCGGGACGTATCTGCCCTCTTCGAGGACGACGACTAATCCTCACTTTCTCTCCTACCCCGTGCTCCGCCGCGGCTTGTTTCCGCCGTCCCGCCCGCGCTTCGCGCCCTCCTGGCGTGATCTCATACATATGGTACAATGTACATTCTACCTATGTCCTTGATTCCCGATGAGGTTGACATTCGTTGCTCGCGGCAATCACTCGCCCACGGTTCGATCTGGGATGCGCGCTCGCGCGTCTTCGCGCGCTCTTTCGCACCCGCTTGCCGAGCGGCCAGGCGATGCCGCGAGACGTCTGGGAGCACCAGCACCGCGCAGTTCTCGTGCTGCTCTGGCTGCACGCCATCGGTATCTTCTGTTACGGCTTGATCTCCGGATCCGGCGTCGCGGTCAGCGCCCTCGAAGGCGGACTCGTCGCGCTCGCGGCGCTGCTGGCGGGAGTCGCCCGGGGTAGCCAGCGGCTTCGCGCCGGACTGGCGACGCTCGGCCTGCTGACCTCCTCGGCCGTCCTGGTACACGTGTCCGGCGGCTTCACCGAGATGCACTTTCACTTCTTCCTGATCATGGTCATCGTCGCCCTGTACCAGGACTGGGTGCCGTTCGCGCTGGCCATCGGGTACGTCCTTCTCGAGTACCTGGCGATCGGCCTCCTCGAGCCGGCCGATTTGATCGGCCGCGGCGACGCCGGTGGCGACCCCTGGAAGTGGCTGCTGGTCCACCTGGCCTTCGTCCTGGCGGCCTGCGTCGCCGGGCTGGTTCACTGGCGGCTCGACGCGTCGAACCACGCCCGGGCCGAAGAGGCGCGCTCGCGACTTGCCGATGAGCAGGTGGCGCGGGCGAACGCCGAAGAGGCGATTCAGGCTCGCGACGATCTCGTGTCGGAGATCTCCCACGATCTCAAGAACCCGCTCGGCGCGGTGAAGGGCTATGCCCAGCTGATTCGGCGCCGGCTGTCGCCGGTTAACGGGGGCAGGACCGGCTGCGACGTCGAGAGCGCCGAGAAGATCGAGGCAACCGCGACCAAGATCGATCTGACCGCGAACAAGATGGCCGCGACGATCGACGAGCTGCTCGACCTGGTGCGCGTCGAGATGGGGGAAACTCTCGACCTCGGTCGCCGTCCGTTCGACCTCGTCTCCTGCGCCCGGAGGGTCGCCGCCGAGCAGCAGGCGAGCACCGACCGTCACCGGATCGTGGTCGAGGCCCGGCCGGCGACCATGGTCGGCGGCTGGGACGAGCCCCGGGTGGAGCGCGCGCTCCGGAACCTGGTCGCGAACGCCGTGAAATACAGCCCGTCGGGCGACGTGCGGATCGTTGTTCGCGCCGAGGAGCGCGGCGGGCGACGCGAGGCGGTGATCGAGGTGCGCGACGAGGGGCCGGGCATTTCGCCGTCGGACGTCCCGCTGCTCTTCGATCGGCTGCGCCGGGTGCGCGGTCGACCGGGCGGCCGCGTCGAGGGCCAGGGTGTCGGCCTGGCGAGCGCCCGCGCGGTGGTCGAAGCCCACGGTGGCAGGATCCTGGTCGCGAGCCAGCCCGGCGCCGGATCGACGTTTACGATTCGGCTGCCGAGGTGAGCGGTTGCCTTCACGCCGACGCCCCGGAGTAGTGGCGGACGCCGACCGACCAGAACCAGCGCGAGACGGCGAGCAGGGCGACCGCCAGGGCGATCGCGCCGAGCAGGGTCGCCGGATCGAGGCGGCCGACCAGTGCCTGGGACGGCACGGTGATCGCGAAGGCCACCGGCACCAGGAAGGTCAGCGACAGGCGCAGCCAGGGCGGGTAGATCCCGACCGGCCACCGGCCGGCCTCGTACATCGTCTGAAAGATGACCATGATGTTCGCCACCCGCACCACCCAGAACGAGAGGGTGGTCAGCATCAGCAGGAAGCTGTAGACGATCGCCCCGCCGCAGAGCAAGGCGACCACGAACCCCAGCGCTCCGCCGATTCCCACCACCCCGCCGAGCTGAATCAGCGCGACCCCGATCACGGCCAGTCCGAGCAGCACGTTGGTGAGCTGCCAGATCTGGACCGTCTTCACGCTCACCAGCAGCTGCGAATCGGCCGGCTTGGTCAGGGTGTAGTCGAGCGTTCCCAGGCGAACGTCCTCCATCAGCTGGCTGAAGCTGGGCTTGATCACGAGGTCCAGGAAGCCGCCGACCAGAAAGTACACCCCGACCAGCGCGATCAATTCGGCCGGCCGCCAGCCATCCAGCGCGGCGGTGTGGCCGAAAACGACCGCCAGCCCGAGGAGCGCCGCGGCCAGGCCGATCGACGACTGGAACAGTTGAATGAAGAAGTTGCTCCGGTAGGCCAGCTCGTTGAGGGCACCTACCCGGAGGAACACCCAGATCAACCGCGCCGCGCTCATGCGCCCACCGCCGAATACCGCGGCGCGGCGAACCGCCAGGTGACGTTGAGCACGATCAGGCTCACCGCCAGCCAGCCGAGCTGGATCGCGATCCCAGTGAAGATGCCCGATCGGTCGACCCGTCCCAGGATCAGCTCGACCGGAAACGCCACCATCCAGCGGTAGGGAAGAATCGCGGCGAGGGTCTGAACCGGCGCCGGAAATAGCGACAGCGGCGCCATCTGCCCGGCCAGAAAGAGTACCGCCAGGTTATACATCTGGTTGATCGCGCTCACCCGGGTGGTCCAGAAGGCGAGCAGCGCGAGGGTCCACTCGACGGCGAATCGCAGGGCAAAGGCCAGGGCGATCACCGGCACGAAGGCCAGGACCCGCACCGGGGTCACCGGGTAGGTCGCCCCGAAGACGATCGACAGGATGATCGCGACCGGGACCAGCGCGACCAGGCCAACCAGCTTGTAGGTGACGTTGTCGGCGACGTCGGCGTGGATCGGGTGGATCGGCCGAAGCAGCTTCGGCGAAAACGCGCCCTCGCGAATCCGGGTCTCGAACTCGAACATGATCCAGGTGAAGGTGATGTGGTTCACCAGCATCATCACGATGTAGTACGCCGCGAAGCCGGCCGCGGTGTAGCCGCCCACCGATCCGCCGTTCGCCCGAGCGACGGTCGACCAGACGACGAGGTAGACGATCGGCTCGAGGGTCGATCCGAACAGCCAGATCAGCACCTCGAGCCGGTACTGCAGCTCGGTCGCCAGGGACACCTTGAACTGGCTGCGGTAAACGTCGAGCAGTCCTCTCACGCCTGCCCTCTTGAGAAGACCTGCTCGATCGCGTCGTCGATCGGCGGATCCTCGACGCTGAGATCGACGACCGGCAGATCCGCCAGGATCCGGCCGGTCGCCGTCGCCGTCTCCGCCTTGGGAACCCGCAGCGTCACCTGGCCATCCTCGGCGCTCACGACCTCGCCGTAGCGGCTCAGGTCGAACGCGCCGGCCTCGAGGCGGACGACGATCGTCTTGTACGGCGCGAATCGCTGGACGAGGTCGCTCAAGGCGCCGTCGAACAGCAGCTTGCCGTGGTGGATCACGATCACCCGCCGACAGAGCGCCTCCACGTCGGCCATGTAATGGCTGGTCAGGAGGACGGTGGCCCCGTGGGTCCGATTGTACTCCTGGACGAAGGCGCGGATGCGTCGCTGCATCGTCACGTCCAGGCCGATCGTCGGCTCGTCGAGGAAGAGCACCCGCGGGCG
>JAJPKB010000032.1 GCA_021323915.1 Chloroflexota bacterium | reverse complement strand
GTCAACAAGATCATCGGGTAGCGGCCGGAAAGGCTCTGGCTTGGAGCAGCCCTGGCTGCCGTTGACCGACCGTGCCGACGGGCGTCTTGTAGCGCGGGGGCTTGTCCCCCGCTCTGGGCAACGGGACGAGCGGGGGACAAGCCCATGGGGAGTGGCCACCTTTCCGCGGGCTGCCCGGGCTTCCCTCACCCCCTACCCTTCTACCCTCTGGCCCCCTTCGCCAGGGGGAACCATCTCCCAGTCGCGGGAGAGGGGTCTTGAGGATAGCATCTCCCGGTAGACCATTCCCCCGCGCACTGAAGGTTCCCCTTGGCGAACGGACGGTTCTCCCTGGGAAAGGGAAGGTTCCCCCTGGATAAGGGGGTCAGAGGGTAGAGGAGAGGGTTGGTGGTCAGAGGTTAGACAGGAAGGGGTAGGGGATGAGGGATCCCGGCCCGGCCCCGAGCCTGGCCACTCTCCAGGAACAAGCTCCTCCATCCCGCCCTCGACCACCCCCTGCGCGACGGCTTTGGTCGGTGCGACCGCCTCCTCTTCAGACACCCTCCGAAGGCCAGAAGCAGGGCCGAAGGCATTGCCGGGCCCTCGGCTTGAGCTCGCGTTCCTGCTCCGAGCCTTTGAAGGCAGAGCTTACCCGCTCGCCACCGCTTTGCCGGCTCGTCATCTTTCCGACACAGATCTTTCCGGCATGCTCTTGCCAACCGCCGGCCATCCTGCTATCCTCCAATCTCGAATGATTCTAATTCCAATTCTAATTAACCTGACGACGGGATGGTTTGAGTAGCGCATGTCCACGACGAAACAGGGCAAGCCGCTCCTGCGACGGCTCCGCGGCTTCTTACTCGGCTCCGAGCACCACCTGCTTGACGACAACGCGTTCGTGCTCCGGGTGGTCCAGCCGGGACTGGCCGGATTGATGGACGGCTCGGTCTCCACGCTGGCGCCGATCTTCGCCGCGGCGGTCGCGACCCAGAGCAGCCACACCGCCTGGGTGGTGGGCATGGCGGCGGCGATCGGCGCCGGCATCAGCATGGGATTCGCCGAGGCGCTCTCGGACGACGGCGAGCTGACCGGACGTGGGAGCCCGCTCCGCCGGGGCATCATCATCGGGATCATGACCTTCTGCGGCGGCTTCCTCCATACCCTCCCGTTCCTGATCGAGGACTATCACCTCGCCCTGCCGCTCGCCTGTATCCTGGTCGGTTGCGAGCTGATCTCGATCTCGCTGATCCGTCACCACTTCTTCAAGATCTCCCTGTCGCGATCCAGCCTCCAGGTGATGCTCGGCGGCGGGCTGGTCTTCGCGGCGGGCCTGCTGCTGGGGCAGTCGTAAAGGTCAGTCGGCATGCCTGGCGAGCTCTCCCCTTCGCGCTGCCGCGAATGCGCCCGGCCTCCGGGATACGTGAACCGCCGACGCACCTATTCGTAGCGGCCTCCGACGTGCTCGACTCCGAACGGGGCAAACGACAGCGATGCGCTTCCCCGATCGCCGCCCTTCGATCACTGGTCGCTAGTTAATCCCGGCGCGACGCCAGATCCGTTACTCCGGGCCACCGCGCGGAATCCTTGACCCCGATTCGGTGCTTCCGGGGCACGCGCGCAGGACTCGACCCGAGATGACCGCCGAGGTGCCCACCTCCGGCCCGAGTTCGACAAGCGTCAACGGCCGCCCCAGCTGACGTCAAGGCTCCTGACGCCCCGGACAGAGCGGTCGGACCGAAGTAGTCGCGTCCGATCCGGCCAAGGGAGTTACCACTTTGCCGGCTGAATATGATATAGTCGGTGAAATCCACACGGCCGGTCGGCTGGCTGTCGGGGGAGACCGACCGGGCAGAGCCCCGCGGCGCGGAGGGGACAGATGACTGACGCTCTTCACGAACCCAGCGATCCGCTTGAAGAAATCACGGTCGACGACCGCCGCCGGTTAGAAAAGGCGATGGTCGCCGTCCGTTGGAACGCCGTTCTTCTCGGCTTCCTGGTGTTCCTCGTCATCCCTCCATCGTCCCGGACAATGGCGGTGGCGGCGACCGCCGGTCTCGCGGTGGGAAACGCCGTGCTGATGCTGTTACTTCAGCAAGCCACGGGGCCCCGCGACTGCCTGGTCCTTGGTGGGCTTGCCACGGCCCTCGAATGGCTCGCCGCCGCCGGGGCGATTCTGGCCGACACCGCGACGTCACCCAACCCGCTGCTGGCGGCGCTGATCATCTTGGTCCTGATCGATGGGATCCGCTACGGCCTCGCGGGGGTAGCGGGAGCGTGGGCCGTTGCCGCGATCGTTGCCGGAGCGGCCCTCGGTCAACAGATCTCGACGCTACGCGTTCTTCAGCCGGCGCTCGGACTGGCGGTGCTCATCCGTTGGGAGGCGCTCCTGCTGGTGGGAGCAGTGGTCATCGCAGTCCTCTTGCGGTGTGGCCAAGAGCGGTTACGCCAGGATCAGGGGCGACGAGAGCGGCTCCTCCAGCAGCTTCGCGACGAAAGAAGCCAATGGGAAACTGAGCGAGCCGCGCTACGTCGGGCGGCGTCGCGGGTCTCGGATCGGGAGGGCGAGATCCTCCGCCTCCTGGCCCGGAGCGACCTGACCTACGAACAGATCGCCGAGGCCCTCGACGTCAGCGCGGACACGGTGAAGACCCACGTCCACCGTCTGGCCAAGAAGCTCGGGGTCTCGGGCCGGCACTCGCTCGTCGAGGCGGCCCGGGCGAGGAACCTGTTGCCGCCGGCGGAATAGCGGCGTCTCCTGTGCCCGGTTGACGGATCTGTCAACCGCAGGTTGACCGGAAATTCACCCCTGGGTTGACAGAGACGTCCCCTGGAAAGTGCGCGTCAGAGGGCGATACTAGCGGCAGGCGGCGATTCCGGATCAGCCGCGACGCCGACGGTAGGAGGCCCATGCAGTATGGTTGAGTTGCTTGCCGAACCAGTGACGCTCGCCTTGGCCGTTGCATTCGCACTGGCCGCTACGGGCAAGCTGCAGGATCGACGGTTTGCATCGAATGCGTTCCTGTCCGGATCTGCCGCTAGCTTGGCGCTCCCCGTGGCGGAGCTCTACCTCAGCGGCATGCTGCTCTTTTGCCCGTATATCTGGCTGAGTGCGCTTCTGGTCACGATATTCCTCATCCCCGCGACCTTCTACCTGCTCACACTTGGGCGCGGCCGGCCATGCAGTTGCTTCGGTACCCAGCATCGGATGCCCTGGGGTCTGTCGATTCTCCGAAACCTGGTGCTCCTATCGGGGGCGCTCTACCTGGCTTCGACAGCCACGCACGGCATCAATTTCGATGCCCGCTCGATTGCGGGAAGTCTGGCGGTAGGAACGCTACTGTCGACAGGGCTGGCAGGCGCGTACATCGGTGGTTGGATGATACTATGTTCTGCCTGGGCGTTAACCACGAGCTCGCCATTTGCCGCACAGGGCAGCGAGAGAAAGGAGACCACTCGATGATCCTCGGCTCATTCTTCGTGGCAAGCTACGTCGCGATCTGGTTCGTGGTGGTAGCGGAGGCGATCGCCTTGTTTCTCATCTTTCGGCAGTTTGGCGTCATGTACATGAACACTCGGGAGGGAATCGAGAACAGCGGCATTTCTCCAGGCGCCAGAGCGCCCGACTTTCTGTTACCAACCTCAACCGGAGACCAAATAGCGCTCTCGGACGTTCTACGATCAGCCGGAGGCGCCCTTATCGTCTTTGGTGCGCCACACTGCCAGCCTTGTCATTTGCTCCTTCCTGACCTTCACCGTTTCGCGGAGTCCTACGCGGGGGACCTTGCGACGCTGTTCATAAGCCGTGGAACGCGAGACGAGAATCAGTACTTCGCCGGAACGTTCGGGCGGCCGACGACGTTGCTCTTCGACGACGCCGAGGGACACGTCGCCGACCTTTATAAGAGTAGGGTGACGCCTTTTGCGTTTGCCCTCGATCGACAGGGGAGGGTGCGGGCGAAGGGATTGGCCAACAGCTACGACCAGCTAGTCAAGATGGCGGATGCCGTCCGCGAACCCGCCAGCCGCTCAAATGACGGCGATCTGCCGTCGCGAAATACACGCGATACCTTGGTGAAGGAGGTTTGACATGCTGAATAATCACGTGGTGGTGGGACTTGGTAGCCTATTCGCCCGTCGTACCGATCGACGAACCCTCCTGGGGCGGGTCTCCCGAGGGACGTTCGCGGCAGCGGCGAGTCTCGCTTTGGGTGCCGGCATGGCGATTCCGGCGTATGCCGACTGTTCTTGCTCGTACCCAAACAACAATGCTTGTAGCGATTGTCCCAATGTGGGAGGATGCTCGAACTTCTGCTCGTTCTGCACGGAGGGCCAGAATCCATTGTGCCCATGGCCGACCGGCTATTGGACGGTCCAATGCAATGGATGTTTCATCTATTGCTCGGACTGTAACTGCGGCGGCAGCATTTGTGGTTGCACCAGCGCCTGCATCCCCAGCGCTCCGAGCCGATAGGAGCAACTCAAGACGACGTCGCGGCGGGCCAGACCCGGAGGCTTACGATTTGGGGGACGGTGGACCGTGCCTGGCGTCGTCACCGTCCCGGTGTTCGGCCTACCCTTGGCAGATTTCGCCACAGGATGGTTCGGGATGCGCGATGAATTGTTGATTGCGGCCGCTGCGGTGCTCCTCGTGCTGGTTGGTATTGCAAAGATGTCAACTGCCTGAACAGTTAACGCGAGTGCTGCAGCAGCAGCGTCCTTCGGCGAAGGACGTACGACGGCCGGGCGGCGCCTCGTATTGACTCTCGCTTACCTAGGGAGCAGTATCTTAGCGGGCGCGCTGACCTTCCTAGGATGGTCGGTGTTTGGTTGGATTATCCATCGGCTGACTACCTTGCCAGTGAGTCTGGTAGCGCTCGCAGCGGGTCTGGCGCTGGCCAACGAGCTAGGCCTAGCGCGGGTGCCATACTTCCAACGACACTGGCAGGTCCCTCACTCGTGGGTGGCCGGGCGAGGTGTGTTGCCAGCGGTGAAATGGGGAGTTGCGCTGGGGACCGGGATACTCACCTTTGTACCGTACTTGAGCTTTTTCACAGGAGTGTTGGTAGCCGTGTGGTCTGGCAATCCATGGGTAGGTTGCATTCTTGGGGTAGCGTACGGCCTTGGACGCGCCGTACCTCCGCTCAATTCAATGTGGACGGGCTCAGGCACCAGAGACCTTCACCTCGGATACCTCCGGTCAAGATCGTCGTGGCGAAGGATCCTGGCCTTCGCGTCGGCGGTCATAGTCGCCATCGCTGTCTCGCCTGGACTCACATAGGGGTGCACATGCGGAGAATGCTCGATCCGATTCGCTGGCCGGTCCTCTCGGTCGTCGTCGCTGCGGCGATCCTATCGGCATGCCAACGGCCCGACACAGCCGTGCCGACCGCGACCACCGTCATTAGCGCGGCGGCGGGGGCCACGCCCTCGGGGGTCTGGACGAGCTTGGAACAGCGACCACTCAAACTCGCTTCTCTGGCACCCGGGGCGGCCTGCCCGATCAGCGCGTCGCGCCAAGCAAGCGCATTCAACGTGACCGGCCAGGGGCCGATTTTCCTGATCCAGCCAGGCACCATCCACTATGGTAAGGGAAAGCTAACGGATGGCTGGTACGACGTGAAGGCGCCCTGGCTGAGCGCGCCAGACTACACCGGCCCGGCGCTGATTCGCGGGCGGCAGCTGGATGGTCCCAATGGAGTGCGCTTCGTACGCAATGGTCCTCACACGACCGGTGGGCTGCCCTTCCTCCAATTCCCAATCGTCACCGGCATCAGTAGCCCCGACCTCGAGGCGGGCTGGCGGTTCCAGTCGGCGGGCATCGGGTTTCGCGCGCCGGGCTGCTACGGCTTCCAGGTCGACGGGACCAGCTTCTCGACGACCATCGTGATCGAAGCTCAGAAATGAGTTAGCCGGTCAGTGACTTGACCTCGGGGGTGTGGTCGGGCGCGGAGTCGGTGCGCAGCCGCTCCAGCAGCCACATGCGGATCAGGGTGCTTGGCCCGACCCCGCGCTCCCGGGCTACTCGGCGCAGCTGGGCGTAGGTTCCGGCATTCAAACGGACCGGGACGACCGTGTCCAGGGGACGCTTGACCACGACGTCCACGACCTGGTCGGTCTCGTCCCAGGCTTCCCTGCCTCGCTCAATGCGCTCGATCTCGTTCATCTTGACCCTCCCTGGGACTCTCGATTGAGCCGACGCTCTTCCGTGGTGGTGTCGAAGCAGAAGTCGATCGTCCACGCCTCGGTTCGGCACCGGATCACGACCGGTTGCGCTCGGCGAGCTCCTTCAGAAACTTCGGCATGCGGCCCGCGCCGAAGTCGTAAAAGCGCACCCAGCTCGGCACGATCGCGATGCGGGCCATCTGGTCGTACATCTCACGGCAGTTCTTCTCGAACTCGGCGGCCGCCTCGGCGCCCATCGACTTGCGCGCCGCGGCG
>JAJPKB010000569.1 GCA_021323915.1 Chloroflexota bacterium | reverse complement strand
TGTCGAGCCGACCGAGCGCCCGAAAGACGTCTGGACGCTAAATCCGCTCGAGCGGGGCGCGCTGCTTCATGCGGTCCTCCAGCAATTCTTCTCCCGCCTGGCCGAGCGCGGTCGGCCCCGGCCCGACGAAGACTACACCGCGGTGGACGTCGGGCTGATCGAGCGGCTCGCCCGGGAGCAGCTCGCGGCGGTCGAGGCGCGCGGGGCGAACGGCAACCGCCTCGTTTGGGAGATGACACGGAGCCAGGTGTTGTCCGATCTTCGGGCGTTTCTCGACGCCGACCGGGAGCACCGTCGGCGGCAGGGACTGACGCCCACCTATTTCGAGCAGGAGTTCGGCACGCCCGCCGCGGATGGCTGGCCGGCCCTCGGAATCGTGGTACCGATCGGCGAGGCGGCCCGAACGATCGGCTTCCGCGGGCGGATCGACCGGATCGATCTCGATCGCTCGAACCGAAGCGCCTACCTGTTCGACTACAAGACCGGTACGAGCGAGCGTTACAAGTCGTTGAAAGACGATCCGGTCGCGGCCGGTCGAGAGATTCAGCTGGCGCTCTACCGCCGGGTCGCTCGGAGCAATCTTCCCGGGCTGGATCGGGTTGGCGGCGCGCTCTGGTTCGTGAGCGCGAAGGAAGGATTCAAGCAGGTCGCGATCGCCGACGATTCGTCGCTCGTCGACCGGCGGCTCGACGAGGTGGTCGCGCTGACTGTTCAGGGCATCGCGAGAGGCGCGTTTCCCCAGGTGCCGGGCAAACGCCGCGATTCTGGTGGATTCGAGAACTGCGCCTTCTGCGATTTCGACCGGATCTGCCCGGTGCGCCGCGAGCGGATCTCGTCGCGGAAGCAGGCAGATCCCCTGGTCGCGATCCACCGCCGGCTGGCGGCGACGCCGGAAGCGATCGGCGACGATGAGTAACCCTTCCCATCCCTCGCTCCCGGTCGACCAGGCCGAGCGCGACCGCATCGAGACCGAGCTGGACCGCACCTTCTTCGTCGAGGCCGGCGCCGGCACCGGCAAGACGACCGCGCTGGTCGCCCGGATCGTCGCGCTGGTTCGGAGCGGGAAGGTCGAGCTGGACAAGCTCGCGGCGATCACCTTCACCGAGGCCGCCGCGGCCGAGCTGCGCGACCGGGTGCGGCGCGGACTGGAGCGGGCCTCGCGGGATTCCGCGCTCGATCCCGAGGCGCGGGAGCGCTGCCGCGACGCCGCCGGGAAGGTTGACCTGGCGGCGATCCAGACGATCCACGCCTTCGCCGGCACCCTCCTGCGCGCCTTCCCGATCGAGGCCGGCCTGGCGCCCGGCTTCGCCGTCTGGGATGATCTCCAGCTCCGCCTCGCCTTCGAGGAGCGCTTTCGGACCTGGCTCGACGAGGACGTCTCCGACGAGCGACCGGAAAATCGGCGACGGCGCGACGACGTTCGCCGTGCCCTCCGGCTCGGGATGACGTTCGGCCAGCTGCGCGGTCTCGCCGACGGCCTCCAGGAGCACGCGGATCTGCTGGACCCGCCCTCGGGCTGGTGCGTGGCGGATCCGCCGGCGCCGGTCCCGCTGGCGCACCGTCTGGGCGAGGCGGTGCTCGAACTGGCCTCCTACCTCGACCGGGCACGAAACGGCGACCTGAACGAGCTGGCGCGCGACGTGAGGCGGGTCCAGCCGGCCGCCCGCCGCCTGGCCGAGGCGCGCGACGAGGACGACGCCCTGGCCGCGCTCCAGGAGTTCAGGCGACCAGGCCTCAACGTCGGAAGCATGGCGGAGTGGGAAGATCTGCCCGACGGGCGGAATCCGGTCCGGGTGATCCGAGCCACGTCGAAGGCGGTCCAGGAGGAGATCGACGCGGCGCTGGCCGAGCACCGCGCGGCGGCTTTCGCCGCGGTGCTCGGCCACCTGGCCGGGTTCGTCCGCGACTTCGCCCGGGCGCGTCGTCAGCAGGGAGTGGCGGCCTTCCACGACCTGCTGATCTGGGCCCGCGACCTGCTGCGCGACCATCCGGACGTGCGCGCCCAGGCGCGCGAGCGGTTTCAGCGCATCTTCGTCGACGAGTTCCAGGATACCGATCCGCTTCAGGCCGAGATCGTCTGGTATCTCGGCGCCGACCCGTCGGCCTCGCCCGACGGCGATCCCCTCGGCGCCCGGCTCGTCCCCGGCAAGCTCTTCGTGGTCGGCGATCCCAAGCAGTCGATCTACCGTTTTCGACGCGCCGATATCGGCCTCTACGCGCGCATCTACCAGCGGACCGAATCCGCCTCCCGGGCGCGGTTGAGCCAGAACTTCCGCTCGCTGGCGCCGGTGCTGGAGTGGGTCAACTACCACTTTAGGCGCGACATGCGGGAACGGCTTGGGATTCAAGCCGAGTACGTCGACCTGCATCCGGTGTCCACTGCGACCGAGCTGGCCGAGCATGCCCACGGCGTGTACGCGGTCGGTGGCAAGCTGGAGGGAAAGGCCGAAGCGGCGCACCTGGCGGAGGCCGAGCACGTGGCGATGATCGCTCGACGGGCCGTCGCGGACGGCTGGATCGTGCGCGACCCGGCCGACGGTCGGCCGCGGCTGGCCCGCTACCAGGACGTCTGCGTGCTGATGCCCAGCCGAACCAACGTGGGTCGGCTGGAGGATGCCTTCGCCGGGCGCGGTGTTCCCTACCGCCTCGAGAGCGGCTCGCTAGTCCTGGCGACCCAGGAGGTTCGCGACCTCCTCTCCTGTCTGCGCGCGATCGACGATCCCTCGGACCAGGTCGCGCTGGTCGCCGCGCTTCGCTCTCCGGCCTACGCCTGCTCCGACGTCGATCTGCTGGCGTGGATCGAGGCGGGAGGAAAGCTCGATTATGAGCAGTCACCGGCTGACCTCGACGGGCCGGTCGCCGAGGCGTTCGACTCGCTCCGGCGGTTTCACCGCGCGCGGTCCGGTCGCTCGGCCGCCGCGACGATCGAGGCGTTCATCCGCGAGCGGATGCTGGCGGTGCAGGTCTTCGCTCAGCCCCGTCCGCGCGAGGCGTGGCGACGCCTTCGCTACGTCGCCGCCCAGGCCCGGGCGTTCGCCGCCGCGGGTCGCCCCTCCCTTCGGGCCCTGGTCGATTGGCTGGAGGACCGCGAACGGGTACAGACCCGAGATTCCGAGAGCCCGCTCCCCGAGTCGGACGAGGACGCGGTCAGGCTGCTGACGATTCACGGCGCGAAGGGGCTCGAGTTTCCGATCGTCATCCTGACCGGACTCGGGGAGATCAGACGAGGGACGCCCGCGGCCGTGCGAATCTTTCCCGATCGCGCGAAAGGCACGCTCGAGGTCGGTTGCGGCGCGTTTAAGACGCCCGGTTTCGACGAGGCCCAGGAGAACGAGAAGCTGATGGATGAAGCGGAGCAGGTCCGTCTCCTCTACGTCGCGGCGACCCGGGCCCGCGATCACCTCGTCCTGTCGCTCTTCCACGTCAAAGACGGATGCCACGCCGCCCGGATCTCCCGGGCGCTCGCGGAGTACGACGCGGACCGTTACCACCTGATCGAGACGCTTTCGGCGTCGCCAACTGACGCCGAGGATGAGTGGGGCGTGGCGGACGGCGCGAACGCGGACGCCGCTCGCGACGCGTCGCCCGAGGAGCACCGGCGCGCCGAGCGCGAATGGCTGGACCGTCGACAACGGCGGATCGACGAGCTGGCCAATCTGTCGATCGTCGCCGCCTCGTCGCTGGATGGAGGGAATGCCCCGAAGGGCGAGAGCGCGGCGAGCCTGGCGAGCGTGCAATCCCCCGGGGAGTCGGCCTTCCCGACGTGGCTTTCCGACGAGGGCGCGGCGCGGGAAGTCGGCGAGGACGACGGATCCGACGCCGTGGATGACGACGATATTTTCACCGTCGATCCGGGCGATCCGATCTCCGGACCGAGCGAGCCCACCGCGCTGGGGCGGGCGGTTCACCTGGCGCTGGAACAACTGACCTCGACCGAGGATTCGGCGCTCGACGTCCTGGCGAGGCGCGCGGCCAAGCGGCACCGGATTGCGAACCGCGCCGAAGAGGTGAAGCAGCTCGTCCTGGCGGCCGCGGCGAGCCCGGTCACGCGCGAGGCGTGGCGCGCCGCGCGGAGCTGGCGCGAAGTCCCGGTCGGCGCCCAGGTAGACGGGGCGCTGCTTCTCGGGCGGATCGACCTGCTGTACGAGAAGGCCGATGGCTCGCTCGGAATCGTCGACTTCAAGACCGATCGGATCGACCGGGAGACGGTGGCCGGGCGCGCGGCCGAATACCGCGCCCAGGGCGGCGCCTACGCCCTGGGGATCGAGCGGGCGACCGATCGCCGCGTGTCCTCGGTCGCCTTCGTCTTCGCCGCGCTCGACGGGCAGGCCGAGGTCTACACCGACGTCGATGATCTGATCGCCGAGGCGCGCGCGTCGATCAGGCTGGCTGGTAGTCCATCTGGCGCTGGATCTTCTCCCTGACCTCAGGCCCGGCGATCTGCTCGACCAGGTAGAGTCCGAGATCGATCGACGACGTGACGCCGCGCGCGGTAACGACCTGGCCCTCGTCGACGATGCGCTCGTCGCGGACCTCGCCGCAGAACCGACGCAGGTCGTCGAAGGAGTTGCGGTGGGTGGTCGCCCGCCGACCGTCGAGAAAGCCGGCCGCGCCAAGCAGCAGCGCGCCCGAGCAGACCGAGACCATCCGGGTGCGTGGCCCGACCGTCTTCAGCCAGCCGGTGAACGTCGGGTCGTCGACGAGCCGGCGCGCGCCGGCACCGCCCGGCACGACGACCATGTCGTAGGCGGCGAGCGAGCCGCCCACCCGCGTTGGCAGGATGGTCAGCCCGGTGCCGTCGACCACCCGCTCGGTCAGGGCGCACACGTCCCAGGTGAAGTCCGGCTGAAAGCCCATCGTCTTCAGTCGAGTGAGCGCATCGTAGGCGCCGATGAAGTCGAGAGTGGTCATCTCGTCGTAGATGATGAAGGCGACGCTCATGTAAGCCGTGAGCCTCCTCCTTCGTCGACCGCGACGCCTGGTTCATCGAGCGTTGTCCATCCCGGCGTCGGCGGACCAGCCGTGAAGTGATCCATGGCGGCGCGCATGCCGATTCTACGGCATCTCTCGTTTGAGGATCTGCTCGAGCTGGTCGAGAAGGATCGGCACTTCCTGGCGAACGACGTCCCATAGGGTTTCGAGCTCCAACCCAAAATAGCCATG
>JAJPKB010000381.1 GCA_021323915.1 Chloroflexota bacterium | reverse complement strand
TCAAGAATGTCCAGGGCCTGCCCCACCGTGGCAAGGTCCGCCGGGGGCAACTGCTGGAGCGCCCGCACCAGCCGTGTCCGCCGCCCTTCCTGCAGCCGATCGATCAGAACCGTACCGGTCGGCGTCAGTCGGTTGATTACCCGTCGGCGATCGGTCGGGTCGTCCTCCCGTGAGACCAGGCCTTGCTGCACCAGCCGATCGACCGTGGCGGTCACGCTCGGCAGGGTGACTCCGAGGTGGGAGGCCAGGTGGCCCACGGTCGTCGCGCCCTCCTGGCGCAGGAGGACCAGAATCTTCAGCTGCGCCCGGGTCAGGCTCAACGACGTCCAGTCCTCCTGGGAGCTCGCCCGCAGCTCCCGATTGATCCGCCGCAACTGATCCGCAACGGTCTCTGCTCCGGCTTGATCCGGACCCGATAGTGGAACCATCGTCGTATCCATCGTTCCTTAGCTAACCCCGAAAGGTTAGGAAGATGCAAACAGTATACCATGGGCAAGGACACAATACATACGGAGATTGGACACTTTCTCTGCGTGGTGCTAAACTCCCGGCCGCGAAAGTACCGCCGCGAAGAGGTAGGGCAAGTGAAGCTAGGACTTCTGGCCACGGGTGTCTTGCGATCACGCGTGGATTACGGTGAGCTCGCACGCTGGAGCGCGGAACACGGCTATCAAGCGATCGACGTTCCAGACCAACCAGCGAACGCGGTCGACCTGGCGCGCGGGGCCGGGCTCGATCCCGCGGCGACCGGCGGCCTTCCACCGCTGATCGTGGCCGATCCGGCCCAGCGCGAAGAGAACGTCGAGCGGGCACTCCGGCGTCTCGACGAGGTCGCGCGCCAGGGCATCGGTATCGTGATGCTGGGCCATGGGAAGGTGGCCGACAAGTCCGACGACGAGAATTTCGAGCTTGCCCGCCTTGGCTACACGCCGGTGGCCGAGCGGGCCGAGAAGCTCGGCTTGAAGCTCGCCATCGAGCACTATCCCAACTACGGCCGCAACCTCGCGATCAGCCCCGCCACCTGGCGTCGCCTGTTCGAGCTGGTGCCGGTCCCGAGCCTGGGCTTGTGCATCGATCCGTCGCACCTCGTCTTCCTGGGAATCGACTATCTGCGCGCGGTGCGCGAGTTCGGGAGCCGGATCCACTACGCGCACGCCAAGGATACCGAGATCATTCCGGAGGGGCTATACCAGTATGGTATCCTGGCCGGCCCCCAGTTCGGCCGAAAGCCGGTCGGTCAGCCCGGCTGGTGGCGCTACACTTTGCCGGGCTACGGTCAGGTGCAGTGGGGCGCCTACGTCGGCGCATTGCTGGACGTCGGGTACGATGGGATTCTCTCGGTCGAGCACGAAGACGACCTCTGGGGCTGGCGCGACGACCCCGATCGTGCCCGGGAAGGGCTGATCGTCGCTCGGAAATACTTGACGCAGTTCTTGCCCGGCTAGCGGAGAAACGATGAGCATTTCTTCCACCATCACCGTTCAACCCGTCCGGTCGCGTCAGGACTACCACACCTTCGTCGAGCTTCCCTGGCAGGTTCCCCAGGACCGCCCGATGGTCCGTCCGATGCGGGAGTTCGAGCGCCACCTCTTCGACCGTGGGCGGCGGTTTCGCGGGGGACTCTCCGCGTCTGCCCGGCTAGACGCGTTGCTCCTCGGCAAGGAGAATCCCTTCTACGAGCACGGCGACCTCGAGATGTTCCTCGCCCGCGACGGCGGTCGCCCGATCGCTCGGATCGCGGCGATCCAGAACCGCCTGCACAACGAATGGAACCACGATCAGGTGGGCTTCTTCGGGTTTTTTCAGTGCGTCGACGGCGGAGAATCCGGACGCCTCGCGACGCGGGAGCTGGTCGACGCGGCAAGCGACTGGCTTCGCTCCCGCGGCCTGACCTCGATTCGCGGACCGTTCAATCCGACCATCAACGATGACTGCGGCATCTGGACCGAGGGCGAGGCCCACCCGTCGTTCATGATGCCGTCCAACCCGCGTTATTATCCCGATCTGATCCAGGCGGCCGGCCTTAGTCCGGTCAAGACGCTGCGCGTCTATCGCCTCGATCTGACGACGATTCCGGAGAACGACTGGACCCGCTGGCTTCGAATGGCCGAACGCGTTCAACGCGGTACCGGAGTCACCCTGCGGGGGGCGAATTTCAAGGATCTCGACGCCGAGGTGAAAAACTTCCTGTCGATCTACAACGCCGCCGAGGAGGTGGCAAACGGCTGGGGATTCGCGCCGATGAGCTTCAAGGAGCTTCGCTCGATGGCCGAGCTCTTTCAATACCTGATCGACCCGAATCTGATCCGCGCCGCCGAGGTCGTCGAGAACGGCATCCCGAAGGCGGTGGGCGCGGTCATCTCGGTTCCCGATCTCAACGAGATCCTCCGCAACACCGGCGGGCGGCTCGTTCATCCCGCGACGTTCTGGAAGATCTTCCGGATGAAGCGCGGACACCCCACTCGGCGGATTCGCGTCGTCTTTCTGGGCATTTTGCCGGAATACCGTCACACCCCGGCGTCGGCGATGCTGCTCTTCGACGCCATGCGCATGGCGCGCAAGTTTGGCGCGACCGAGGTCGAGGGCTCCTGGGTCTCCGAGGACAACCCCTCGATGTGCAAGCCGCTGGAGGATCACGGCTTCACCATCACCGACCGCTACGTGATTTACGAGAAGGCGCTGGCGTAAGGGTCCGAAGGTGGGTTTGGACCACGAACGGCACGAAAGGACGCGAAAAGAGCGCGAAAATCTCATCGCGGGCTTCGATGGCATCAGGCAGCGACCGAAGGTCAGCGCGGGCCGAGCTTCCCCTGCATCAACTGAGACATCATCGCGCGGGCGCGTGGCTTCCTCACGGCTTCCGACCGTGCCACGGTGTCGCCGCAGGGGTTCATCGCCCTCGTCGAAGGGCTCGAGATCTGCCGCCACGGCTTTCTCCCGCGACTGTTCCTCCGCCAAGGTAGGGCTGCGCAGAAGCCGCTTGACCGATTCGCGCGAAACCAGGATGCGCCCGCCCCGGCGGTAGCCATCGAGGAGACCCTCGCGCGCCCACCGCTTGACTGTAAGCGACGACTTCCGTGGATACAACGCTCGTTCATTGAGCAATGGGATCACCGGCGACCGAGCCGAATCCGACACCGTTCATGCGATAATGTATCGGAGCGATCGCTGCCAGCGGTCAGTCCGAAAGGAGTGTGCGAGGATGGCGCTGGAAACGAAAAAGATCGCCGTGGCGCCAGATAGCGAGGTTGCCAGGGTACTGGAAGAGGCAGCAAAGGCCCCGTTTCTGGTGGACGTGAACGGCTCGATCTATCGGGTCTATCAGGTAGGCCGCCCCGGTGCCAGTACGAAGAGAACTGACGATATCTGGGACGGGTACGATGCGGAGAAGGTTCGTCAGGCCGTTGCCGAGACCGCGGGAAGCTGGGCCGACCTTGACACCGACGCGTTGATTGCCGAGATTTATCAGGCCCGCGAGGACGGCTCACGGCCCGCGGATCGGCCATAGTGTCTTACCTCCTTGACGCCGATTGGATTATCCAATCGCTTGGGCGACGGCCGCAAGCGGCCAGGGTGCTCGATGAGCTGGCGCCGGAGGGCGTCTTCGTCAATTGGGTCACCGTCGGAGAGGTTTACGAAGGCGCCTTTCGCTCGTCGAACCCACAAGCTCACCTGGATGCCTTCCGCCGGTTCCTACGCCCGTTTCGGGAGATCGACCTTTGACGAGCCCACCATCGAGCGATTCGCGGAGATTCGGGCGTGGTTGCGCCGCCGTGGCGAGTTGATTCCGGATCTCGACATCCTCCTCGGAGCAACCGCGCTGCGCCACGGTCTCACTGTGCTAACCTTCAATGCCCGACATTTGCGACGGATCCCGGAGCTTCAGATCTCCTCGCTTCAGTCGTAGGGCCGGATCAGCGGGCATTCTAGCTAATGCCCCTTCGTCGTTCTTGCCGACATGCTCCCGCGATTTTGTTGACCTCTTGATCCCAGAGTCCTGACGAATGCTCTTCAGGTATCGGATGATCGGCGAAATACGAAGAAAGGGACGCAGAGCGATGAAGACTTTGCAGTCTGAGCAGGGCGCGGCGGAAGCGCGGGCGGTGCGGATGATTCGCGCCCTCGCCAATGCGACCCGCTTCCACCTCGTCAAACAGCTACTGCTGCCTCGACCCCGGTTCGCTTGACTTTCTCGGTGCCTACCTCGGTGAATTGGGTCAGCGCGCGCGATCGCGGTCGGGATTGGCTCGGACGGTCCCAGGAGGAAGACGTGCGGATTCGGGATGCGGCGCCCGTCGACGCGGCCGCGATCGCGCGCATCTATAATCAGGGAATCGAGACCGGGTCGCCACCTTGGAGACCGAACTGCGTAGCCCGGAGGAGCGGGCGGAGTGGCTGGCGTCTCATGGGCCCCGTCATCCGGTCCTGGTCGCGGTCGATTATGCCGATGCGGCGCTCGGCTGGGGATCGCTCAACGTGTTCAACCCGCGGCGGGCGTACGATCACGTTGTCGACTTCTCCCTCTACGTCGCCCGGGAGCACCGGGGTCGCGGGATTGGCGACGCGCTCCTGAGTGCCCTCGAAGAGCGGGCTAGGTCCCTGGGTTACCACAAGATGGTCCTGGCGGCTTTCCCGACGAATCTTCCCGGTAAGCATCTCTACGAGCGCCATGGCTTCAATCTCGTCGGTATCTATCACGAGCAAGGCATGCTCGACGGCCGGTGGGTCGACGTGATGGTCATGGAGAAGCTCCTGGGTTAATCTACGCCGGTGCCCGGCACAGTGGTTAGTCGCCCAGCTCGGCTGGCGGGAAACGTTGCTCATCCTCGGATTGATCCAGCTGACCGTGGCGCTTCCCCTCCACGCCGTGCTGGTGCGCCGTCATCCTGAAGACCTCGGACTTCGCCCGGATGGACCGCTCAAGCCAGGACCCCGGGACCAGGTTCCTCCGGAAGCCCGTCGCCAACCTCACGGGATGGCTCCCGCTCAAGCGCTCCAGGACACCGCCTTCTGGACCCTGACCGCCGCCGGGGGAATCGAGCAGCTCGCCGCGATGACCGTCTCCGGGCATCAGGTCGCCTTGATAATCTCCCGCGGCTTCGATCCGATCTTTGCTGCCGGCATCGCCGGCCTGGTCGGCCTCGCCAGCCTTCCCGGGCGATTTCTGTTGAACCACCTGAGCGATCGGTACAATCCACGGGGCATCCTCCGGTTGGTGCTCGGCACCCTTGGCCCGCTCGCCGCGGGTTGGCTCTACGACCGTCTGGGGAGCTATCAGCTCGCGTTCTGGCTCGTCACGGCGGCGTTTGTGTGCGCGTCCCTCCTGGTTCACCTGACTCCGCGGCTACGCCTCTGATACACAGCCCGCCAGAAGACCTATCGAGTCGCCTTCGTCCTGCCGAGCCTCGGCGACGAATCGCCGAACTGGCGCCCCCGGACGCCGAAGCCGCCTGCCGCGTTTCCTGTCCGCCGCATGAGCAAAGTTCCCGGTCACTTTTACGTATTTCCCCCTGTTGGCCGGTCCTCCGACGGATGAGAATGGGGCCGGAGGGCCGGTCGTGAACTTTCTCACCGTCCACGGACACTTTTACCAGCCTCCGCGCGAGGATGCCTTCACCGGCGAGGTCCCAACCGAGCCCGGCGCGGAGCCGTTTCACGACTTCAACGAAAAGATCCTCGCGGAGTGCTACCGACCGAACGCCCGGCTTGGAAACTTCCGCTCGATGTCCTTCGACGTTGGGCCGACGCTCGCCGGTTGGCTCGAGCGCCACGCCCCGGATACCTTCGAGCAGATCCGAGCCTCCGAGCGCGCTCACCTGCTGGCCCGCGGCGATTCCAACGCGCTGGCCCAGGCTTTCTATCACACGATTCTTCCGCTCTCCACCCGCCACGAGAAGCAGATCCAGATCTCCTGGGGAATCGCTCAGTACGAGCACACCTACGGGCACCAACCCGCCGGCATGTGGCTGCCCGAAACAGCCGTCGACCTGGAGACGCTGCGCGCCCTGGCCGACGCGGGGATCACGTTTACCATCCTCGCGCCCCACCAATCGGCGGGGCCGGTCGACCCGACCGAGCCGTACTGGATCGACCTCGAGGACGGTCGAAAGATCGCGGCGTTCTTTTTCCACGCGCTGTCGGTTAGTGTCTCTTTCGACTCGAGCTTGACGACCAACGCCGACCAATTCAGCGTCGAGCGACTCGCCAGTCAGTTGAATCCGGAGAAGCGGGCGCGGGGTGAGGACCAGATCATCCTGATCGCCACCGACGGCGAGCTTTACGGCCATCACCAGCCGTTCCGGGACCAGTTTCTCGCGCGCCTTTTCCACGAGGGCGCGCGGCAGGCTGGATTCTCGGTAACGTCGCTGCAGAGCTACCTCCGTACCCATCCGCCGCGCTTCACGACGCGAATTCATCCTGTTTCGGCGTGGAGCTGCGCGCACGGGGTCAGCCGCTGGAGCGCCGGCTGTAGCTGCACCGAGGGAGACGCCACCTGGAAATGGCGCCTGCGCGATAGCCTCCAGCGCCTCGCCGCCGGGCTCGACCTGGCCTACGAGAGCGAGGCGCACACCCTGGTCGACGACCCCCACCGCCTGCTGGAAGACTACGTTCGGGTGCGCCTGGGAACGGAGAGCCTCGGGCACCTGCTCGATCGATACGCCCCGGCGCTGAATCGAGCTCAGCGCGCGCGCCTTGGCCAGCTCCTCGAGAGTCAGTACTACCGCCAGGCGATGTTCACGTCGTGCGCCTGGTTCTTCGAGGATCTAGATCGTTTCGAGCCGCGAAACAATATCGGATACGCGGCGCGGGCGCTTCACGAAGTCGGCGGCACCTGGAAGCGAATGCTGGAAGAGCGCTTTATGGTCGACATCGAGACCGCGCGAAGCTGGCGCACCGGCCGCACCGGCGCCGATCTCTACCGGGACGTCGTGGCAGCCAGCGCGCTCGCTCCCGACCTCCGGGGACGGTCAGCGCGGTCGCGCACCACAGCAGCGTGAGGCCTTGCGCGGTCGACCGAGCGAGCCCCGTGAAGGCAGATCGCCAATACCCAACGGATTCGGGCGCCCGGACGCCCTTCGACTCGTCCCGTGGGCGTCGTTCGAGCGCGGACGCCATTGCGCCGGAACCCGAGGCCGGGTTTGACCGGCGGCCCCGGCTACGAACAAGCAATTACCTTTGACGAGGTCACCATGGCCAGGAGGAAGCCCACGTCTAAACCAAAGGCGGGATCGAGCCGCGCCGCCGGCGATAGCGCGAAGCGCACGCCCGCCGGCGAGCAAGCGCGCTCGCCGGACTCCGGCCTCGCGGTAAGAATCGGCCGCGCGCTGAGTCGATTCTTACGGAAAGCGGCGACCGCGGAGCCAGCGGCGACGAGGGCCGTGCCAGCGCCGCGCGCCCAGGGCGGGCACGGCGCGAAAAAGACTTCGCCGACGAGCAAACGTGCCGGGCCCTCCGGTGCGAACGCGGAAAAAGCGGCTCCGAAGGCCCATCGCATCGAAGGCCGAGGCGGCGTCAGTCCGGGTCCTCCCCGGGCAACGGCCGGCTGTCCGGGCGGCCCGCCCCGGGCCCCGACGCCATCCGCCGCCGTTTCTCGGGCCCCGAATGGCACATCATCGTTCGAGCGGCGGAATGCGGCCATTGCTTCCGATCCCGGGAATGGGGAGGCAAATCTCTCCGGGTTATCCGGTGTTCCAACGCGCGGGAGTGCGCCTGTCGAGTCCGACTCGAATCAGCCCGATGGGGCACCTGGGTCGGAGAACGAAGCCGGCGCGGAACCCGAGGAAATCGTCCCCGCGCCCGGCGAGCCAGGTGCCCCGACCGAAACCGAGACGCCGCGACCTCGCCTTTCCGGAGCGGCCCGCCGGTACGCGACGATCATCGAGCAGACCCTCCTGGAGTTCGGGGCGCCGGTTCGCGTCGTCCACGCCGAGGTCGGGCCAATGCTGATTCGTTTCGGCATCGTGCCCGGCTACCTGGAGAAACCGGCGCGCGGCGACCAGACGGTCCGACGCGAGCGGGTTCGGGCCGCGAAGATTGTCTCACGCAGCGATGACCTGGCCCTCGCGCTTGGCGTCACCTCGCTGCGCATCGAGGCGCCGGTGCCGGGCAAGACCTACATCGGGCTCGAGATTCCCAATCCTCATCCGAAACCGGTCCCCCTGCCCCCGCTTCTGGAGGATCCCAACTTTCAACCGCTCGCCGAGCGCGGCGTGCTGCCCATCGCGCTCGGACGCGACGTCGCCGGTCACCCGATCCTTGCCGACCTCGCCCGGCTTCCTCACTTGCTGATCGCCGGCGCGACCGGCTCCGGTAAGTCCGTCGCGGTCAACGCCTTGATCGGCACCCTTTTGAAAAGTCGGAGCCGCGACGACGTCCGGGTCATCGTCGTCGATCCGAAGCGAGTCGAATTCACCTGGCTGGAGGGCGTTCCGCACCTTCTCGCGCCGGTCGTCACCGAGACCGAGGCCGCCGTGGAGATCCTTGGCAAAGTCGAGACCGAGATGGCCCGTCGCTACGACCTGCTGGCGGAAGCCGGCTGCCGCAACCGCCTTTCGTTCAACGCCCGCCCCGGCGCGTCCGCTCGCCCTTCGCTGCCGGCGCTCGTCGTCGTGATCGACGAGCTGGCCGACCTGATGATGCTCGCCTCCGAGGACGTCGAGCGGTCGATCTGCCGGGTCGCTCAGCTCGGGCGTGCCGCGGGAATTCACCTGGTCGTCGCGACCCAGCGTCCCTCGGTCGACGTCATCACCGGGCTGATCAAAGCGAATCTTCCGGCACGCCTCGCCTTCGCCGTGTCCTCGCTCGTCGACTCGCGGACGATTCTGGATACGCCCGGCGCCGAGCGGCTGCTTGGCCGTGGCGATTTCCTCTTTCTCGCGCCCGACGCCATGCGGCCGGTCCGCGGCCAGGGCGCCTGGGCGCGCGATTCCTGGCTCAAACAGACGGTGAAGTCGGCCCGCGAAGCGATCCCGGCCGAGGCCCCGGACCCCGACGCCGAGCGTTTCGCGAAGCTTCTCTCGGCGACCCAGATTGCCGACGGTCGCCTCTACCAGAAGGCGAAAGAGCTGGTTCAGGACCATCCAAGGGTCTCGGCGAGCTTTCTCCAACGCCGGCTGCGCGTCGGACTGCCCAAGGCCGAGGCGCTCGTCGAGCGCCTGCGCGCCGACGGCATCATCCCCGATCCGGACCTGGACGACGAATGATTCGCACGCCGAACACAGCGTCGAATCGCGTAAGGCGTGGTATGATTGCCTTACTCATGTAGAACGTCTTACAAGAAGGAGTTGTCACGGCGCGGGAGTACTCGGTCACGCTGAGCAGCAACAGATGGAAGATTCCACACCGATCAAGAACTTTGGCTGGATCATCCCCGGAACGCTGGCGGGGAGCGGCATGCCAGGCGATGCGCGTGCCGTGGACTGGCTGACCGGCCAGGGAATTCGCGCGATCGTGTCATTAACCGAGGAGCCACCCTCGGCCCTCGCCCAGATGACGATCGAAGCCCTGCACGTGCCGATCAAGGACTTCAGCGCGCCGACCACCGAGCTGATCGACCAGGCGGTTGCCTTCATCGATCGGCAGCGTGCTGCCGGCCGCCCGGTTCTCGTCCATTGCGCGGCCGGTTATGGTCGCACCGGCACGGTCCTCGCCTCCTACCTCGTGTCCACCGGCCTTGACGCCGACGCGGCGATCGGTCGGGTACGCGAGCTTCGCCCTGGCTCCGTCGAAAGCGACGCGCAGGTCGAGGCGGTGAAAGCGTACGCGCGGAAGCTCAAAAGATGAGCTTGCCCCCTGACTGGCGACCGAGGATTATCTTCTTCGACCTCGACGATACGCTAATTCATGAAGCCGCGACCGACGAAGGGGTGGTCGACGAAGTCGCCGCGCTCCTGGTGCCGGAGACTCGGTTCGCGCCCGGGGCGCTGTTCGCGACCGTTCACGCCGCCGCGCGTCAGCTCTGGCAGCAATCCGGCGAGCTAGCCTACTGTCGCCGCATCGGGACCAGCGCGCTCGAGGGGCTCTACGGCGACCACGACGGCGACGATCCGCACCTGCAGGCGCTGGCGCGCTACCTCCGGGAGATCGACTACCGCGTTCGCGTCTGGAGCCTCGGCCTTGGCTCGCTCGGAATCGACGATCCCTCGCTGACGGCGGAATTCGCCCGGACCTTCGCCGAGACGCGCCGCGCCCGCCACGTCCAGTTTCCGGACGCGCTTCCGGCGCTTCGCCGCCTGGCGCCTCGCGCTCGACTGGGGATCATCACCAACGGCGCCCCGCGAATTCAGCGCCTCAAGCTCGACGGATCCGGGCTCGCCGCGTTCTTCGACCCGCGGATCATCTCCGGCGATCTGGGCGTCGGAAAGCCGGACCCGGCGATCTTCCGACACGCGCTCTACCTCGCCGGCGTCCCAGCCGAATCGGCTCTGATGGTCGGCAACAGCATCGCCCACGACGTCGCGGGCGCGCTGAGCGTCGGCATGCGCGCGGTCTGGATTAATCGAACCGGGGAAAGCGGACCTCCGTCGATCCGCCCCGACCTCGTCGTGACGACCCTTGACGATCTAACGGACCCCGGCGTCTGAACCGGATCTTCATGCCTCGGCCCGCGTCGCGACCGACGCCCGCTTCCGGATCGCTCCGGCCAGACCCCGCAGGACGTCCAGCTCGGCCGGCGAAAAGACCCGAAGCAGCCAGAGCATCGCCAGATATGCCGCTGCCCCGACGAGCAGGGCCAGGTGCGGCTCGACCGCTCCGCCGCTCCAGGCGATCAACGTCATCAGCGCGCCGGCGAGAATCGGCTTTCCGGCCGTGCCCCACCAGTTGATCGCGCCGATGCTCTGGCGCACCGCGTAGAGAAACGGGATCATCAGCACGATCTCCGAGGCCACGGTCACGCCACTCGCGGCGTAAAGGCTGAAGCGCGGAATCAAGATCAGATTCGCCCCGATGTTGAACGCGGCCGAGATGACGAAGGCGACGGTGATGAATCGCTGCCGATTCACCGCGATCAGCGCGTACTGGGTCACCCCGTTCAGATAGCTGAACGGAAGAAACCAGATCAGGATCGACAGCGCCCGCGCCGACACCGGGTAATACGCCTCTCCGCCGAGCAGAAGGATCAGGTCGCCGGAAAGGAAGGCGATCGCCACCGCGATCGGCACGCCAATCGCGACCAGGATCCGCGCCGACATCTCGTAGGTCCGACGCAGTCCCTCCCCGGCCTGCTCGGCGTAGCGCGACAAGGCCGGGTAAACCGCGAAGGTGAACGTCGACGGGACAATCAGAAAGCCATCCAGCCATTTGTAGGCCGCCGAGTAGTAGCCCACCGTCTCGCTGCCCTTGAAGACCTGCAGCAGTAGAAAGTCGACCTTGAAGAAGATCGTCACCAGCGCCTGATTCAGCATCAGCGGCCAGGACTCGTTCAGCATCGCCGATAGATCGCTCGGAACCGGCCCGACCAGTCGCAGCGAAATGGCGCGCCGCGCGAGAACCACGAACGCGATGACGTTGGCGAGGTTCAGCAGAAGCGCGATGGCCGCCAGGCCGACGATGCCCGCGCCGGTCAGCAGCGCGGCCGTGCCGAGCGTCACCCGCGCCAGATTGATCGCCACGCTCACCGCAGCCGGAACCTCGTTTCGCTCCCAGGCGTTGAACAGCGCCGTCAGGGCGCCGCTGACGTTTCCGGGGACGAGGGCGAGGGTGAGCAGCAGGAAAGCGACGACGCCCTGGTTGCCCAGATTCAGCCAGGTGTGGCCCAGCAGGGCGATCGCCCCGACCACCGGCGCCGCGATGACACACAGGCCTAGTCGCGCGGCGACCGCATCCGCGAGGTACTGACCGGTGACCGCCCGATCTCGCGAGACCTCGCGCGTGATCAGCGCGTTCAGCCCGAAGCTAGTGAAGATCTCGAAATAGCCCATTAGCATGATCGCGACCGCGTAGTCGCCGACGTCGTTCGGTCCGAGGATGCGCAGCATCAGCGCCGCGAAGCCGAAGTCGACCGCCTTGTTCAGGAACGAGGTGAACATGGGCAGGGTCGTGTTTCGCAGCACTCGCTCGGCGTGACCGGTGTAGTGGCCGATGGTCCGTCGCCAGAGAGGCCAGCTTGCCACCAGACCGAGGACGATCAGTCCCAGGAAAGTCAGATAAGCGCCGATGCGCAGGGGGAGCGGACGGTACTCGAAATCGACGCGGTGCTGCCCCGCGGTGAGGGAAACGGCACGCAGGTCGCCGTCGGCCATCAGAATCGGCGCGCTCGCGCCGTCGATCGTCGCCTGCCAGCCGTCCGCGTTGCCGTCGCTGAGGACCAGCCAGGATGGTCCGCTCGCGCTCACGTCGACCACGACCCGGTCGAGCTGGTACGACGTAATCGTCGCGGTGCCGCCCCCTCCTGGATTCTGGATCCTGCCTTCTGAACTCCCTTCGAGAACCACCTCCTCGCTCGGGCGGAAGCTCGGCTCCTTCATCGCGGCGAGGGCCCCGTTTTCGTTCGGCACCCAGCGCGCCCGGCCGACGACGAATGCGCGTGGCAGCACCGACGGCCGCTCGTAGACGCGAACCGCGCCAAACTGTCCCACCAGCCTGACCGACGGATCGCCGACCGGCGATTCGGTGAGGACGTACCGGACGTCCAGAAGGTCGAGGATCGGGCTCGAGAGCGAGCTCGGATGATGCAGCAGGCCGATCTTGTTGTACGGAAGGTCGCCGGGCGGCTCGACCAGCGACCAGAGCTTGACGAACCGCTCCGGTATGATCGTGTCGTAAGCGGCAATGCTTGGAACGCCCAGAATCACCCCGAGATTCGGCTGCAGAACCTCGGGATCCCCGAGAGTCGCGACGCGCGGGCCGGCCGGATTCGCCGGAAGCACCGCGCTCAGATCGGTCCGCTGCGCGAGTATCGAAGCCGGCTCTTCCGAAACGAAGCGCGTCCCGAAATAAAACAGGTCGCCCACGACGAGGAGCACGATCAACGCGGCGACGACTTCCCGGAGGCCCGGCGCGAGCACCCGGTCACCCTTCGCGCGCTTGCCATTCGAGGCGGCCAGCAGGCCAACCAGGAGTCCGCCCGCCGCGAGCAGGCAGAAGAAGATCGCCAGGTTTCGGAGCTCGTAGGAATAGAGCACGGCTCCGGAGCCGAACGATCGTTGGAGATCCGCGCGCGAAGCGAGAATCCGCCCGGCCAGCGCCACGCTTCGCGCTCGCTCCACGAAGCTGAGCGCGAGGAAACCAAGGCCGACGACCCCGATGCCCATCGGAAGCCAGGGAAGGAAGCGCGAGAGAACGTGAGATCTGGAGTCCAGAGCGCCAAACGGAGCAACGCTCGCATCGCGGTTGCTCGCTCGACGATTCACCAGTCCGAATCCCGGACTCTCGATACCCCTTCGCCACAACCAGTCCGCGCCGAGGCCCGCCAGCACTGCCGCCGAGAAGTCAAACGGGTAGAGCCACCGAAACGGCGTGCGCAGCTGGCTGAAGAAGGGCAATCCGTAATAGATCAGTGCGTACAGCGGCGTGCCGAAGGCCAGGAGGAGAGAAAGCACCGCGAGGCCGCCGAAGAACCAGCGCTCCCGACGACGGGAGAACAGCGCGCCGATCAGGGCGAGCAGCAAGGGCAGAACGCCGACGTATCCTCCGCCCTCGACGTAGTTCTTCGTGCCCCAATCGATCGTGTGGGGCGGGTCGGTTGGCTGACCAAGCGCGTTGTTTCCAACGATGGTCTCGCGGAGCGTCGTCAGATCGAAGTAGTGGTGCGCGGTGGGGTTCCCGAAGAAGTCCGGCATCAGGAAACTCAGCGCCTGGCGGTGCGGCAGGGCGTAGGAGACGACTTGCTGATAGGTCGTCTCGCCCTGGCGGTTGTTCGACTGCAGAACGCTCAGGAAGGGAGCCAGCTGAACCGCGCCGATCAGCACGCCGAGCCCGATCACCAGGCCCGCGATCACGACAAAGCGGCCCGACGCGTCGGCGCGGCGATGGCCGAGAAAGCGCGCCGCGAGGTACAGGGCGTAGAGCCCCGCCACAAAGGTCGCGTAGAACGTGATCTCCAGGTGGCCCCCGAGGACGCCGAGAGCGATGGCAAGCGCGCCAATCGGCAAGTCGACCGCGAGCGCCGTTCCGACGTTCCCTTTTTCGAGCTTTTGAGCGATGCCCGTCAGGCTCCAGAGCGCCAGCGGCAGCCAGACCGCCGCGCCCAGCACCATCGGCCAGATGTAGCTAACGGTCAAAAAGAAGCAGAAAGCAAAGGAGACTCCCGCGATCATCGCGCCGAACCGTCCGGCCCCCAGTCGGCGCAACAGCAGGTACGTCAGGCTCGCCGCCAGAAGCTGATGCAGCGCCGTGTACCAGCCGTAGGCCCGAAGCGGACCCAGCAAGAGGAAGAGCAGAGTGAAAGGGTACAGAACGCTGGTCTGGCCGGTCGCCAGGTAGGGTAAGCCGACCATTTCATAGGGGTTCCAGAGCGGAAGCTCACGCTGTCGAAATGCCTGTTCGAGAATCAGCTTCCAGGGGTAGTTCTCGAGGATCATATCGCCGATCAGCTTGTTGTGAGGAACGGCATCCGGCGGACCCAGCCACGGCGGCATGATCCAGAGGTTATCCAGGGGCAGCAGTACCAGGCCGCCGATCAGGGACGGCCAGAAGAACAGCAGAGCCGCGGCGGCAAAGGCTGCCACCACCAGCAGTTCAATCCAGACGCGACGCACTCACCCACCGCGCCGATACCGGTGGCGAGCGACCGACCAGCTACGGCGAGAAGGAAGCACGCCCTCATCGATCAGCTGGGATACACTCGCGACCCGATCCTTGGCCGGGGCATTATAACAGAATGTCTACCGAGCCCGGGCGAGGCGACCGAGCGTCTCGTTCAGGGTCAGCGCGCTGAGGCGCCCGATCGCCAGAAGCAGCGCTCCGATCAGCACGTAGGGGTCAAGGGCCTGTTCGAGGCGCATCCAACGGACGAACCGAGACGCGCGGCGTCCGGCCCGCTCTGCCCAGCCACGTCCTGACGGCACCGCCTCGACGATCGGCGCCCCGCCGACCGCAAGGATAACCGGGATGCCCGATACGACGACGGCAGCCGCCGGAACGGCGCCGGCGCTCGGTAGCCCGAGCAGCAGGGACGAAGGCGGCAACCCGAGGAGAACGTTCACCACGCTCAGGCCGGCGATCGGGCCGACAACGCTCCACTCCGCTGCGAAAGACACCGGCTCGGCGGGCCAGGCAGCGGCCGGACGCGGCAACGCTTCCTCGGCCTCGTCTACTGTGCCGAACCGAGAAGCCAGCCCCAGGTGGCTTCCCGCGATCAGGTCAAGCGCCACCCGCCAGACCGGGATCGCAAGGGCGACCGTTCCGAGAATCACCGCGGCGGCGATGACGAGTCCCCAGTCGTCGCCGCGCCCGGCCAGATCGACCAGCAGCAACCGTCGGGCGGTGAAGGCGGGGAAGGGAGGCAACGGGGCGAGCGCCGCCAACCCGAGCAAGAACGCCCAGCGAACGGCCGGCATCCGGACAAGATCGCCCAGATCGTCGACCCGATCGCGGCCGGTGGAGCGGATCGCCAAGGCCACCCCCATTCCGATCAACGAGATCGACACCGCGGTCGACGCGAGTTGGATCCAGGGCGCGAGGGAGACGGCCGGGCCGCCGACGCCAAAGCCGACGATCGCGAGACCGACCTGTCCAGCCGCCAGGTAACCAAGCCACGCGAGAGCGCTCTTCTCACGTGCCGCGCCAATCCCGGCGACAACCGCCGTCGCCGCGCCAAGGACAGCGAGGCCATCCATCCAGATCGACCCAAGTGGGATCAACGAGCCGGCGAGTCGTCCCACGACGACCCCTCCGAGTGGCAGCGCGACGCCGGCGAGTGCGATCGCCGCGGGTGCGGCGGCGGCACGGCACCCCGCGGAGACCCAGTTATGTAAGGGGGTCAGACCGGCTCGGGCGATCAGCGCGACCACGATTGGCGCGACCAGCGTCGAGGCGACCGGATCCCGAAGCCAGCCGGCATCGCGCGCGAGATTCGAAAGGGCAAGCGTGCCGGCCCGAGCGTCGAGCAGCCAGAAACCCGCGAAGGCGAACGCGGCGGGGACCTCGGTGGTGGCGAACACCCGGAGCGCCGCGGCTGCCCCCGGCGCTCCGAAATCGAGGCCGATCATGAGGGTGAGCGCGAGGCTTACCATCAGAAGCCCGGCGTATAGCGCGACCAGATCGCCGGCCAGCAGAGCGAGACCCGCCCCGGCCTGTTCGACGAGCAGGAGGGAGAGGAACACGCTCCCGTTTCGGGCCCCGCGAACGTACGCCCGGCTGAACAGCCCGGCGGCCAGAATGATGATCGCCGTGGCGACGAGCGCCAGCCCGGTGTTCCGATCGAGCGTCAGGTTCAGTCGCAGGACGAGGGGACCACGCTGGACGTCGACGGCGACGTTCTCCGATCCTTCAGCCAGGGCGGCGAGGACGACGGCGAGAACCACGACGTGGGCAACCGCGTACAGCGCGGACCGGAAGCGTGTGGCCGCCGCTCCGATCGCCGGCACCAGCGCCGCGGCCAGCAAGGGGGCGAGGACGAGCCAGGGCAGCAAAGACGTCGTCATGATGATCCCTCATTATCCCGGGAGCGTCCGCGCGGCCGGCTCGAGGAGTGCGAACACGTCGGCCCCCAGCGCTCCCAACAAGATCAGCGTCCCGACGATGCCACCGCCCATCAGAAGTGTCGGCCAACGGCGCTCGGTTTGAGCCGGGCCACGCAACTCGCCGAGGAAGAGCGCGACGAAGAGCCGAGCCAGATAGGCAAGGGTGAGGCCCACGACGATCATCCAAATGATCGGCAAGGTGCGCGAGCCGGCCGCGGCGATGCCGATCAACCCGTCCACGACGAATCCTCCAAGCGGAGGCAGGCCAAGGACCGAGACCGAGCAGATCGCGAAGAGCGCCGCGGTCAGCGGAAGACGCTGGGCGAGGCCTCCGACCTGACGCACCAGAACGCGGGCGGTCGCCTCTTCGGCGACCCCGATGCAAAGAAAGAGACCGGTGAACGCGAACGCATCGGCGAGCGCCCCGAACAGGACACCCATCGTCCCAATTCGGGTCCCAACGGTGAAGACCAGGACGAGCAGCCAGAACTGGCTGAACGCGCCGTAGGCGAGGGCCCGACGATAATCGACCTCGCCGAGCGCGGCGAGCGCCGAAAGAATTGCCAATCCCGCGGCGATCCAGAACACCGATCCACGCCAGCCCGGCACGACGCCGAGGACCGTCCCGAAGAAGCGAAGGAACGGATACATCCCGACCGCGAGCAGCCCGGCCCCGGCGAGCGTCGCGCCGGTCAAGCTGAACCGGTGGTCGGGTCGCTGCGCCCAACCCTCCGAGAGAAGCCCGTAGGTCTTGAGGGTGATCGCCAGAAGCAGCATCAGGGGCACCGGACCAAGACTTCCCGCGGTCACCGGCCCCAGTGTCAGGCTGTGACGGTTGACCACCAGGAAAAGAAGGGACAGCAACATCAGAAAGGAGCCAAGCGCCCCGGCCGCCTGGAAGGGAACGACTCCCTCGCCGGTCCGCTCGTCGTCGGCGAGCTGACCGATTCCCCAGGCGAACAGGCAGCAGAGCTCCCACGCGCCGAAGAACGTGACCACGTTCGCGGCGGTCACGACACCGAACGCGCCGATGAAAAAGAAGAGCAGCAGCGCAAGGTGGCGGAAGAGGCCGCGCGCGGCCGGCGCGGAAAGGATCAAGAGGATGGCCAGCCCAGCGAGGCCGATCAGGAGGGTGAGACTGAGCTCGTCAACCGCGAAGAAACCCGGAGCGATCGGACCAATCAGACCAAAGAGAGGTGAAGATGGCGACGGCGCCAAGCTATCAGGCGGCATGCCGGTCCCTCCAACGTCGGAGCGATCAACGCAACCAGCGCTGGTTGCGCAAGCCGGACTGCTACTTCAAAGTGTACACCCGCCCCCGACCGAGCGTCAAAGTCGCTGGTTATCCGCTTCGTACTCTTCGGCCGTGATCAGCTGGCCGCCGGTGGCCAACCGTCCGGATTCCTTCCGATTGCGGTCAAACGTGAGCGAGACCTCGATTGGGCGAAAGCACTTTTGCCCCACGATGTGCTTGGTCACGCTAAAGCTGCTCGCCTGATCGCCATCCTCGTAGGACGGCGCGAGGTCCCAGCGTGGATCGACGCGAAACCGAATCTTCTCTCCGCACTTGTCGCAGCGAACGTAATAGTACAATCCTCGGTCGGCCGGTGCACCTCCGCCGCCGAAGAGTTTCAGCAGGCTACCAAGAAATCCCATGGGTCCTCCCCCTCGTGACCGATCCGGGGCGTCATCCCGCGCGTTCGAATCCGTTGCCCCAATCCCGCCCCTCGGTCAACACCGAGATTGCCTCCGGATCACGTCCGGTGGGCGCTACGGCGACGGGGCGGCGGCGAAGGCCGGACCAATCACCTGAAACAACGAAAAAACGCACAGCCCGTACAGCGCTATCCCGGCGAGGCTGATCACCAATCCCACGTGCTCGTCGCGGATCAGCTCGCCGATGCCAGCGGCGGATAGAATCGCGAGGGCGGGCATCGCCGGGAAGAAATAGCGTCCCTGAGGCTGCAGATACCGGAGATTGTAGAAGACGACGCCGACGATCACAAGCAACACTTCGACGAGGAGGAGCGCCACCGCGACTCCTTCCGCATCCAGGGACAAAGCGGCGCGTCCGGGCATCGACGATCCCTTTCCCTGCCCGGGCGGCGCGCCCATCAGGAGCGGAGCGGCGAGGCGCCAGAGAAACAACCCGACGCCCAGGGCGACGAGTGCGGAGAGCGCGGCGATCACGTCGTAGGTGCGATCGGAGTAGGGAATGCCCATCCAGCCGAATTGGCCCCAGAAGCTGTGAAACGCGGTCAGGGCCAGCTCGCGAATCCGCGAGCCGGTCAGGGCTCCGGTCAGGGGCTGCCCGACCACGACCTGGGCGTGCCGGCGCAGTGCGAACGGGTCGCCCCAGCCGTAGATCAGCACGTTTCGGACGAACCACCAACCGCTGATCAGCGCCGCGACGACCGCCGCGCGCGCGATGCGAAGCGGAGCGCCGCGCCACGCTCGGGACGGATCCGTCGAGAGGAAGGCCGAGCCGGCGAATCCGGCGACGATCAAGACGGCGCAGACGCCGCCATCCAGCTTCGCCAGCGCCGCGAGCCCGGCGCCGGCGCCGACGAGAAGGTCGTTTCGTGGCTCCCTGGGCTTTCTCAAGTCGTCGACGAGCACGATCAGCACCAGCGCGATCATCAGCTCGACCAGCGCGTCGTTGTCGATCGCCGCGTCCATGAAGACGTGCATCGGCACGAAGGCCGCGAACGCCGCGGCGCCAAGTGCCAGCCACGAGCGCTCGGGAAAGACGAGCCGGGCCAGACGATAGGTCGCCAGAATGGCCAGCGCTCCGATAACCGTCGTGAGCAGCCGAAGCGCGATCACCCGGGTCCGCAACTCGGCGTGATCGGTGGCCAGGAAGATCGGGGTCGCCAGGAGGTAGTAGAGCGGCGGCTGGTGCGATTCGTACCGCAGGTCGTCGATCGACTCGCCCGGGGCAAAGTGATCGTGCATCAACCGGGCAAGCTCGTCCTGATTGTAATCGCCCGACGTCAGGACCGGCAGACGGTGGTCGAGGGCGATGGCGCGGATGAAGTTGTAATGAGCGGGCTCATCCGGCGCGTTCCAGATCGGGACGCGCGTGGCGTAAAGAAAGGCGAGGACGAGGTACCCGGCGACGATCAGGCCGAGGGCGGCCCGGACCCTGGCCCGCGACGTCACCCGTGGGTCACTTCGGGAGAACGGGATGGCGGACGATCGTATCCGCCCCGCCAGTCGTTGATCCGGACCTTCAGCAAGTCGGCCACCATCCGCAGCGTGTCACGCACCGGGCTCACTTTGCTGCCCGGCGCGTAATACCAGTCGACGCCAACCTCCGCGACCCGGTAGCCGAGCTTTCGAGCCAGGTAGAGCACTTCGACGTCGAAGCCGGTGACCATCGGCCCCCGGACGTTGACCTCGTCGGTACGCACCCGCAGGCGGGGGAAGATATCTTGCGCGGCGCGGCGACTAAAGCACTTGAACCCGCACTGGGTATCGCGCAGGCCGCCCAGGACGAGCACGCGTACCAGCGAGTTGAACACTCGCCCCATCAGGTGCCGATGGGGTGGCTCGTTGAAGCGTCGGGCGCCCGTCGCTTCACGCGAACCGATCACGACCGGACAGCCTCCCTCCACCAGAGGGAGAAACTTCGCGATCTCGGCGATGGGCATCGAGAGATCGGCGTCGCACTGGAAGACGATCTCACCTTCGCTCGCCAGAACGCCGGTTCGCACCGCGTAAGCCTTGCCACGGTGGGGATTCCGAATCACGCGGAGGTCCGGCCATCGTTCTCGCAACGACTCGGCGAGGGAGGCGGTGCGATCGCCACTTCCGTCGTCCACGACGATGACCTCGGCCTGGTAGGGCTGACGGGCCAGGTACTCCCGAATTGCCGCGAGGCTGTCCGGCAGCCTGGCTTCTTCGTTATACGCCGGCACCACCACCGACAGCAAAGGGCGCAACGCCACGACTCCCCCAACCCCGGCCCATGGCCAGCCTCCCCGGGCCGCGCAATGCCTCAACTATACGACGCCCGCTCGATCAGCGCAAGAAACGAAAAGGGGGGAAGCAATCGGGCTACGCCCGATACCCGAACCGCCGGCGGGACGAGAAAACGGTCACCCGACGGAACGGATAATTGCAGAAGAGGAAGCAGCCCAGCGCGATGATCAGGTCGCCAACGCTCAAGATAACCGGTTGGCGAAAGGGCATCGGCATGAAAATGCGGTCGCCCAGCCACGGAAAGGACGTCGTCGGGCCGATCAGGCCGAACGGAGACCAGAGGCCGGCGGCGGCTTCCTTGACCTGAGAGTCGAGGAGTCCGGCCGCCGCGAGCTGACCGGGATCGCCGGGCATCTGACCGCCGTTCGTCGCCACCGCGACCAGGTTCAAAGACATACCGATCAGGAGCACGACCAATCCAGGATGGCCAAGGTTGGCGAGCAAGAAGACCATCAGGAACACGAACGAGGCGAGGTAGAGGAAAGCGCCGAGCGGAATCGCCGCGCTCAGCGGGCGCGAAGCGAGGGGAGCGGCGAACCATTTGAGATTGACGATCAGGTGAAGAAGCGCGCCCAGTACGGCGAACAGCCACAGCCGAAATGGCCTCGCCACCATATCGTCGAGCGGATGACCGCGGACGACGGCGACCACCAGCGACACAAGAATCACGAGCGAGAAGAACATACTGGCCCTAACCGGCCAGCTCGGCCGCCGCCGGTCGAGTGGAGGGCGGCATGCTCTCCAGTATGGCGTAGACGGTTTTCAGCAGATGGAGCGGACTGAATGGCTTGATGAAATGCTCCCTGACTCCGAGCGACTTACTGAGGGCAAGATCGTCCGAGCTACCCCGCGCCGTGAGCATGATGATGGAGACGTTCGCCGTCTCCGGTCGAGACCGCAGCGCCCTGGCGACCGCGAAGCCATCCATATCCGGCATCATCACGTCCAGCAACACCAGGTCGGGCAACTGACTCTCGGCCATCTCCAACGCCGTCCTGCCGTCGCTCGCGACCGCGACTTCGAAATCGTTCGTCCCCAGGGTCATCGTCACCAGCCGCTGCACCGCTTGATCGTCATCCACCAGCAATATACGCTTCCGCATGGGACGGTCCCTCCTCTCGCTCCATCTCCCCGTTCCGCTCAACGATTCCGCCTGCCTCGCCAATCGCCCGGGCTTGACTCTGGGGCGCCGCGGTTAATGGCAGTGAGAACGTGAACGTACTGCCACGGCCCAGCTCACTCTCCACCCAGACTCGTCCTCCATGCGCGTCGATGATGTGCTTCACGATCGCCAGTCCCAGCCCGCTCCCGCGCACGCGGTGCGCCAACGCGTTGTCGACCCGGTAGAACTTCTCAAACAGCCGCCCGAGCTTATCGGGAGGAAGCCCGATACCCTGATCTCGAACCGCGACGACCACCTCGGTCCCGCGCTGGAACGCGGTCACGTCGATCTGTCCGCCTTCCGGCGAGTACTTGATCGCGTTGGTCAGCAGGTTATCAATCACCTGGCGCAATCGCAGAGGATCACCACGGATCACCGGCAGCGCGCCCACCGAGTGATACGCGACCTCGTGGTGATCTGACTGGCGAGCGATCTCCGTGACGGTGCGCTCGAGCAACTGGCCCAGATCCACGTCGACCATGTCGAGACGGAAGCGACCGGCCTCCATGTGCGACACGTCGAGGAGGTCGTCGACCAGGCGCTGCATCCGTTGCGCGTGCCGGAGAATCTCGGCGCCCATGTCGCGCACGCGGTCCGCGTCGATCGTCGTCGCTGAGAGAAGCTCGGAAAATCCGACGATTGGCGTCAGCGGGCTGCGGAGCTCGTGGGACACCGTCGAGATGAACTCTGCCTTGAGCGTGTTCAGGCGAAGGAGCGCCCGAGTCTCGGTCGCCTCCTTCTGGATGCGCGTCTTCTCGACAGCCACCGCCGCCTGTTCGGAAATCGCCGCCAGCATCCGCCGGTCATCGTCGCTGTAGGCGCGAGCCCGGTTCGATTCCGCCGCGATCACACCGCGAATGTTCCCTTCCACGACGAGGGGCGCGGCCAGGATCGATTGCCGTGGGCTGCTCCAGCTCACGTCCAATCCATCGTCGACGCCGGCCACGCCGTCTCCCAACAGAAGCAGCGGCTCTCGCCGCTCCTCGATCAGGCCGACCAGGCCCACGTTCGGTCCAAAGCTCCGCTCGCCGATCGGAGCGTCGAAGGCGCGGCCGAAGGCAACCTGGTAGGAATCTCCCTGGTCGTCGCGAAGCGCGACAAAAAAGCACGTGGTATCGAAGACTCGTCCCGCCTGCTCGTACATCACGTCCCAGAAGCGGGCGAGATCCGGCGCGCGGGTCAGCGCTTCGTTAATCTGATTCAACAGGGCCAGCTCGGCGGTCCGACGCTGCAGCTCGTCCATCCGCAGGAGAAGATCACGCTGCGCTACCTGCAGTGACTCCGCCAGCGCGAAGGAGACGTAGACCCCGATCAAGATCACCGCCATCAGAACGATGCTCCAGGGCACCGCTTCCCAGAGCATCGCGATGATGATGCCGACGACGACCATCGCGGCGTACTGCGCCAGCATCTCGACGTTGGTGAGGCTCCAGATGTAGAAGAACGATCGCTCCTCAGACAACGCCACCACGCCGGCGACGAGTCCGGAGTTCGCGACGAAGTACGTCACCGCCAGGAGGGCCAGGGCGATGACTCCAGCCACGCTGTTGTAGTCGGGGATAGGACCGCTGCCAAGCACGATCGAAGCGGACTGATACACCATCCCGCTGAAGCTTACCGTCAGAACGTACTCGGCGACGTTGAAAACGATCTTGAACCAGGGGCGACGAAGGATTACCAGCGCGGCAACCATCGAGAAACAGACCGCGGGCAGCGTGTAGGTCGAGCCAACCAGGAGAATCAGGGCGATGAACATCGCCGACGTGATCGTCTTGTGATCGCCGGCCGGCGTCGTGATCGTGCGTAGCTCGGTGGCGAGGGACGCGACGCTGAAGATCAGGACGAGGGGCAGGACGTGCCCGGGGGGAACCCGAACCGCCGAGGGGTGGATGATCAGAAAATAGCCGACGCCGAGCGAGGCCGCGACCACGGCCGCGACGTACAACCGCGTCCCGCGGGACAGCGCCAGAAATGAAGCCAATGCTTCCTCGAGCTCCGATACCTCTTTGCCCACACTCACGGCGCCTCGGAGGCGGCCTGACCGACGGTCGTCGGTCAGGCCGCCTCCGACTGGCTATTTACCAGCGAAAACCAAACCGGCCGATCAGCCAGTGGAACCACTGATGTCTCATCGATCTTCTCCAGTTAGACAACTGAAAAGCAAGATCAAGAAACTACCAGGAATTCCCGGCGCCGGCCGCGATCGCGACCGCCGCGATCATCCCGACGATGATAGCCACGCGGTACCAGGTCACACGCACGCGATTCATACGACAACTCCTCTGCTCTCGCCTATTTTC